>JBGAIL010000115.1:0-15197 GCA_044225565.1 Steroidobacteraceae bacterium | reverse complement strand
CCCCAGCGTGCGAAGGCGCTCCAGACCGAACGCAATGCCTTCGATCACACCTTCCAATGCAGCGCGGGCGAGGTGCGCCGGAGTCAGGTTCCGGCGCGTGATGCCGCTCAGCGTGCCGGTGGCCTTCGGCAGGTTGGGCGTGCGCTCGCCATCCAGGTAAGGAAGGAGCCGCAGACCCTCCGCACCGTGCGACACGCTCGCGGCGGCCTCGTCGAACTGAGCCTGGCTCCAGCCGAAGAGACTGCGGAACTGCTCCGTCACGAGCGTGACGTTCATGGTGCAGACGAGCGGGAGAAACCCACCGGTGGAATCGCAGAAGGCCGCAACCTCGCCGCGCGGATCGATGACGGGAGTGGCGCTGTACGCGAACACCGTGCCACTCGTGCCGAGGCTCGCAGTGACGATGCCGGCGCGGACGTTGCCACTGCCGATAGCGGCCATCATGTTGTCTCCACCGCCGGCGCTCACCACGACGTCGGGGCCAAAGCCATGCCGCCGTGCAAGGGAAGGCAGCAGCGTCCCGGCAGGCGCTTCGGCTGCGCACAGGGGCGGCAGGAAGTCCTGCAATGAAGGATCGATGGCGCGGATGGCCTCACTCGACCAAGCGCGTCTGCGCACGTTCATGAGCGCAGTTCCGGATGCATCGCCGCATTCCATGCGGTGGTTGCCCGTCAGGCAATAGTTGAGATAGTCGTGCGGCAGGAGCACCCTGCGCAGCCGCCGATAGTGCGCCGGCTCGTTGCGCTTGAGCCAGAGGATTTTCGGCGCCGTGTAGCCCGGCAGGAACGGCAGCCCCAGTTTGCGAATCGCCGCTTTGCGGCCGCCGAGCCGGTTGGTGAGCAGGGCGCACTCGCGTGTCGTGCTGGTGTCGCACCACAGCTTCGCCGGGCGGATCACTTCGCCGGCATCATCGAGCGCGACGAGTCCGTGCTGCTGCCCCGAAACGCCGATGCCCTTCAGCCTGCGCGGCTCTATCGCCGACGCCGCGGCCTCCAGCAATTTCTCCAGCGCCGCACGCCACTCCTGCGGATGCTGCTCGACGTGGCCGGCGGGCAGCTCCGGAACGAACGAATGCTTCACCGCCGCCTGCGAAACGACGCGGCCCTCGTCGGCATCCAGCACGACCATCCGCGTGCTCTGCGTGCCGCTGTCGATGCCGAGATAGAGTGACATGACGTCGCGACGCAGCGCTCAGGCGTGCAGATGGCGCATCACGAGATTTTCGAGGTATTCCTGCCGTCCCGAGCGCAGCGCGGGCTCGCCGAGCTCGCCCAGGACCAGCTTCTCCAGCGCCCGGAAGTTCGTGCGCCGGCGCTCGATGTCGCGGCCGAAGCCGCCGTCGTAGCTCGAATAGCGCTCCTCGGTCAGCCGCGCGAGCTTGCCGTCGGCGAGGATGCGTTGCGCCACGCGATCCGCCAGCGCATACGCATCCATGCCGCCGATGTGCGCATGGAACAGGTCTTCCGCATCCACGGACGCGCGTCGCAGCTTGGCGTCGAAATTGAACCCGCCCCTGCCGAGGCCGCCCGCGCGCCGGATGCTCACCATGGCCAGCGCCAGCTCGCGCACGTCGGTGTTGAACTGGTCGGTGTCCCAGGCGAGCAGCGGGTCGCCGGTATTGGCGTCGATCGAGCCGAGCAGCCCCTGCGCCGCGGCGGTCTCGATCTCGTGCTGGAACGTGTGGCCCGCGAGCGTCGCGTGGTTCGTCTCGATGTTGAACTTGAGATGCCGGTGCAGGCCGAAGGTGCGCAGGAAGGCGATTCCGGCGGCGACGTCGAAGTCGTACTGGTGCTTGGTCGGCTCCTTCGGCTTCGGCTCGATGAGCAGCTGACCCTCGAAGCCGATGTGCCGCGCGTGCTCCACCGCCATGTGCATGAACGAAGCCATGTGCTCCTGCTCGCGCCTCATGTCGGTATTGAGCAGCGTGTCGTACCCTTCGCGGCCGCCCCAGAACACGTAGTTCTCGCCGCCGAGCTCGTGGGTGACCTCCATCGCCTTCTTCACCTGCGCCGCGGCATAGGCGAATACGTGCGCGTCCGGATTGGTGGCCGCCCCGCTCATGTAGCGCGGATGGCTGAAGAGGTTCGCGGTGCCCCAAAGGAGCCTCACTCCCGTGGCCGCCTGAAGCTGCTTCGCGTGCGACACCACCTGGTCGAGGTAGCGGTTCGTCTCGCGCAGCGAGCGGCCTTCGGGGGCGACGTCCCGATCGTGGAAGCACCAGAACGGCGAGCGGATCTTGGCGAAGAACTCGAACGCCGCATCGAGCCGCGCCTTCGCGACGCCGAGCGCATCCTTGCCGGCTTCCCACGGGCGCTCGACGGTGCCCGGCCCGAAGGTGTCGGCGCCGGTGCCGCGGAAGGAATGCCAGAAGGCGATCGAGAAACGCAGGTCCGAACGGGCCGGATCGTAATAGCGGAACGCCAGCGGGTTGTCGGTACCCGCCCCTTCGAACGGGATCGGCCCCACGGCGAACCAGTTGCGACGCGACGCCCGTCGTTGCCCTTTGCGTTTCATCCTTCGGGTCCCTCTTGCGTGGCGGGCGAATCGAGCCGGACGACGCGATAGCCGCCGCGGCCACGGAAATACAGCATCAACCCCAGGTAACAGCAGAGCATGACGATGGGGAGCACCGCGACCTTCGCGAGCGTCGCCTGGCTGTTGCTCGCGCGCACGCCATCGAGCACCGCGCGGTCCTCCTGCGGTAGCGCTGCGACGCGCGCCTTGTCCAGCGGCTGGAATTCGATGCCGTACTTGCTCTGCGGCGAGCCGGCGACCGCCTCGTGGATCTGCGGGCTCTGCCGCGCGAGAGACGCATCGAGATAATGATCCTGCAGCGTCCCCAGCAGCGGGTTGCCCAGCACGCCCACCGCGATCATGCCCATGCCGCCCATCGCGTTCAGGGTGAGCGCGCCGCCCTTGGGAAACTGCTCCGAGACCACGGCGAGCGTCGTGGGCCAGAAGAACGCCTTGCCGATGCCGTAGAGCGTCGCCGCGCAGAAGATGAGGCCCGCGACGGCGCCGGCCGAGGCAAGCATCAGCAGGCCCGCCGCCGCCAGCGCGGAGCCGCCCGCGAGCAGCCCGAGCGGCGAGAGCCGATGCGCGATGGGCCCTGCGAAGAAGCGCAGCACGAACATGATGGCGGAGGTGTAGATGAGCACCCAGTTGCCCGCATTCGACCCGAACTCGCGCAGCACCGGCGTCAGCAGCGCCGCCACCCAGCTGTCCGTGCCGAGCTCGGTGGTCGCCAACAGGATCATGACGATCAGGAGAAAGACGAACATCGGGCGGCCGGGGCTGCGGACGAAGAACGCGAACGCGAGCGTCGGCGCCATCGCCAAGGCAACGACGGCGCCCGTGCCGAGCCCGGCGCCGAACACGCGGCTCACCTCGTCCACGGCCTGCGCGATGAAGAAGCTCACGATGAGGCAGCCGGCCCACCCGAACTCCCGGAGCATCTCGCGATAGCTCACTCCCGCGGCGACCCGCTCCTGCACCGGAAAACGGCAGCGGAGCATCATGGCGCCGTACGCGATGGCGGGAAGCACGAAAAGGCCGATCTTCCACTGCCAGGCGACGTCGCCCAGCGCGATGGCCAGCAGCCCGCCGAGCAGCAGCCCGCCCGGCCAGCCTGCGTGCAGGATGTTGAGATGATGCGTCTTGCTGCGCGGATAGAGCGAGGCGACCACCGGGTTCGTCGCCGCCTCCACCGCTCCGTTGGCCAGGGCGAACAGCAGCGTGCCGAGATAGAGCTGCGCATAGCCGGTGGCCGTGAGCGTGACGACGGCGGAGACGGCGTGACCCACCCAGGCGATCGCCATGGTGCGGCCGTAGCCGATGCGGTCGATGACGAGGCTGAAGAGGATGATGCTGATGGCGAACGGATAGAGCCCGGCTCCCTGCAGCGCGCCGATCTGCGTTTCCGAAAGGTTGAACAGGTCGCCCCATTCCGAGATGAGGAATGCGCGGGAGATGAAGCCGAAGGACGTCGTGGCGATGGCCACGGTGCACGCCGTCAGCAGGAAGCGCTCGCGGCTCATGCAGTGAACTCCGGAAGCCGCACGATTCTTCCCCCGCTCAGTGCCGACTCGTGGGCGCAGAGGCCGACGCAAGTCCAGTTGGCCGACTGCCTGGCATCCGGGAACGGGCGGCGCTTCTCCACGATGGCGCTGACGAACTCGTGCGCCAGGTGCGGATGCGAGCCGCCGTGGCCGCTGCCCTGGGTGAAGCTGAGGTGGGTCTTCTTGCCGAGGTCATACACGCCCCGCCGGGTGAAGGGGCGGATGGCTCGCGGCAGCCGCGATGCGTAGTCCGGCACCTTGATCGCGCCCGGGATCCGGTGCTCCGGCCGCTTGGCGCGGTGCATGATGAGCGGCTCGTGCTCGATGAGCGGCCACTCGATGGAGGCCTTGCTGCCGTAGACGTCGATGCTTTCGCGATACTGGCGCGCCGTGTCGAAGAGCGAGCGGATGATGCGGCCGCTCACGTCCGACTTGTGGAACCTGATGTGCGCGGTCTCCACCGCGAAGGGCGAGCCGTAGCGCCTGGCGAGCTCCTTGCGGATGCGGCCGCTGCCGAAGCACGACACGTACTCGGCCGAAGCCCCGATGAGCGCGGCCACCGGGCCGACGCAGTGCGTGGCGTACCACATCGGTGGCAGCCCGGGCCAATAGCTCGGCCAACCGTCCATGTCCTGCTGGTGGCTGGCCTGCACGAACTGCAGCCGGCCGAGCCGGCCGGCATCGAGCTGCTCCTTCATGTAGAGGTACTCGCGGGCATAGACGACGGTTTCCGCCATCATGTACGTGAGCCCGGTGCGCTCGACGAGCTGCACGATCCTGCGGCAGTCGGCGATGCTGGTCGCCATGGGCACCGTGCAGGCCACGTGCTTGCCGGCTTCGAGCGCCGCGATGGACTGCCAGCCGTGGTCCGGGATCGGCGAGTTGATGTGCACGGCATCGACCTCGGGGTCGGCGAGCAGTTCCTCGAAATCCGTGTAGCGGCGTTCCACGCCGAAGGCATCGCCGATGCGGTCGAGACGCGCCCGGGTGCGCTGGCATATTGCGTACAGGTTGGCGCGCGGATGGCGCTGATAGATGGGGATGAATTCCGCCCCGAAGCCGAGGCCGACCAGGGCGATGTTGATCTTGCCGCTCATCGGCCCGAGTGTAGTCGGCGGCAGGGTGGCCGCCCATGAGAAAGCCGGTGCAGGAAATTGAGTTTTCTGACCGGCCTTCCACGGCCAGTAGCGCGCGTCGCGGCAATGTGGCACGGCAGGCTTTGTCTTTTTTTACCGGGAGTGGAAAGCTATGCCGATGGCACGCTCCCCACGAGCCCGCAACCGCCTGCGCCGCCGCCCGCGGGTGGCGTTGCTAATCGAGACCTCGAACGCCTATGCGCGCGGCCTGCTGCGCGGGATCGTCCGCTACACCGAGCAGCATCCGCCCTGGTCCCTGCAGGTGCTGGAACAGGGTCGCGGCGACGACCCGCCTTCGTGGCTGCAGCAGTGGAACGGCGACGGGATCATCGCCCGCATCGAGAAACCTTCGATCGCGCGGGCCGTGCTCCGCAAGCGCCTGCCGGCGGTGGACGTGAGCGCGGCCCGGCTCGCGCCGAGCCTGCCCTGGGTGGAGACCGATGACGAGCGGATCGCGAAGCTGGCCGCCGAGCATCTGATCGGGCGGGGATTCCGGCATTTCGCCTTCTGCGGGGATGCGCGCTTCAACTGGTCCCTGTGGCGGGAGCGGCATTTCACGGAGCATCTGCAGGAAGCAGGCTTCGACTGCCGCAGCTATTCGCCGCGCAATTCCACGGCAAGCCGCGGGACGCTGCTCGCGGGGCTAGGGCGGTGGCTCAAGAGCCTGCCGAAGCCGATAGGCATCCTGGCGTGCTACGACGTCCGCGGCCAGCAGGTTCTGGATGCCTGCCGCGAAGTATCACTCGGCGTGCCGGACGAGGTGGCGGTGATCGGCGTAGACAATGACGAGTTGCTCTGCCACCTCGCCTCCCCGCCTCTGAGCAGCGTGATACCCGACACCATGCAGGCGGGATACGAAGCCGCGGCGCTCCTCGATGCCATGATGGCGGGCAAGGAAGTGGCGCCCACGGAGCATCTGATCCCGCCGCTCGGGATCGCCGAGCGCCAGTCCACCGACATCCTCGCCGTAGAGGACCGCGACATCGCACGCGCCGTGCAATTCATCCGGGAGCACGCCTGCGAGGGCATCAACGTATCCGACGTTCTGCGCACCTGCCGCCTGTCGCGTCGGGTGCTCGAGCGACGCTTCAGGCACCTCATCGGGCACACGCCGCGGGTCGAGATCCTTCGCACGCGGCTGAGGCGCGTCAGACAGCTGGTGGCGGAAACGGACCTGGCTTTCGGCGAGATCGCCGAGCGAACCGGATTCCAGCACACGGAGTACCTGAGCGTGGTGTTCAAGAGAGAAACGCGCCGCACCCTGCGCGATTATCGCGCGGAGGTGAGGGGGAAGGATCGCTGAGCGCTCTAGGGCCGCGCCGTTACTGGAACACCCTCAGGATGCTCTGGTACTTCTCGATGTACCAGCGGTTCTCGTTGTTGTATCTCGGGATCGACACGGGAAGGATATCCGCGTTCACGGCCCTCCAGAGACAGGGGCAGATCACTCCGCTGTCCGGCGGTCGCTCACCCGGTAGGCGCAGGTCCTCGAGGCTCACGCGCATTCTCTGGATGACCTTGTAGAGCCTCTTCACATTCCTCGGCCCGCCGTTGTAGGCGGCCACGGGGAAGATGCCGAGCACCCTGGCATTGTCGCGATACGCGAGGCGGATGTCCGAGCTCATCTGCGCCAGCTCGATGTCGAAGAGGCAGATGGCCGCCTTCATCGCGTTCAGCAGGTCCGTGGCGCCGCGCTCGAACTTCGGGTCGATCCTCGCCAGCGGGCATCGCCTGACCACGAGCGCGTAGGTGCCGTTCCCCCTGCGGTTCGTGAACTGCATGGGGCCCAGGGCCGATGCGCTCGAGACGCTGTACCGGAACGCCTCCTCGCGCTTCAAGCCGTAGTGGCTCAACACTTCGTTGAACGCATCGGCCTTCTTCTCCACGTAGTCGGTGTCGTCCGTCTGCTCGATGACCGCAAGGGTGGTGAGGACTTCGGCGGGCACGACATCGGCGAGCAGCGAGCCCGGGAATGCCATGCTCGGCGCGTTCGCGAGGCGCAGCTCATCGATCGCCTTGCGCGCCGTGGTCAGGAGGTAGTCCCTTCCGCCGCTGATGAAGAGCGGGTCCAGCGTGTCTTCGGTGAAAGGAAGATAGACGATGGGCTTGGCGGTCGCGGCGACGGCTCTCCATCTTTTCTTCTTCACCAGCGCGTTGTCGAACACCGGGAACTTCCTCCCGTAGACCTTCAACGGCTCTCCGTCCTTTGAGAAGGCGAACATCAGGCGCTCGGCGCCCGTGCCCTTCACGTGCCGGGCCTGGATCCCGGGCGTGCGGACGATGAAGGACATGGGCCTGCCTCCGGGCTTCCACCGGACCGGAGGGCGGGGAATCTCGATGTGCGCGACGGACCATTCGCGCCTGTTCTCGCTCCACAGCGCGAAGGCGACAGGGCGCCCGCGCAGGGCCTCTCTCCTGCCCTTCCCCGTGAAGAAGTACTGGAGCTCGACGTCGCGAAGGAGGACCCTCGCTTCGGACACCAGGTCGCGAATCACTTCATAGCGCTGGCGGACCGGGGCCGCGACCACCACTTCCGAGATTTCGGCGTCCGGCTCCGACTCGGCAACGTCGAGGGGGACTTCCCCTTCCACTTCCTTCGGCGCTTCCTCCTCCTTCTGGACCTGCTCCTCCTGCAGGACCTCCTGCTCCTGCTTCTCGATGACGACCGGCTCGCCTTCCTCGTAGGCATCACCCTTCGTCGCGCATCCCGAGCAAGCGAGGACGAGAAGGAAAAGAAAGGAATGCACTGCGCGGCGGATGGAGGGCTCGCTCCTGCGAGAGAGGTTGCAGGCCTGAATCATGGAGTTCCGGGCGTCCAAAAGCACGCATACTACATAGCAGGTCCCTTCGCTCCAAACCTGCATGGCCCAAGTGACGCGCAAGCTCGTCCGCGCTGCGCAACGGGCGGATCGTTGGAGCGCTCATCCGTCCCGCTTGCGCCGGGCGAGCCCGGCGGCGTGTTCGAGGGAGATCGCGCTGACCAGAGGATCGGCATGCCGGTGGGCGAGATGCCATTCATCGCCTTCGCGGCGATAGACCAGGGTGACGCGGAGCGGCCAGTCCTGCTCCGGCAGCCCCCCGACCGCGCCGTGGCCGTGCTCGATGATCGCGAGGACGACCATGTCGGGCGAGCCATACGCCTGGACCAGTTCCTGCTTCAGCGCGCCATTCCTGAAGAACCGCCCCATCGCTTCCCAACGCTCGTCCGTCATATCGGCGCCGCGCGTGGGAGTCCCGCCGAACGGCGACATCAGCGTGAAGTCGCCGGTGAGCGTGATCCGCGCGCGGTAGGAATCGAGGTCGCCGCGTAGAAGTGCGCCATTCGCTTCGGCGGAGCGCCGCACGAGCTCGGCAATCGTCCGGCTCATGGCAGAACTCTCGTGTGTGTGGGCTGAAACGCTCGTCGCAAGCGATGCAAGGCCGGCAGCGCCTGCTGCCGTGAGAATGGAGCGTCGTGAAGTTGGCACCGGGTCGTTCCTTTGGATCGAGATTCAATTTTGCTTTGGCCGCGCCGAGCGTTCGCTAGGCAGCATCGCCGAGCACGGCCCTGAGTTGGTCTGGCGTCATCCGAGCCGAGAGGACATCGGCCATCTTCGCCTCGAGCTCGCGCAACGTGCCATCGAGCGTCGCCATGCCGGCCGCCCCGAACGTCTCGACGTAACGCGCGGCTTCCCCCTTCGCGAGCATCTCGACCAGCACCGTGCCGTCGATCCAGAGCTTGACGACCTTGAACAGGCCGGTTTCGACCTCCTGCACGCGCCAGCCCTCGCGGCCGGCAATGGCAGCGATCTCGTCGCCGCCCACGGCGGCGCCGATCAGCACATGGGCATTCACCGGCTCGAACGTGGCCGGCCGCTGGCGCAGGCCGAGCGATGCGTCGGGATCGAGCACGGTCGTTGCTGGCAGCAGCTCCAGAAGCGACCCGCGGTCGTCCCCCGCGAGCAGGAACCATGCCCGGTGCGGGAAAGGAGGACTCGGCGCGCGAACCGGGGTCGCGCCGGTCAACTCCGCCAATACGTGGGCGACGCGCTTCGGATCGCTGACGCCGAAAGACATGTGATGGATCATCGTGATGCTTCCCCTGGTTTACCGAGAACTTCGCCGCGGCGTGCCCGGCTGGCCGGAGGCGCCGGCCTCAGCCGGTGCGGCGCGCCTCCATGCCCGCGAGATTACCCGCACACCCTGATGAATCCATTGATATGATTTCAGGAACATGCTGAACAAGATTGATCTATCCCGCGTCGACCTCAACCTCCTGGTCCTGTTCGAGGTGGTGCTGGAAAGGCGGCACGTCGGGCAGGCGGCGGAAAGACTCAACCTCTCGGCTTCAGCGGTGAGTCACGGCCTCGGCCGCCTGCGGCGGCTGCTCAACGACCCACTATTCCTGCGCACGCCGAAGGGCGTGGTTCCGACCGAGCGGGCAACACAGCTGGCCGAGCCGGTCGCCGAAATTCTTGCGCGCGCGCGAAGCGTCATCTCGACTGCCGAACCGTTCGATCCCGCCGCCTCCGAACGCCGTTTCGTGATCGGAGCGCCGGACGGCGTCTCGGCCGTCGTGCTACGCCCGCTTCTCACCAAGCTGCGGCGGGTCGCGCCGCGCATCGACATCGGCTTGCGTCAGCTCCTGCCTTCGCCAGCTCGCGTCTGGCAGGCGGCCATTGCCGATCTGGAAGCGCGCGACATGGACATCGCGATCATTCCGTCCGACGACATTCCAACGCGCTTCGAGGCTCGCTGTATCTACGAAGAGGATTTCGTCATCGTCGCGCGGCGCGGGCATCCGTTCACGCGCGATCCGAGCCTGGCGCGTTTCTGCGAGATGCAGCACCTGGTCGTCTCGCACAGCGGCGATCCGCATGGCTTCGTCGATGAGCGACTGGAAAAGCAAGGCCGGGCGCGGCGGATCGCTCTGACCGTACCGAACTTCATGTTCGCCCTGGCGGTCATCGCCGAGACGGACCTCTTATCCGCCTTGCCGAGGCGGTTCGCCGCCATGCATGCGGCGCGCTTCGGCGTAGTGTCTCTCGAGTCTCCGCTGCCGCTCCCCGGCTTCCGACTCAATGCCGTCGCTCCGAAGGTTGCATTGATGGACGCGGGCCTGGCGTGGCTCTTCGCTCTGCTCGGAGGGACGAAGCCAGCCGGTCCGAAAGGCCGGAAGCGCCCCGCGGCGCCACGGTGAAGGCCTTACTGCCGCAGAATCTTCTCCATCGCCCTTCCCTTCGCCAGCTCGTCGATGAGCTTGTCCAGGTAGCGTATCTTGCGCATCAGCGGATCTTCGACGTCTTCCACGCGAACACCGCACACCACGCCCTTGATGAGGGAGCTGTTCGGATGAAGGGCCGGCGCCCGGTCAAAGAACGCCCTGAGATCGCTCTCCAGCTCGATCTGCCGTTGCAGCTCCGCCTGGCTGTAACCCGTCAACCAGCGGATGATCCGGTCCACTTCCTCTTTCGTGCGATTCTTGCGCTGCGCCTTCTGAACGTACAGCGGATAGACCCTGGCGAACTTCATGGCGAAGACCCGATCGTTGCTCATTGTCGTTGCTCCGTTGCGGCAGCGGCGAAGCTCCCAAATTTCCCGGCAGCCCGTCTACACCCGGCTCAACTGACCCCGGTCGTGAGATGACCCGGCAGCCATCCCACGATGGCCTGCTGGCTCTGCTCGTCCCAGAAGAAATAAAGCCGGAATCCGAAACGCTGCTCCCGCGAATTGCTGCCCTTGATGTGACGTTCCAGCTCGCGTCGGCGGCCGCCGAAACTGACGAAGTACTCATCGCCGTGCCGCCCGGCCCCCGCCCCCGCGAACGAAGGCGATTCCTCGAGACCCTGCTCGGCGAGCGCAGCTTCGTAAGCCTTCTTCTGCGCCGCATCTCCGCCGCGCCGCATGGGCACGTACGAGTCGCGCAGGATCAGCAGCGTCCGGTAGACCAGCCCTACGTCCTCAAAGTCGGACTTCTTGGCTGCGCGAATCGCACGGTTCAGCAGAACCACCGCCCCTGAAAGATACCGGTCCGCCCAGGGCTCGAGCTTGTCGAGCGAGCCCGGAATCTCGACCTCCTCGCTGCGGCCTTTGGCACGGAACCCATCGAGCAGGTGCTCCACCCGTTCGCGGAGCTTGCGCACTTCGTTGCGGGCTTCATCGCGCTCCTCGACTGCGGTGTCCCGCTCCTGCTCGGCGGCTTCGAGCAAGCCATCGCTGGTTCGCTGCTCTTCCTCGCGTTGCTTGCGCAGGAGCTCGTTCTCCGACATCGCGAGCTCCAGCAGCTCCGCGTCGGACTTCCCGGACTGCCCCGCTGCCTCGCGCCGCTGTTTGATCGCAACACTGCGCAGGCTCGAGAAGGAAGGCAGCTCGGCCTCGACATCCTGGCCGGAGACCGACAGGCGCAGCGACTGCATGACCAGGAATTCGAGGAACCCTCCCGCGGGCCACGATGCGATCGATGCCGGCAGGGCGATGGGATGATGGGCGGGCTCGTCCCGGTTCGGGTTGAATCCCGTCTTGTACGTGCGCACGGCGCCGTTGAACACCGAGAACTCCCGACCGAGCGCATCCGTGAGCGCATAGCTCGCCCGCTCGGAGACGACGACGACATGGGCCGCCCCGATGAGCCGGAAGGCGAGGTCGTTGGCGCTCTCTGCCGCATTGGAGCGCCATTCATCACCGGAGTTGCGCGATTGCGAGATGGCGATGACGGCGTACTTTCGCGCATTCGAGAGCAGCAACCTGATGAACTGGTCCGTCTCTTCCTGATCATCCAGAAACCAGGCCTTCTCCTGCACCCGGAAATCATCGATGCGAGCGTCGAACTCTCTGACGACCCTGCGCACGACGGACGGAATGCTCGGCATGTAAGGCGCATCGTCCCCTTGGGTGACGCATTGCAACCGGCAGCCGTAGAGCAATTTCGACGCGAGAATTCCGATCCCGAATTCGGTCGTCCATGTCCGCTGCGCCACCTGTTTGTCGGCATCGTCGGCGCGTGCGCCCCAATACCGGGGTTTGTCCAGCGCAATGGCCCCCGTACGTTGCGCGCCCACATCCTGCAACTCGAAGGTGTCGCCCTTCCAGGCTTCGGCGGGCAGCGCCCCTCCGGCGCGCCGCGAAATCCAGTCGAGCGTGCGCGTACGCACGTCGCCGAAGCCCGTCTCCAGATCCGGCACCCGCAGATCCAGCACCACCTGGCTGATGGGTCGGATGCGAATGTCGCCTCGACTGCGGCGTTGGCTCTGTGTGTGCCGTGCTGAATCCATGACGCCCTCTCCGTTTGCTCGACCATATTAGATGGCGCAGCACGCTGGCAATACCCTGCCCTCGGGTTGAGGCTAGCGGAGACAAGCGTCAATCGATCATGGCCTCCGCATCGACTCGCTTGCGCTGACTATGCGACTGGAAGGGGCGTGATCATGTAAGAGTGCCGCAAGGTGCGCCCGAGCACCGGGTCGCGCAGCTCCAGAACCATGCGATCCGCGAAGCGCACGCCCCCCTCAGCCGGCAGCGTTCCGCAATACATGGCCGTGCCTGCCGCCAGCTCGCGATTGCCACAGTACGCTTCGGCGAGGTCGAGGGGCGCGCGCAGCGCGGCTACCGAGCCCCGCTGATAGAGGGCATCCTGACCTTCGACGCTCACCGAGGAGCTCAGCTCGAGCTCGTCCCAGTGATCGGCGACCTCCGCGAAAGGCCATACGCTCATCGCGAGCGGTTTGGCGCAGATCTGCTTCGAGAGCGTCACGCACTGCTTTTCGAGGCTGCGGTCCGTGTGATCCGACCCCAGCCCGACCCACAGGCCCGCGCCCGCCGAGACCAGCACGACTTCCGCCTCACCGGAGCTCGTCCGGCCGGCTACCTCGATCACGGGCGCCGTGGTGAGGTTTCCGGCAGCGACGCGATAGAACATCGGCGTTCGTGGGGGCGGTGCCACCCCGATCTGCTCGAGCTCCTGGATGTGCGCCTGCACCGCGGCAGCGTCGCGGCCGGTCCAGCCCGCAATGACGAGCGAATCGATGATGACCTCGTGCCGCACGGCGGCTGCCCTGGAATGCTCGATCAGCGTGAGGCGGGGCATGGCTCGGACTCTTCGTAATAATGAAGCTCGAGCAGGAGGCAGCCTTCCGTGGATTTGAACGGCCCGTGAAACGCGCCCGGCGGGCGGCAGGCATACGTGTGCGAAGCGAAGCGCTCTCCGCCGTTGCCGTGCTCGTCCGAGCCGACGGAGAGATCTCCGCTGACCAGGAACACTTCCTCCCAGTACTCGTGGACGAAGGGCTCGGTTGTGTATGCGCCGGGCTCGAATCTCAGCAAACGGGTACGCGTTCCCTTGTGCGCTCCCTCGTCCAGCGCGCCTGCGAGGATCTTCTGCTGGATACCGCGGGGATAGCCTTTCGGAACCTCCCAGCCTCGCGCGAGATCGACCGGCATGAATTCGAGGTGCGGCTTATCGATGGCCATGATCGCCTCCGGCGCGGGAACCGAGCTCCTGCTCGAGGGAATAGCTGCCCAGGAATCCGTCGAGCAGCGCGTTGGATGCAGCCCAGTCGTAGCAGCGGAACGAGTGACCGCGCGTGACGAACGTCGCGCCGGCATAGAACATCTCGTATTGCGTGTGCCGTGAGCCGAATTCGGAGCCGACCACGTCCCAGGCCAGCTTGTAGAACTTCACCCGGTCTTCCGCGTTCGCCGCCGGACTCTGCTGCGTGCGCTGGATGAGCCGGCGCAGCTGCGGGTCCGCGAAATCGTCGATCGAGGAAGGCAGCATGATCATGCCGCCGCCGGCGAGGTCGCGCAGCGCGTCCACGAAGCGCGGATAGAGCTGCTGAGTGAGCACCTGAGCGGAATAGAGAAGGTGCCGGTCGGGCACGAAGTACTCGCCGAGCATGCTGCCGCGCGCCTCCATGCCCAGCACCAGCCCTTCGACCATGGCCGCCTCCGCGGCCAGCTGACCCAGCGTCTCGCGCACCTGCGGGAACTGGAGGGTGCCGTTGACGGAGGCGATGCGATGCGCGACGCCCAGGAAGAAGCGCAGCTTCACCATCAGCCTGATCTGTGCCTGATAGTTCTGCAGCACGTGGGCCGGAGTCGCGTGGAACTGCTTCTGACACATGGCGATGTCGCCGGCCACGAAGATCCGCTCCCAGGGCACGTGCACGTCTTCGAAGTAGATCAGCGAGTCGTTCTCGTCGAAACGGCTCGAGAAAGGGCAATCGAACACGCTGGGCGCGCTCTGCTCGTAGGACTTTCGCGAGAGGATCTTCACGCCCCGCGAGTTGAGAGGGATGGCAAAGGAGACGGCGTACTTCTCGTCGCCGGGCTGCAGCGGCTGTATGCAGGTGACCAGCACTTCATTCGCCATCGGCGCTCCCGTGCCGAGCATCTTTCCCCCGCGGATGGTCACTCCCCGCGCGTCGCGGTCCACGATGCCGGCAGTGAGGAAGGGGTCTGCCTGCTCCGCCGCGCTCTTCGAGCGATCGGCCTGCGGATTGATGATGACGTAGGTGAGATAGATGTCGTTGTCGCGTGCGTAGCGGTAGTAATCCGCAAGCGCGCCAGCTCGCTGGCGATCGTACTGCTCGAAGACACCCAGGCCCATGTACATGCCGGTGATGCATGAAGCCACGTGATCCGGCGAGCGGCCCAGGAATCCCGCGTGCAGCTGCGCCCAGGCGACCAGCGCCTCGCGCCGCCGTTCCAGGTCTTCGCGGCTGCGGGGCGGTTTCCACATGACGTGGGCGAGCGTGCGGGAATCCGGGGTCTCGAAGGTCATCAGCGGACGGTTGAGCGGATCGCTCTGGAAATCGAACAGCCGGCAGACCGAGGCGACCGATCGCCCGAACGCGGCGTGACGGGTCACGTCTTCCACGGATGCGCCGTTGATGTAGATCTGCCTCCCGTCGCGGAGCGATTCGCCGTGCTGTGCGCCTGTCTTGATCATCGTGCGTTCCGTGGGAGAGTTGGCCTACTAGTGAATGGGGAGCGGCCATCGGCCCGCAATAAATTCCATTTTCTGATT
>JBGAIL010000114.1:0-15883 GCA_044225565.1 Steroidobacteraceae bacterium | reverse complement strand
CTCTGCGACTCCCCGTCCGGGGTGGCCTGCGCCAGATGCCACGCTGCGCCGGGAGCAGTCGCCGCGGCATCGCCACGGCGACGCACGATGACCACGTTGTCCCGGGCGAACTCGAACTCCAGGCCCGTCCCCTCCAGCAATCTCGCCAGCGCATCCCTGGCGGAAAGGTCTCCCGATACGTCGGGCGAGGTGATGCCGTCGCCTATCGCGGAGTACACGGCCACTTGCAGGCCGGACTGCCTCGCCAGCTCGTTGAGCGCCTCACCCACCGGCTGGGAGGCGATGTGGAGCGTGAGCTTCCGCTCGGCCAGCGGCATCTCGGCCGCCCCGCAGAGGACGGACCATCCCGCGACGGCCAGGGCGACAGTGATTCGGTGCAAGCGCATGGTGCATTCCAGTGTGGAGAGTTTTTCCTGCAGGCCATAGAGTCCCGAGGGCCGGAAACGGGAATGCGGGTTGCACGGTGCCGCCGGGCCAGCCTGCTCCAGCCATTCCGTGTTCCCGAAAATCGCGCCGGCCCCTCTCAAGGGAGTGGGTGGCGAGTCCGAACCATGTCCGAAGCCGGAAAACAGAGCGGAATCACGGGGAGTCCTGCGGGCGAGGCCACGCTCGAAGCCCACTATCCCCAGCTGTTCCGGTTCCTGAGCCGCGCCCTGCGGGGGGCGCACCAGGCCCAGGACCTGGCGCAGGACATCTACCTGCGCTTCCTGGCCCTGCCCCACCGCGAGCAGGTGCGTCAGCCGCGCGCCTATCTCTACCGCATCGCGACCAACCTGCTCGCCGAATACCGGCTCCGCGAACGGCGTGCGCCGGTGGTCTTCGATTCCGAGCTCGCCGAAGTGCAGCTCGAACAGATGACGGGCGACGTCTGGAAGGATGCCATGGGCGAAGGCCTGCAGCTGCGCCAGCACCTCGAGGGGCTTCTCGCCCGGATGCCCCCCACGCAGCGTGCCGTCACGGTGCTCTGGGCGAGGGACGGCCTGTCGCTCTGCGAGATCGCCCGCAGGACCGGCCTCACTCCGCAGACCACCCGCAAGTACCTGACCCGCGCCATCGCCCTGCTGAAGTCGGCACGCCACGAGCCCTGAGGATCCTGCATGGACGAGCAAGCCCCCCCCCATCGAGATCTCGAGCTCATCATCGCCACGACGGCCGCGGACTGGGTGCTGCGCCTCGAGGAGGATGCCAGCGCGCGCTGTCGCAAGGAATTCAGCGGCTGGCTGAAGCAATCCCCCAAACACATCGAAGCGTTCCTGCTGACCGCGGCCACGGCATCGGGGCTTC
Source organism: Steroidobacteraceae bacterium (assembly GCA_044225565.1). Taxonomy (GTDB): domain Bacteria; phylum Pseudomonadota; class Gammaproteobacteria; order Steroidobacterales; family Steroidobacteraceae; genus CAVXAE01. The sequence goes on along the minus strand of JBGAIL010000114.1, from coordinate 14,599 downwards.
GCAAGATCGACCCCTCACGCGAGCTCGACGTGCAGTCCTGGCTGCAGGAACAGGGCAGCACCGTGGTCTCGATGTCCGATGCCCCGGCCGCGGCTGACGAGAACACTGCTCGGCAGTGGACCGTGGGAAGCGCTTTCTGGCTGGACTTCGCTGCAGTGGCCGCCATCGGCGACCGTGGCGGCGTCCGCGTATCTTCTGCAAGGCGCGGCGACCTGGCGATATCACCGCGAGGAAGGACGCGCTCGCTCCAGCTCGGCGGCTCCCTCGCCCATCTCAGCGGCCTGCTGCGCTCACCTGCGGATCACGCCTGTTCGGGAGAAGGAGGATCAGGCTGCTGGAAGGCAATGCTCTGGTCGCACACGCAGGCGACGCGGCCGTTCAGGTGGCGCGGGGGATGCGCCGATGATCCAGGCCGTAGGCACCGTTCGCGTCTACGGACAGGCGGAGGACGGTGGTCTCGGTCCCTGGGCTGCGTCGAGGTATCGTCGGTGCGGCGCGCCGCTGCTCGATGCCGGGCAGGGCACGCGTGCTCGGCAACGGCACCATCCTCGAGCAGCATCACGCGGACGTCGAATCTTCGGTCGCGTGGCGGCAGCGAAGGCTCGTCTTCAACCGGAGCCGCCTGGATCTCATCGCGACGGAATTCAATCGCTACAACCGGGTGATGCTGCACGTGGAGCAGCCCGCGGCTCAGCGGCAGCTCACCGGGACTTTCAACGCGAACGAGCCGGAAGCCTTCGTCGCGTTCCTGCGCGCCGACCCGACGCTGGAGGTTTCACGCGAAGGGAACGACATCACCGTCCGTAGCCGCACCGGGCACCCATGAAACGACGCCGCGGCAGGAAGTCATTCCTGCCGCGGCGTTCGAAGACCAGGGCTGCCGCCGTCGCCGGCAACCCCTGTCCTGCAAGAGCTACCAGCGAGCGCGGATGTTCAGTGTGACGTTGCGGGGCGTGCCGTAGACGTTCTCGCGCCCCGTGTCGCCCAGCACCTGGTAGTACTTCTTGTTGAAGAGGTTGTCTCCGTACACACCGATGGTCCACGCCTCTCCCAGCCGGTACTGCACGGCGGCATTCCAGATGGAATACCCGCTCTGCGCGAACTTGTACGCCACGTAGTCGGTGCCGCCGATCTCGGCCAGGGCGGAGCCGCTGACGTAGCTCTCGGTCTGAGCCACGACGCCGGCATTGAACGTCCACCGCGAGTACTCGCCCGGCAGCTGCCAGGTGGTCCACAGCTTCAACATGTGCTTCGGCGTCATGTCGAGGAAGTAGCCGCCCGCGCCCCAGAATCCGTCCTCGGGGCCCTTGTACTCGCTCTCGTTGAAGGTGTACCCGGCGAACATCTGCCAGCCCGGCAGCACCGTGCCGCTGATCTCGGTGTCGAGGCCCTTGCTGATGACGTCGCCCCGGCTCAGATAGCAGCAGCTGGAGCCGTTTCCGCCGGGCAACGGAGGATACGCCGGATCGTTCACGGCCTGGCCGTTGCGGCTCACTCGATAGAGCGCGGCGGAAGCGTTGAGCAAGCCGCCAATCTCCCCTTTGACGCCGAGCTCCACGCCCTCGCCCGTCACGGGAGGCAGGGGTGAGCCCGGCAGCGGCCCCGCCAGGCTGCTGGCCTGCACCTTGAAGGTTTCAGCGTAGCTCGCGTAGGCGGACCAGTCCTCGGAGAAGTCGTAGCTCAGGGCCGCGCTGGGAATGAACTTGCTGTCGTCGTAGCGCGTGACGCTGGGCGCGCCGATCGGAGAGCCGTCGGGCCCCGACCCCTGGAAAACCGTGAGGTACTTGTATTTGCCGTAGCGCCCGCCGAGCGTCAGCCGCAACGGCTTCGCCAGCTGGATGCCGAGCGTGGCGTAGACGCCCCTCTGCGTCTGGCCATTGTCGGGATAGTAGCCGTTCTGCTCCGCCACCGGCTCCGGGTAGAGCGACGGATCGAAGTTGAAGACATCGATGGCCGGCCCCGGGTAGTCGTACCCCGGCAGGCGGTAAGACTTCGTGTCGCCCGCGTCGATCCTGGCGTAGTCGGCACCGACGGTGTAGCGGTGCTCCAGGCCGAAGAGCGGGAAGCGGCCGCTCGTCGACAGATCGACGAGGTCCTGCGTGGAGTCGAAATCATTGCCCCAGCCGTAGCCGATGTTCCCCGTCAGGGTGACGGGGTCGATTGCGCCATAGTTGACGAACTGGCGGTTCTCGCTGGTCTGCTCGGTGTGCGTCACGTTCAGCCTGACGATCCCATGGTCGCCGTACTGCTGCTCGATCTTCGCGAACGCTTCCTTGTTGGTGAAGTACCAGTGCGCCCACTTCGGGTTGAACGCGGCGCTGGTCGGCAGATCCAGCGAACGGCCATCGGAGTAGCGCGGGAAGCCCCACGTGAAGTAGCCATCCTCCTTGCGGCGCTCGTAGCTTGCGCCGGCGATGAGCAGCGTGGTGGGCGTGAGGTCGTACTCTCCCGTACCGAACAGAATGGTCTTCTCCGAAGACGCGCGATCGTAGAAGTAGTCGTTCTCGCCGCGGGCGGCGACGAAGCGGCCGCGAAGCCGGCCGTCGTCCGTGAGCGCGCCCGTGGCGTCGAGCTCACCGCGGAAGCTGTTCCAGCTGCCGCCTGAGAGATTCAACTCGATGGCCGGCGTTGCCTTGGCGCGCTTGCGCACCAGGTTGACGACGCCGCCGGGCTCTCCAGCGCCGCTGTACATGCCATCCACGCCGCGCAACATCTCGACGTGGTCGTAAACGGCCATGTCCACCGGCAGGTACGAACCGAAGTCCCCGGTGAAGGCGGGCGCGCCGGCGTCGATCTGCATCGTCTGCACGCGAAAGCCGCGGGAGAAGAAGAAAGTATCGACCGATGTGTAGCTGGCCAGCGTGACGCCGGTGGTCTGGCCCAGCACGTCGACCAGAGAGCTGAGGTTCTGCGCCTCGATGCGCTCGCGCGTGACGACGGTGACGGACTTGGGCACTTCGCGCAGCGTGAGCCCGTTCTTGGAGCCCGCGCTCACCTCGTCTTTGAGCGTGCCGAACACGTTGACGGTGGCCAGCTCCCCGGTGTCTTCCGCAGTCTCGGTGGCGCTCTGCCCCGGCCCGACGTCCAGCATCGCCGTTCTCAAACGCGCCAGCTGCAGCGTCACCGTCTTGCCATCGGTGGACTGGACGATCAGCCCCGTTCCGGACAGCAGCGCCTCGAGCCCGCCCGAGACGGAGTAGCTGCCCTGCACTTCCGCCGTCTGCTTGTCCTCCAGGATCCTCTCGGACACCAGGATCTGGATGTCCGCCTGACGCGCGAACTCCAGGATTCCGCTGGCGGCGCTCTGCCGCGGCACGCTGAACTGGACTTCGCGCGCCTCCATCGTTTGGGATTCCGCGCGTACCGGCACCGCGTGCAGCACCGAAGCGACGCACGCTGCGACCAGGGTGGACAAGGCGAATGTGGAGCGACTCGTACGTGTGATCATCGATTGAAACCTCCCCGTTGCATGACACGATGCACGGGGAGGCCGCTTCCGCGGGCGGGCGGGAAAACTTTTCGAAGGGCGCTAGCGCGCCGCATCCCGGACCAGCTGCAACTCGTCGCCGTTGCGCACGATGCGCGCACCGAACATCGAAGCCGCGGCCTGCGCGAAGGATTCCGGCTCGTGCAGCCCGAAGCGGCCGACGACCGGCTCGCGGGCCAGGCTCTCCTCCGGGATGACGAGCTTCTGCGAGTTGTATCGATTGAATTCGGCGGCCGCCTGCTCGAGCGTCTCGCCCTTGAGATCGATCCGGCCGTTGCGCCAGGCCAGATCACGCTCCACCGCGGCCGGAGCCTGCACCACTTCGGCCTTCCGTCCCGTGCGGCCGACGAAGGCTTTCGCCCCCATCCCGAGGCGCAGCGAGCGCGCCTCGTCGCCGGCGACCCACGCCTTGACCACGCCTTCGGTGACCAGCACGTCCGCCCCGCCTTCACGCAGGCGGACCGAGAACGCCGTGCCGAGCGCCTGCACCCGCACGCTGCCCGCCTCTACGACGAACGGACGCGTCGCATCCGGAGACACCTGGAACCAGGCCTCGCCGCGATCCAGCTCCACCTTGCGCAGGTCCTGCTCCATCGACACCTTCATGCGGCTCGCGGTGTTGATGGCGACCACCGACCCGTCCACCAGCGGCACGCTGCGCACTTCGCCGACCGCCGTCTCATAATCGGGACGCGTCAGGTTGAACAGCGAGAAGGCGGCGACGCCTGCCGCTACCGCCATCGTCGCCACGAGACTACGACGCCAGATGGCCCTGCCGCGGGGAGAAGGCTGCTGCTCCGCAGGAGCGACCGACACCGCCGGCTCGGGCAACGCACGGGCGCGGCCGAGGAATCCCCACGCTGCGTCCGCTCGCGCGTACGCTCCACGGCATCGCGAATCGCTCGCGAGCCAGGCATCGAGTGTGGCCTGGTCCTGCTCACCGAGCTCCGCCCGGTCGCGACGGATGACCCACTCGACCGCCTGAGCGTCGATGTCTTCAGCGTTCGCTTTTTCGCTCATCGTCCTTCATTCCCTGTGCGGCCGGGACTGCCGAAGGCGCCTCCCGCCGGGCAAGCGCCTCCAGGATCAGCATGAGTCCCTTGCGGGCCTCGTGCTCCACCGTGTTCTCCGTGATGCCCAGCCGTTGCGCGATCTCCCGCTGCGGGAGCCCTTTGATCTTCCTCATCTCCACCACCCGGCGGCATCGCTCCGGCAGGCCTTCGATGAGCTGCCGCACGCGCTCGAGCTCTTCGTGGCCCGCGGCGATGCGCTCCGGAGAAGGGGCTTCGTCCACGATGTTCAAGGCCTCGATCTCCGCGACGGACTCGATGCGCACCACCCGGGCGCGCCGGAACTGCTCGAGCGCCAGGTTGCGCACCACCCTGAAGAAGTAGGCGCGAGGCTCGGCGATGCGGCCGAGGTCCTCCACCGAGGCGATACGGCAGTAAGCTTCCTGCACCAAGTCGTTGATATCACTGTGACTTCTGATCGTCTTGCGCAGCCAGGCGCGCACGTCGCCCTCATGGGGCAGCACGTGGCTGCCGATCCATGCCGCCATCTTGCTGCGTTGGTCGGTCACCGGCGCGGGGCTCCTGGCACGAGGCTTCAGGGACTTCAGCCCCTGTACGATGCACGAGAAAGGGGTTTCCGCGCCACGGGCCGCCAGGCAGGCCTCACCGATTGCCTCCAGACACTTATCTAGTTAAACTAAGTCTAGTCTACTGGAGGTCGCGTGAGCACGATCATCAATATCCATGAAGCCAAGACTCACCTCTCGCGGCTGCTCGACCAGGTCGCCGCAGGGGCGGTCATCATCATTGCCAAGGCCGGCAAGCCCCTCGCCAAGCTGTCTCCCATCAGCGCCCCGGCGCAACCCAAGAGGCACGGGCTGCTCAAGGGCAAGATCAAGGTGCCTGACGACTTCAATGAAGCGGACGCGGAGGTCCTGTCGCAGTTCGAGGGACACTGAGTGCGCGTTCTGGTCGACACGCACCTGGTGCTGTGGTCGTTGGGCGCACCGTCAAAGCTGTCTCGCAAAGCGCGCGAGCGCATCGATGCGGCGGAAGCATTCGTGAGCGCAGCGTCCATCTGGGAGATCGGCATCAAGGCGGCGCTCGGGAAGCTTACGGCCGACTCCGACCAGATTCTCGAGGCATTGGCCCCGGCGGGATATCAATTGCTGGCCATCACGGGCGCGCACGCCGCAGCCGCCGCCAGGCTTCCACCGATTCACAAGGATCCTTTCGATCGCATGCTGCTGGCGCAAGCGAGCCACGAGCCGATGATCCTGCTGACGAATGACGAGGTGCTGAAAGCCTATGGGGGATTCGTCGAGGTGGTCTGACTCGAGCTCGGCGAGGACGTCAGCGCCTTGCGGACCGTCTCGATGAACTGAGGGTCCGCCGTGCCGATCCGGGTGCTACGCGCGATGGGCCGCCCTTCGGCATCGAGGAGCACGAGCACCGTCGAATGATTGAAATCCCCGTTGTCGAGCGCCCGGTACTGTATGCCCAGCGCCGCGGCGAGCGCTCGCGTATCGGAAGGCGTGGCGCGTGCGAGCCTCCATTTCCGGTCGTCGACATGACGCTGCACGGCCAAAGCATGGAGCGCCTTCGGCGTGTCACGCTCCGGATCCACGGTGGCGAGGATGACGCCGAACTTTGCGCGGGCGGGCGGCGGAATCGCCCTTTCGATCTGCCGGATGGTCTCGATGGTCATGGGACACACCATGGGACAGCTCGCATAGAACATGCTCACGACGCGAACGCGCCCTGCCGTGTCGGCGAGCGTGAAACGCTCGCCGGTGGAAGCCTCCAATGCCACGGGGAGGAGATGGAGGGAGTCCGACGGCCACGCAGAAGCGCGGTTCGATAGGGTCGCCGGTGCGGGTGCCGATGCTGCTGCATGTGCGGGTGCAGTTGCAGGCGATGCGCCGCCGGCTGCGAAAACGGACGAAGACAGCAGCACGACGGCGAATGGCAGGAGCCGGCGAATCACGGTGTGGCGGCGCATCGGAATCCCAGATTGGTGGTGGTATCGCGGGCCTGCAGCGACGACAGCATGGCGACGCGCATCGCAATGGCATACGCCTCGCGGTTCTCGAGAGCCAGCGCCCCCGTGCCGCAAAACTTGAGGACGTCGGCGTTGCCCGCCTCGCGGTTGTCCGTCCCCATCATGAGTGAGCCGGCATCCTCCACCCACTCCCACACCAGGCCGTGCAGGTCGTAGATCCCGTACAGGTTGGGAGCACCCCTGCCGACGGGCGGCAGTGGCTGGTTTGAGGGGCGGCTGTACCAGTTGAGGATCTGCTGTTGCCACGCGGCGGTCGCCCGCGCATCGGCGTGCGCTTCATCCGCGGCCGCGACGTACTCCCATTCGAGCCAAGTCGGCAGGCGCGCGCCCCGAGCCTCGCAGTAGGCGCGAGCGGCAAACCAGCTCACTCCCGTCACCGGCTGATCGGCCGAGACCTGCGGCCCGAGCGCGAGTGCGTCCTGCCAGCTGCTCAGGTAGTGCGAGTCCGTGAAGAGCGCCGGGCTTCTCCCGCGTTGCCACTGCGGGTGTGCACGCACGAAGGCGAGGAACTCACCTTGCGTGACGGGTCGCCGATCCATGTGGAATTTCGCCACCGCGGTGATCGTCTGCCCTTTCGGGGCCGGCAATATGGACTGGAAACGTCCTCCGGGCACCAGCGCGGTATCCATCCGCACCGGATCGGCTGCGGCGTGCGCCGGAGGCACTTCTGCGTATCCCATGAGAAACGCCAGTACGCCGAGCCACACCGTAGCAACCGAACGCCCGATCATCTCCGCCTCGCTCGAGACGCTACTCGGCCGCGCCCTTGGGCCGCGGCGTCGTCGCACGCACTTGAGCAACCTCCTGGATGCTCACGCGGCCGCCCGAATTGCCCCAGCTGTTGAGCACGTAGGTGAGGATGTTCGCCACCTCGTCGTCGTTCAACTGGCTCATCGGCGGCATCACCGAGTTGAAGCTCCTGCCGTTGACCGTCACAGGTCCCGTCAGGCCGTTGATGACGACGCCGATCGCCCGCTTCCTGTCGGCCAGCAGGAAATCGGACTTCGCGAGCGGCGGGAAGACCTCCGGCAGCCCTGCGCCATTGCTCTGGTGGCAGACCGAGCAGGTGCCGTTGAACAGCGCGCCGCCCGCGGCCACCTGCTGCTCCAGCGTCAAGGTGCCCTGCGCTGCCGCTTGCGCCGCGACCGCCACGGGTTTCGCGCTCACCGCGGCATCGCCCAGATAGACGTTGTCGACCTCCTTGCCCGAATAGACCAGGTGATTCTCCGGGCCTTCGACTTTCATCAGGCCCAGGGCGCCCTTGTTGAACGCCCGGAAGATCGAATGATCGACGAGGACGTACGTGCCGGGCACCTCGGTGTGAAAGTCCGCGATCATCGCGCCGCCGGCCGGAATGAGCGTCGTCTGCACGTTCTCCTGCGCGTGGGTGCCGCCCTCGTAGCGGACCTTGTCGAAGATCTCGCCGATCAGGTGGAACGAGCTCACCAGGTTCGGCCCTCCATTGCCGACGTAGAGCCGGATCTTCTCGCCGACCTTCGCCGTCAGCGCGTGATCGCCCGTGAGCGAGCCTTCCGCGCCGTTGAAGAGCACGTAGGTGGCGTTCTCCTCGATGGCCTTCTGCATGTCGAATTCCTGGTGGCCCTTCTCGCGGTATTTGCCGACCGTGTAGAAATCGCCCTGCATCACGTAGAACTCGCGATCGACCGCGGGCAACCCTTCCGGCGGCTCGATCAGGATGAGCCCGTACATGCCATTGGCGACGTGCATGCCCACGGGCGCCGTCGCGCAGTGGTAGACGTACAGGCCTTCGTTGAGCGCCTTGAACGTGAACACCGATTCGTGGCCGGGCGCGGTGAAGCTGGATGCGGCGCCGCCACCGGGTCCCGTCACCCCGTGCAGGTCGATGTTGTGGGGCATCTTCGAGCTGGGATGATTGCGCAGGTGAAACTCGACCGTATCGCCCTGCCGGACGCGGATGAAGCTGCCCGGCACGGTGCCGCCGAACGTCCAGAAGGTGTACAGCACGCCGTCCGCGATGGGCTTCTCGACCTCGCGCACCTCGAGCTCGACGATGACTTTGGCGGGGGTCTTGCGATCGACGGGCGGAGGCACCTGCGGGGGACTGGTCAGCACCGCCTTGATCGGCTCGCCCTGCGGCGGGCCGAAATCTCCGCGCGCCGAGCCTCCGGTGTCGGACACCTGCGAAGAACGCCCGCTCTCACTCGGTCCACCGCACGCCGTCAACAGCAGTGTGACGAGACCTATCAGCATCAGCTTCTGTTTCACGGGGATCTCCTCTCCTGGCCGGCGTACGGTGCTACATGCGAATTTTCTCCATTAAAATTGAGACGGCGCGGCCGGGCATGAGGGGATCGCTCAAGCCCCTCCGCAAAGATACGTAGTCCCCGGCACGCTCGGGTGCGCTTTGCCGACCGTGCGAACGAAGATCACCCCATCGAACGATCGCAGCGGATTGATGGCGAGCCTCGCCCGCGGGTTGGCGGGCTTCATGCCCGGAGAGAATTGCACGCGCCAGGGACGATCCAGCCCGGCACGAATCTCCGGCAGCCCCTGCAGGGCACGCCAGTCGATCGCAAAGACGCCATGGCCGGCGGCGCGAGCGAAAAGCCCTTCAGGCCCATCCAGCCCTTGCGGATGCGCGGTGGGAAACGCTCCGGGCTCGATGCGAGTGACGTCCGTTCCGAAGAAGGTGCCGATCGATATGAACTCTCCGCCCAGGCTCTCCCGCAGATGCATGCCCATCACGGGCTGCATGGGACTGATGAAGGGGTCCGGTCCGAACGGCTCATCCCCGTTCTCGCTCCTGTAATAAGGAGATTTCGTGAGATGGGTGTCGTGGGCGAAGACGAGCACCCGCCCGTGCGACCCCTCGCGCTCCAGCACCCAGCGGACGCTCGAAGCCAGCTGCGCATCGCGCTGGGCGATGTCGATGCTCGCCACACTGCCCACCGATGGCACGGGCCCCCAAAAACCTCCTGCGCGCAGATCCGCATCGATGCCGCGGGCATTCATCGCGTTGCGGTGAGCGCGGTGATACGCCAACGCGCCCGACCTCCGCACCCATTCCACGTGCCGCCGCTCGAACAGCGCCACCAGATCGGCGATGGCCGTCGTCAGCTGCTCCCGCTGCGCAGCCGAAAGCGCACCGTAGTTCGATGAGTGGATCCTGGCCAGTGCCGGCTCGAGCCGATCGCGGAACGACGCGACCTCTTCCGGCGCGAAGGTCTCCAGATACTGCAATGCGGCGTCGAACGGCTGGCGCGCGCAAGCCAGTCCGGGCAAGCCTTCCGGGTGGTCGCCCCTGCCCATCATGTCCAGGCCGTAGAAGCGGATCTTCCGTCGTGTCGTCGGGCGGGCATTGAAGGCACGCATCCATTCGATCAGCTCCCTGTTCTCCTGCATCGCGTACGGCCAAAACGTGAATACCGCGCCGGCCAGCCCGGGCGTCAGCGGCACATCCCCGCCCAGCACGAAATCGTCCACTGCGGTGCCTTCGGTGAACCCGGACTCGACGGCGATGGCGGTGAACCCGAGACGCTCCACCAGGTGCTCGAACAGGCGATTCCTGAGCAGCAGCAGCTCGTGCACGGCATGCTCACCTTCGCCGAGCCCTACCACCCGGGCATCGCCGATGAGGCCATCGAGGGCACCGAAGCTTCGGGCCTGCAGGCTCCGCACGGACGATGCCATCGGGATGGCGGCACGGCCGAGCGAGCTGGCGGTCGCCGGGATTCGATCCCGATCCACTGCGGCGGCGCTGGCCGCAGCCATCCCGAGAGCGATTGCGGCAATGCGGGGAATCACTCCGGCTGCGGCCGGGGTCAGTATTTGAAGCTGACGTCGAACATCACCGTGCGGCGGTCCTGATAGTCGATGCCGCCGTAGGGATAGGAGAAGTTCGAGGTGTAGATGTCTTCGTCGGTCAGGTTGATGGCATTGAGGGAGAAGGAGACGTGCTCGAGCGCGTCGTAGCCGACGCGGGCATCCACCCGCCTGTAGGCAGGAAGCTGGAAGAGCCCGGACGCCTCCACTTCCCGCTCGCCGGAACGGATGACTCCGCCCCCCAGACTGAGGCCCCGCAGAGGGCCGCCGAGGATCTGGTAGCTCGCATAGAGCTTGGCCAGGTTCTTCGGCGAGTTCGGCTGCTGGTGGCCGTTCCAGCCGAAAGGATCGGTGCAGGCACCGGCGACCCGGGCGCACATGTCGATCTCGACGTCGAGGTGGGTGTACGAGGCCATGATGTTGAAGCCCGGGATGGGCTCGCCGATGGCCTCGAGCTCCACGCCCTTGTGCTTCTGCCCGTCGATGGTGATGGAGAACGGCGCATCGGGCGGTGTCGAGGGGTCATGGACCGCGATGTGCTTGCGGTCGATCTGGAAGACCGCGTGCGGGTGTAGAAGTTCGGCTTGGTGCCGTCGGAATAGCTGGCGTAGGCGTTCACGTCCTGCGCGACTTCGAATACGACGCCGAGGCGTTTGTTGGTCGCGTGGTTCTCGTATTCGTTGACGGCGCTGCGGTCGAAGAAGCTGCCCTGCTCGACGTCGAACTGGGACCTGCGCAATCCCAACAGCACGGTGGTCCGCGAGAACGGATGCAGGAGCAGCATCCCGGACAGCGCCTTCGATTCCTGCACTCCGTGCAGGGCCGCAGAGAACGCCGGAGCAGGAACGGGGATGATGTCCTGCGGATTGGAATCGTTGAGGTTGAACACCCCATCCGCATAGCCCGGATCGTGGCTGAAATAGTTCTCGACGGTGCGCCGCGTGGCAGCGCTCAGGGCCAGCGTGTGGCTGCGCCCGAAGGCGTTGAAGTCGCCCATCAGCGTGAGCTCCCCCGCGAATTCGCGGATGCGACTCCTTACGTTGTTCTGATAGAGGCGGACCTCCCCGTTCTGTGCGACCGGATCGAAGCCGATGAAGTTGTTCTCCTCGCGGGGGGTATCCACGGCAAGTCCGCTAGCCGTCAGCGTCCAGCTTTCGCCGAAGCGATGTTTGAAGCTCACCAGACCCAGCTTGGCGCGAGTCTCACCCACGGCAGCCGTGGAGCTGACGAAGGCGCTCCTCGAGACCTCGGGCAACTCGTTGCTCTCCGTGAGCCCGAAACCGAACGCGTACCGCAGCGGGCGACGCTGCCAGATGAGGTTCACGTCCAGCGTGTCCCGATCGGTGATGTCCCACGACAGGCTCGGCGCCACGGTAGTGCTACGGGCATACGCGAAATCCTGCGGCGAGCGGGCATCGCCGTAGCTCAGGCTCAATCGTCCGCGCAGCCGCCCATCCGCGGTCAACGCCCCGGTGGCATCAGCCATGACGCGGGAACTGCCGTGGACATCGCCACCCAGGCTGCCGGAAAAGCTCCGCGTGGCCTGCGGCTTCTTCAGGCGCACGTTGACCGTGCCGCCATAGTCGCTGTCGCCGTAGATGATGGCCGAAGGGCCGCGCACGATCTCGATGGAGTCCAGCGCGGCGAGGTCCAGCGGAACGACGAGGCCCGTGAAGGCCATGCCGTTCAGCTTGTAACTGTTGTAGTCGGACAGCGAGAACCCGCGCACCCAGGCCTGGTTGTAGAGGCTCGTTTCCTGAGCCGTGCTCGTCACGCTGGGCGCCCATTCCATGGCCTTGTTGATCGTGTTCGCGCCGACGATGCTCATCAGCTCCGAGGACAGCACCGAGATCGACTGCGGGATCTCGATGATCTCCATGGGGATCTTGGTGGCTGCGCTCGACTCCTGCGGCGCGAACTTCCGCTTTGCGCCGGTGACCACGACTTCGAGGGCGTCGCCCTGGCCGGCCGGGCTTTCCGGAGCAGGGGTCGCTGCAGGCTCCTTCGCCGCATCTGCCGATGACGCTGTATCCGTCTGCGCCACCCGCAGGCCTGCTGCAGAAGCACCGGAATCCGCGGCCGGCTTTTGCGCGCCGGCCGGCACGCTGCCGCGATGCCCTATCGTGATGGTGCGCTCACCCACCTCCTGATACACCAGCCCCGTGCCTTCGAGCAGGGAGGTCAGCGCATCGTGCAGGCTCAGCTGGCCCTGCGCGCCCCTGCTTTCGATCCTGCCGATGTCGCCGCTCGCGGTGAGCACCTGGATCTTCGACTGCTCGGCGAAGAGCAGCAACGCTGAGGACAGCGACTGCGCCGGGATGCTGAACGTGGCGCGCTGCTCGAGATCGACCGCCGCGGCGGTGACGGCAGCTCCGGCGAGGAAGGTGGCTACGGCCCAGGATGCGAGATGGCGGCTCATGCGGAGTATCCGGTCTTGATGGATGCCGAGAAGACGGATACCGCCAGGAAAAGTGAAGGGCGCCGTGCCTGCCTAGCGCGGCGCAGGCTGGATCTGTATCTCCCCGCCGGCATCCGGCCGCTTCACCACGACGGGGAAGATGTTGGGCAATCCTTGCAGCCACTCGTCGATGCGATCGGCGCGCACCGTTCCGGTGAACCGCAGGGAGCCGAGCTCGGCAGAGCGGAGGCTCACGGGGGTGCGGGAATACCGGCTCACTGCGGACACCACGGAAGACAGAGGCTCGTCGACGAACTGCAGGCTACCGCTGCGCCAGCCGGTCGCGCGGCGCGCATCGACGCGCGCGAGGCGCGGTGATGCCTCACCCGGAATCACCGAAATCTGCTCGCCGGCACTCAAACGTCGCCTCGAGCCCTTCCCGTCGGCACGAGCGACATCGACGGTGCCTTCGGTGACGGTCACCTGGAACGCGCCCTCTTCCGCACGAACGTTGAACGCGGTGCCGATGGCCGTGATGCTGCGGCCGAAGGTGTGAACGGTGAACGGACGCGCGGGATCCTTCTGCACCTCGAAGAAAGCTTCGCCTCGATCGAGATACACCTCTCTCGCGTCGGAACGGAACGTCGCTCGCAATGTGGACCCGGCAGCGAGCACCACGTTGCTGCGATCTTCGAGCTGCAGTTGCTGGTTGACGCCCGTGGCCGCGGTGACGTCGAGATCGTCCCGCGCAGTCAGATAGGCAGCCACGCCTGCCGCCACGAGAAGCGACGCCGCCAGCGCATAGGGCCAGCGTGGAGCAGCTCGAGGTGGCGCGGTTCGCCACTGCGAGACCGGCACTTCCCCGGCATATCGATCGGCCGCCAGCTCGTGCGGGCCGACCGGCCTTTCCCGGATATCGGCGCTGCGCTGCCACAGGCTCTGCACGCTCCTGAAGGCGTGGAGGTGCTCCGGATCCTCCGCGCACCATGCCGTCCAGCGCCCGATCTCCTCGGGCGTGATGGCCGGGTCCTGCAGCTTCAGCACCCAGTCCGCGGCGGCTTCGAGCACCGGGCCGGAGGATGCGGGCACGCTATCCATGAGCATCATCCTTTGCGCGAGCCCCGGAATCGAGGCGGGATCGAAGATGCGCGAGCGCCTGCACCAGGTAGAGATGGACCATGCGCTTGCTGACGCCGAGCCGGCTCGCGATGTCCGGCGGGCTCATGTCGTGGAGGCGGTGCAGATAGAAAGCCTGGCGGCAGCGGGCCGGGAGCTCCTGCACGTAGCGCTCGATCAGCTCGATCTCCTCCTGCGCCTCGAGCTGGCGCTCCGGCGGGCTGGCCTCGCCCTGGCGCTCCGCGCGCTGGATCCCGTCGGTCACGCGCCGGTGAGTCATGCGGCTGCGCGCGCGATCCACTGCGATATTGGCGGCCGTCTTGAAGAGATAGCCGCAGAGGAAGCTCACCGCACCCTTGCGATCCAGCTGGAGCATGCGGACGTAGGCCTCCTGGGCGACGTCCCGGGCTTCCGCCTCGGAGCCGACGCGCGTCAGCAGGAAGTTCACGAGCGCCTGATTGTGCTCGCGATACAGGCGATCGATGAGCGCCTGGTGGGTCTCGCCGCGGGGGCTGGCCTCCAGGGCTCGGTCGGGAGCTGCCGGGATTTCGGGGCGGGGCATGGCAAGAAGACGGATGAGGGGCGGGAAAGTGTAGTCCGGATCGCCATCCGCGAGGGATCGGGAGTCACGCGTTCAGCCCACGACGCCGGTAGCAGCAGCTCGTGCCGTCCGAGCCGGTTGTCGGCGGACCCGCCCGGCGAAGTTCCAGCCCGGGTGACTG
>JBGAIL010000113.1:0-15292 GCA_044225565.1 Steroidobacteraceae bacterium | reverse complement strand
GTCGGTGCGCTCCCAGCTGAATTCCTTCTCGGTGCGCCCGAAGTGCCCATACGCGGCGGTGGCCTGGTAGATGGGCCGCACGAGATCCAGCATCTCCCGCAGGCCGAACGGCGTGAGGTCGAAATGCTTGCGCACCAGCTGCGTCAGCCGCTCGCGCGAAAGCCGGCTCGTGCCGAAGGTTTCCACCATGATCGAAGTAGGCTCGGCCACGCCGATGGCATAGGACACCTGCACCTCGCAGCGCTCCGCGAGACCCGCGGCCACGATGTTCTTCGCCACGTAGCGCGCGGCATAGGCCGCGGAACGATCGACCTTCGAGGGGTCCTTGCCCGAGAACGCGCCGCCACCATGGCGCGCATAGCCGCCATAAGTGTCGACGATGATCTTGCGGCCCGTCAGGCCGCAGTCGCCCACCGGCCCGCCGATGACGAAGCGGCCCGTGGGATTGATGTGGTAGCGGGTGCGCTTGTCGATCCACTTCGCCGGCAGCACCGGCTTGATGATCTCTTCCATCACCGCTTCACGCAGCGCCTTGGTGGAGACGTCGTCGCCGTGCTGGGTGGAGAGCACCACCGCCTCGATGCCGACCGGCTTGTCGTTCTCGTAGCGCAGCGTCACCTGGCTTTTCGCGTCCGGGCGCAGCCAGCCGAGCCTGCCCTTCTTGCGCACGTCCGCCTGCTTCTTCACCAGCCGGTGCGCCAGCGTGATCGGCGCGGGCATGAGCACATCCGTCTCGTTGGTCGCATAGCCGAACATCAGGCCCTGGTCGCCCGCGCCCTGCTTCTTCTCGTCCTTGCGGTCGACGCCCTGCGCGATGTCGGGCGACTGCTTGCCGATGATGTTGATGACGCCGCAGCTCGCGCCGTCGAAGCCCATCTCGGAGGAGTCGTAGCCGATGTCCAGCACGGTCTTGCGCACGAGCGACTCGATGTCCACCCAGGCGGTGGTGGTGACTTCGCCCGCCACGATGGCGACGCCCGTCTTCACGAGCGTCTCGCAGGCCACGCGCGCGCGCGGATCCTGGGCGAGCATCGCATCGAGCACGGCGTCGGAAATC
Source organism: Steroidobacteraceae bacterium (assembly GCA_044225565.1). Classification (GTDB taxonomy): domain Bacteria; phylum Pseudomonadota; class Gammaproteobacteria; order Steroidobacterales; family Steroidobacteraceae; genus CAVXAE01. The sequence continues at coordinate 14,235 of JBGAIL010000113.1, read as the reverse complement.
TGATCCGCGACCTTGTCCGGATGACCTTCCGAAACCGATTCGGACGTGAAGAGATAGCTGTTCGACATAAGCTGAGGGCCTCGAGGTTAGAAACTGGCTTTCAGGCGGGCGGCGAAGTCTGCCGGGGTGAACCGATGATTCTGCGTGCCGCGGGTCTCGATTTTAATCGCTCCCATGAGAGACGCCACCCGTCCGGTGGTTTCCCAGTCCAGCCCATGCAGCAGGCCGTGCAGCAGGCCCGCGCGGTAAGCGTCACCGCAGCCGGTGGGATCGACCACCTGGCCGGTCCTGGCGCAGGGAATGGCGATCTCGCGGCCTTCCGCATGGATCGTGGAGCCTTTGGCGCCTCGCGTGACGATGAGCGCCTTCACCCGTGCCGCCACGTCCGCCGTGGACCAACCCGTCTTCTGCTGCACCATCTGCCACTCATAATCGTTCACCGCAACCCAGCTCGCCTGGCTCACGAAACGGTCCAGGTCCTCGGCGCCGAACATGGGCAGGCCCTGCCCAGGATCGAACACGAAAGGAATACCCGCCGCCGCGAACTGCGCGGCGTGCTGCAGCATGCCGTCGCGCCCGTCGGGCGCCACGATGCCGATGGCGATGTCCTTCGCGGCGGTCACGTCATTCAGATGGGATTGCTGCATGGCGCCAGGGTGGAACGCCGTGATCTGGTTGTCGTCGAGGTCGGTGGTGATGAACGCCTGGGCCGTGTGCTCGGACTCGACGACGCGGACGTGGTCGCGCGGCACGCCGCAACGGTCCATCCATTCCGCGTAGGGCCCGAAGTCGCGGCCCGCGGTGGCCATGGGATAGCCCACGTCGCCGAGCAGCCTGAGGTTGTACGCGATGTTGCCGGCGCAGCCGCCGAACTCCCGGCGCATCTGCGGCACCAGGAACGAGACGTTGAGCATGTGGATGCGGTCCGCGAGGATGTGCTCCTTGAACCGGTCCTGGAACACCATGATGGTGTCGAAGGCGAGCGAGCCGCAGATGAGCGCGCGGCCGGGTGCGTTTTTTGCTGGTCGGGTCATCGCGCCATGATACCTGCATCACCCGAGGGGAGCCCGCCCACGATGAACAAGTCCGTCAAACCCCAGCCCGGCACGGCCGGCGCGTTCCTGTCCGACATCAAGACCCTGCGCGAGCGGGCGCGCAAGCACATCGAGCAGGGCGCCATCACCGCGAGCTACCAGGCGGACCTGCCGACGGTCCTCAAGCTGCTGAACGAAGCGCTGGCCACGGAGCTCATCTGCGTGCTGCGCTACAAGCGCCACTATTTCATGGCGAGCGGCATCGCCGCTGAAGGCGTCGCGGCGGAGTTCCTGCAGCACGCGAACGAGGAGCAGGGTCACGCGGACCAGATCGCAGCCCGCATCGTGCAGCTGAACGGCGAGCCCAACTTCAGCCCCGAAGGCCTCGCCTCGCGCAGCCACGCCGAGTACGTCGAGGGAGACAACCTCATCGACATGATCAAGGAGAACCTGGTCGCCGAGCGCATCGCCATCGACAGCTACCGCGAGATGATCAACTACATCGGCGATCGCGACACCACCACCAAGCGCATGCTGGAAGGCATCCTCGCGATGGAGGAAGAGCACGCGGACGACCTGGTGGGCCTGCTGGAGAAGATGGGGTCGTAAGAGCACCCCGCTCGGGACGCGCAACCCGGCGACGGCGGTGGCCTGGAAGCACGCCGGCCTCGAGCTCACGCCTCGGGGCTCCGGGCTCACGGGCCCGGACGAGGGCCGGGCCAGGCTAGCGCGTGTTCTGCAAAAGGAAGTACATGAGACCGGCCAGCAGTGTCGCCTGCCCGATGACGGCCAGGAACGTCCAGCGCACGCCTTCGGCCTTGGCCGCCTCGATCTTGATCTCGAGCCGGCCGATGTCGCTCGTCACGACCTGCCGAAAGCCCGCCATCTCGCCGTGCAAGGACTGACGCAGCTCCATCATCTCGCCTCGCAAAGACTGCCCCAGTTCGGCCATCCCGCCCTGCAAGGATTGACGCAGCTCCATCATCTCGTCCTGCAGAGACCGACGCACCTCCGCCATCTCGCCTCGCAAAGACTGGCCCAGCTCGACCATGTCACCCTGCAGAGACTGGCGCACCTCCGCCATCTCGCCCCGCAAAGACTGGCCCAGCCCGGCCATGTCGCTCAGCGAGGACTGGCGCAGCTCCGCGATGTCGGCTTGCGTGCACTGCCGCAGCTCTGCGAGGTCAGCCTGTGTGCACTGCCGCAGCTCGGCGATGTCCGACTTCAGCACATGGCGCAGTTCCGCGAGGTCCGCCTTGGTGGAGAGCGCTTCGCGATGGGCAGCTGCCTCGATCTCGAGCACGCGCGTGATGGCGCGCGCCTGAGCCGGCGGAAAGTGCGCCTGTTCCAGCATCTCGAGAGCAGCCAATGACATGGCCATGGATGATAAGCCTCCGTGCCGAACCGTCAATGCAAGGAGGCTAGCTCGAGCACGAAACAAAGGATAAGACGCATATCGGGTGTCTTTGCATGGAAATGCAGATGGGCAAGCTCGGCATAGCACGCGTGCTCACATAGCGTTCCGATCACGATGAAATTCACGCGCCTTCACGTACAGCGCCCGACGCCAGGCCACACCCGCCGAAGCGCACGCAGCTTACGCAGGACAAATCAGCTAGCGGCTAACCGTCGGCCAGCAGCTTCACGGCGCCGCGCGCAACGTCGCTCAATCCCGGACCACCGCTCTGGTAATGCGCCACGATCTGCTCACGCATGCGCTTCTCCCAGAACTTCCGCATGTGCGTCGCAACATCCTTCGGTGCCTCTACGGGCCCCGATTCGCCCGTGAAGAACGCGGAGATCTCGTTGACCATCTTGATGAGGTGATCGGTGTTCATGTGTGCAGCAGCCGTTGCGGATGAGTGTAGACGACGTGACGATCGCGCCGCGCAAAGCCCACCAGCGTGAGACCGGCCCCGTCGGCGATGCGGATGGCGAGCGCCGTGGGCGCAGACACCGCCGCGAGCAGGGAGATGCCTGCAGCGACGGATTTCTGCACCATCTCATAGCTCGCGCGACTGGTGACGAGCATGTAGCCTGCGGCGGCGTCCGCACCGGACCGGACGAGCGCACCGATGGCCTTGTCAAGCGCGTTGTGTCGGCCAACGTCTTCACGCACCCATTGAATTCCTTTGCCCGGCACGCACCACGCAGCAGCATGTACGCTGCCCGTTCGCGAGTTCACGGGCTGCTGCGCATCCAGGCTCGCAAGCGCTTCGTGCAAGTCGCTCACCGGCACTCGCAGTCCATCGGCGAGCTTCGCGAACGGCCGCATTGCCTGATCGAGCGTCTCGGTGCCGCAGAGCCCGCAACCCGTGCGACCCGTGAGGTTGCGTCTGCGCTGCAGCAGGGCGGAAAAGCGCTCCGCCGCGATGCCGATGCGCACCTCGACCGCTTCCGCGAAATCCGAAGCTCCGTGGCCGTCCGGCGTGGCAGCGGTCGCAGCGGCTGGCGAGGCTGGTTTCGCGGCACTCGTCGTCAGCACTTCCACCGATTGGATTTCTGCGGCGCTCGCGACCAGCCCCTCGCTCACCGTGAATCCCACCGCGTAATCCTCGAGATCGGACGGTGTAGCGAGCATCACTACGTGCGGCACGCCGTGATACACCAGTGCGACGGGAACCTCTTCCGCCACCCGATCCGTCGCATGCTCCGTGCGACCGGCCTGCCAGCGCTCTACGGCGACTTCGACGCTCGCCGCCTCAGGCGTGCTCGACATGCTCTTGCGCCGCGCGCAACTCCCACGCGCCGCGATGCTTCACTTTCACCACCTCGACGGCCGTCACCTTGTATTCGGGACAGTTGGTCGCCCAGTCCGAATTGTCGGTGGTGACGACGTTCGCGTTGGTCTCGGGAAAATGGAAAGTGGTGTAGACCACGCCGGGATGGATCTTCTCCGTGACCACGGCACGCAGCACGGTCTCGCCCACACGGCTCGAGATGCCGACCCAATCGCCGTTCTCGATGCCGCGCACGTCAGCGTCGTGCGGATGAATTTCCAGCACGTCTTCCGAATGCCATTGCGAGTTCTGCGTGCGGCGCGTCTGGGCGCCAACGTTGTACTGCGTGAGAATGCGCCCCGTCGTGAGTACGAGCGGGAAACGGCGCGTGGTGCGCTCGCTCGTCGGCACGTACTCCGTGGTATAGAACTTGCCCTTGCCGCGCACAAACTGGCCAATGTGCATCGTCGGCGTGCCTTCCGGCGCCGTCTCGTTGCAAGGCCACTGGATGCTGCCGAGCCGCTCGATCTTCTCGTACGTGACGCCCGTGAACGTGGGAGTGAGCGCCGCAATCTCCGCCATGATCCCGGACGGATGGTCGTAGTGCATGGGATACCCGAGTTCGTTCGCGAGGCGCTGGGTGATCTCCCAGTCCGCGAGGCCGCCGAGCGGCTCCATCACTTTGCGCACGCGGGATATGCGGCGCTCCGCATTGGTGAACGTGCCGTCCTTCTCCAGGAACGAGGAGCCCGGCAGGAAGACGTGCGCGAACTTCGCAGTCTCATTCAGGAACAGGTCCTGCACGATGACGCATTCCATCGCTTCCATGGCGGCGGTGACGTGATTGGTGTTGGGATCGGATTGCACGAAGTCCTCGCCCTCCACGTACAGTCCCTTGAAGCTGCCGTCGAGCGCGGCCTCGAACATGTTCGGGATGCGCAGACCCGGTTCGGCTTCCAGCGTGACGCCCCAGGCATCGCTGAAGAGCTTGCGCGTCACCTGGTCCGAGATGTGCCGGTAGCCCGGCAGCTCGTGCGGGAACGAACCCATGTCGCACGAGCCCTGCACGTTGTTCTGCCCACGCAATGGGTTCACACCCACGCCTTCTCGACCGAGATTGCCCGTGGCCATGGAGAGGTTGGCGATACCCATCACCATCGTGGTGCCCTGGCTGTGCTCCGTGACGCCGAGACCGTAATAGATGGCCGCGTTGCCACCGGTGGCGTAGAGCCGAGCCGCGCCGCGGATGAGATGCGCCGGCACGCCGGTGATGGCCTCCGCGGCTTGCGGAGAGTTGCGCTCCTGCGCGACGAAGGCTTTCCACTTCTCGAAGGAATCGCGCTCGCAGCGCTCTGCGACGTAGTCCTCCTTCACCAGGCCTTCCGTCACGATGACGTGCGCCAGCGCGTTGACCACCGCGACATTGGTGCCGGGCCGCAGGGGAAGATGGAAATCCGCCTCGATGTGCGGCGAACGCACGATGCCGGTCTCGCGCGGATCGATGACGATGAGCTTCGCGCCCTGGCGCAGCCGCTGCTTGAGGCGCGAGGCGAACACCGGGTGCCCATCCGTCGGGCTCGCGCCGATGATCATGATGACATCCGCCTTCGCGACGGACGTGAACGCCTGCGTGCCCGCGGACTCACCCAGGGTGTGCTTCAGGCCGTAGCCCGTGGGCGAGTGGCATACGCGAGCGCAGGTATCGACGTTGTTGTTGCCGAACGCCGCGCGCACCAGCTTCTGGACGAGGAAGGTCTCCTCGTTCGTGCAGCGCGACGAGGTGATGCCGCCGACCGCGTACTTGCCGTACCTGGCCTGGATGCGCTTGAGCTCACTGGCGGCGTACGCGAAGGCTTCGTCCCACGACACCTCGCGCCAGGGATCGGTGATCTTCGCGCGGATCATCGGCCTGGTGATGCGGTCGGAATGGGTCGCATAGCCGTACGCGAAGCGGCCCTTGATGCAGGCATGGCCCTGATTCGCATGGCCCTGCCGGTTCGGTGCCATGCGCACCACTTCGATGTCCTCGCCTTCGCCGCTCACTTCCGCCTTGAAGGAACAGCCCACACCGCAGTACGCGCAAGTGGTGGTCACCGCGCGCTCGGGCTGACCGAGGCCGATGACGGACTTCTCCAGCAGGGCGCCCGTGGGACAGCTCTCCACGCAGGCGCCGCAGGAGACGCACTCCGAATCCATGAATGGCTGGTTCTCGCTCGCGGAGACCTTGGAATCGAAGCCGCGCCCCTGGATGGTGAGGGCGAACGTGCCCTGCACTTCGTCGCAGGCGCGCACGCAGCGCGAGCACACGATGCAGAGCTGGGGATCGAAAGCGAAATACGGGTTGCTCGCATCCTTCGCCATGGGCCGATGCATCGCGCCGCCGCCGGGATACGAGGTGTGCGTGATGCCCACCGCCGCCGCCATGTCCTGCAGCTCGCAATGGCCGTCGGCCGGACAGGTATCGCAATCGAGGGGATGGTCGGAGACGTAGAGATCGATGACGCCGCGCCGCAGCTGCGTCAGCTTCGGCGACTGCGTGGCGATCTTCATGCCCGGCGCGACGGTGGTGGTGCAGGAGGCGGGATAGCCCTTGCGGCCTTCGATCTCGACCAGGCACAACCGGCAGGAGCCGAAGGCCTTGAGCGTGTCCGTCGCACAGAGCTTGGGCACCTGCACGCCCGCCAGCGCCGCGGCCCGCATCACCGAGGTGCCTTCGGGCACCGCCACGGACCGGCCGTCGATCTCGACCACGACGCTCGCGCCGGAGGCTGCCGGCGTACCCAAGTCTTTGTAATCAATGGCAAACATGGCTGTTCACCCTCGCCCGGTGGACCGCGCCCGCGCGCGGAAGTCCTGCGGGAAGTGTTTCATGGCGCTCTGCACCGGGAACGGCGTCATGCCGCCGAGGCCGCACAGGGACCCCTGTAGCATCGTCTCACAGAGGTCTTCGAGCAACTTCAGGTCCCGGTCGGGATCCACGCCGGACAGGATACGGTCCAGCACTTCCACTCCACGCGTGGACCCGATGCGGCAGGGCGTGCACTTGCCGCAGGACTCCACCGCGCAGAACTCCATGGCGTAGCGGGCCATGCGGGCCATGTCGACCGAGTCGTCGAAAGCCACCACGCCACCGTGGCCCAGCAGCGCACCGATGGCGGACAGCGCCTCGTAGTCGATCGCCACGTCGAATTGCGATTCCGGAACGTACGCGCCGAGCGGGCCGCCGATCTGCACGGCACGGATCGGACGCCCCGTGGCCGAGCCGCCGCCGTAGTCGTAGAGCAGCTCGCGCAGGCTCAAGCCGAACGCGCGCTCGATGAGCCCGCCGCGCTTGATGTTGCCCGCGAGCTGGATCGGCAGGGTGCCGCGGGACTTGCCGATACCGAAGTCGCGATAGAACTGCGCGCCGCGGCGCAGGATGACCGGCACGCTCGAGAGAGTGATGACGTTGTTGACGACGGTCGGCTGGCCGAACAGTCCCTTGATCGCCGGCAGCGGCGGGCGCACGCGCACTTCGCCTCGCTTGCCTTCGAGGCTTTCGAGCATCGAGGTCTCTTCGCCGCAGATGTAGGCGCCGGCGCCCAGCCGGACTTCCAGCTCGAACCTGCGGCCGCTACCCTGGATGTCCGCGCCGAGATAGCCTGCCTGCTTCGCCGCAGCAATGGCTTCGTTCAGCGCGCGATGCGCATGCGGGTATTCGACGCGCAGGTAGATGTAGCCCTGCGTGGCGCCTGTCGCGAGAGCTGCGATCGTCATGCCCTCGATGAGCGCGAGCGGGTCGCCTTCCATCAGCATGCGGTCGGCGAACGTACCGGAATCGCCTTCGTCCGCGTTGCATGCGACGTACTTCTGCATCACCGGTTGATCGAGCACCGTCTTCCATTTGATGCCGGTGGGGAACGCGGCGCCGCCGCGCCCGCGCAGGCCGGAGTCCGTCACGGCCTGAACGATGTCCGCCGGCTTCATGGCGAGCGCGTTGCGCAGGCCCTCGTAGCCACCGTGCGCCACATAGTCCTCGACGCTGACGGGATCGGTGATGCCCACGCGCTCGAAGGTGAGGCGCTGCTGGCTCCCGAGATAGGGAATGCCTTCGGTGAGGCCGAGCGCCAGCCGATGCGAGGCCGTGGCAACCGCGCCGCTAGCGGCTCCACCGAGCCAATCCGCGTCGAAGAGCCCCGGCACGTCGGCAGGCGCTACGGGACCATAGGCCACCCTGCCCTGCGGCGTCTCCACTTCGACGAGCGGCTCGAGCCAGAAGAGGCCGCGCGAGCCGTTGCGCACGAGATCCAGCTTCACGCCCCGCGCGGCGGCTTCCTTGGCGATGGCGCGCGCCACACTTTCCGCACCGAGCGACAAAGCGCTCGCGTCGCGAGGCACGAAGACTCGAACATTCACGGCTGAGACTCCGGCACGGCGAGCAGCTGATCGAAGCGCTCCGGAGTGACCCGGCCATGCAGCTCACCATCGATCATGAGCGCGGGCGAGCACGCGCAATTGCCGAGGCAATACACCGGCTCGAGCGTATAGCGCCCATCCGGCGTGGTCTGCTTGAAATCCACCCCCAGCCGGGCCTTCGCATGCTCGGCAAGCGCTTCCCCGCCCATGGACTGGCACGCCTCGGCGCGACACAGCTGCAGCGTGTGCCTGCCCGGCGGGAGGTGCCGGAAGTGGTGGTAGAACGTAACGACTCCGTGCACCTCTGCACGGGATACGTTCAGCTCGGAAGCGATGAGCGCCACGGCGGGCTGCGGCACATGGCCGAGCTCTCCCTGCACGGCGTGCAGGATCTCCATGAGGTTGCCGGGGCGCGATCGCTCACGCGCCACGATTCGGAGCACGGCTTCGCGCTGTGCGGGAGTGAGTGCGGATTGCATGGCTGGGCGGGGACGTTACTCGACCCCGCCCGCCTGCTCAACAGGTCAGCGGATCCGGACAGCCTCCGAGGCGGACTGGGCGCTGTTCTGCAGGATCAGCCCGCTGACGACGCCGGAATAGTCACGGACGAACTCCACGCGAGTGAGGCCGTAACCCGAATCGACGATGAAGTGCGAGCCGTCGACAGGAATCAGCGGCTGCGAGCGCTCGCCTGCGTCACGGGCGAGATGCAGTTTGCCGTCCTTCAGGGTAATCCGGTAAGCCGTGACGTCCGAGCGGTTGCGGAACGCCAGCGTACCCGCGGGCTCCTGCCCCTGATAGACGCCGACGTTCTCCTGCAGCTCGGCCTCGGACAGCGCCTGCGGCTTCAGTCGCACGTGGTCCATGAGGCCCGCGCTCCATCCCTCGGAGCGGGCCACCGCGCGCCGGACCTCCGGAATGATGTCGGAGCCGTTGCTGCCGTTCGTGAAGATGATCACGCCGTTGCCTGTCGCGAGATGGCCCTCGATCCAGGCGCGGTACGAATCGTTGGCACCGCCGTGCGTGAAACGCCGTTCCGCGCCCTCTCCGTCGAGGAACGGCCCGAGCCCGACGGGGCTGCGGCCCACCTCCGTCATCATCTGCCGCGCCGTGCGCGCCTTGAGGAACGAGCCGGCCTCGCCCTGATAAGAACGGATGAACGCGATGACCAGCTTCGAGTAGTCGCTCGGCGTGGTCCACAGACCCGATGCGCCCATCTCCGGCATCGCCTCGTAGCCGCGCGGCAGCGCACGCGGCGCGCCATCGTCGCCGTGCGCCTTGGCGATGTTGCCGTGCTCGAGCGGCAAGGGATTCTCGTAACTGCTGCGGGACATGCCCAGCGGATCGAACAGCCACTCCCGCGCCGCTGCCGGGAAATCCTTGCCGGTCGTGTCCTCGATCGCGAGCTGTTCCACGGTGGTGCCGCCGCCGGAGTACTGGAAGCGTGCGCCGGGTACGAAGATCACCCGTACTGGCTCGTGAGTCGCCGGCGGACGGCCTTCGAGCGTGTCGACGATGGTAGGCAGCTTCTCGCCGGGCTGGAAATCGCCGAAGCCGTGCACGGTGAGGCCGGCGGAATGCGACAGGATGCCGCGCAACGTCACCGGCCGCACGAGCGTGAAGGCGTTCCCCGGCACCTGCCACCGCTTGAGATAAGCGTTCACATCCCGATCGAGATCGAGCCGGCCTGCATCCACGAGCCGTAGCGTGATGGCGGCGGTGCCCACCTTGCTGACCGAGCCCACGGAGAACACGGTCTGCGGGTCGACCTTCTCCGGGCGCCCTGCCTGCAGCACGCCGAACCCGCGAGCCCACGCCAGCTTGCCGTCGCGGATCACGGCCACGCTGATGCCGGGCACTTTCCAGTGCTCCATGCGCTGCGCCAGCGTCCACCGCTGCTCCGGCTCCCCGACCATGCCGACTGGCGGCATGAGTGACGACTGGAACGTGCGGATGCGCGCCTCTTCCGGCGATGCCGCGAGAGAAGAACTGGCAAGCAGTCCCGCCACCAGGGTCGCGCAGAGTACGGCCGCACCGGCGGTGCGCCGCGGATCTAGAACAGGCTTCATCGCATCACCCTCCCCGAGGCACGCCGGATCAGAACTTCTTGCGGACGTTCAGCGTCACGAACTGCCCCACGTAGTCCACGTAGGAATAGTTGCTCGCGATGCCGCGCAGGTCGAAATCGCCGTAGAACGGCGGCTTCTCGTCGAACACGTTGTCGATGTTCAGCGCCACCTGCGTGCCCGAGAGCACGCCACCCGCGCTGCCACCCGTGCGCTTGTCGAAATCATAGAGGATCGTGAGATCCGACGTGAGGTACGACTCGACGCGCGCGAAATCGTCGAACGTGTTGCGCACGTGGCCGAAGTAGTTGGTGCCGAGCGTGAACGTCCATGCGCCGATCTCGTTGCCCAGCACGAGATTCGAGCGGAAGCGCGGCACGGCGTCGAAGTCCGTCACCAGACCGAGCGCGCTCTGCTCTCCCAGCCCGTCGCGCTGGTCGTAATCGAACTTCGACGTGTAGGTGTTGTAGGACGCGATGGACCAGCGGCCGAAGCGGCCCGGCTCCGTGACGTAGGCGATGTTGAAGTCGATGCCCGCCACGTTGCGCGTCGCCGCGTTTGCAGCGCGATTCACGACGCTCAGGATGCGGCCGACGGGCTCGCCAGGCAGCGCCACGGGAGCGCGGGTTACCACGCCGGGTGCCGTGCCTGCGATCACCGAATCCACGGACGGGTAGACGAACGCTTCGGTCTGATCGAGCTTCCACAAGTCCGCGGTGATGGTGAGGCGCGGTACCCACACGGGTTTCACGATCACGCCGAAGTTGATGTATTCGCCCTCGGTCGGCTGCAGGTCGGGATTGCCGCCGCTGGTCGTCACCATCTCGTAACGGATGGGGTCACCATTGACGTCGAGGATCAGCGGATCCTCGTACGGATCGACGTTCGTATCGCCGAACGGCTGCAGATCGTACAGATCCGGCGCATAGAAGCTCTCGCCGTAGGAAGCACGGAAGGTCAGCGCGTCGCTCTCGAACGGCTGCCAGCGCAACGTCGCACGCTTCACCGTCGCGTCGCCGAAGTCGCTGTATTTCTCGGTGCGTGCCGCCAGCGACAGCTCGAGGTCGCGCACGCCACGGAAATTGTGCTGGGGGCTGGCGATGGGCACATACACTTCCGCGAAGTACGCATCCACATCGCGGTCGCCGGCCAGGCTCGTGTCGTTGAGGAACGTGAGCGAGGCAGAGTCGCCGAAGGTGTTCAGAGCTTCGTCGAGTATCCACGCGAGCCCCTGCTTGCGCTTTTCCGCGCCCACCGCGGTTCCGAGATCGCCAGCGGGCAACTGGAACGGCGCGAAGCGCACCACGGCGGTCATCGACCGCACATAGTCCTGGTACTCGCGATGGAACACCGCGCGGGCCGGTTCGAGCTGATCCGCGGTCACGGCATCGTTGCCAAAGAGATTGAGCGCGCCTTCGTCCGTGCGAGCGAGCTGTTCGAGGATTCGCGCACGGCTCAGGCCGACGTGCGCCTGGATGTCATCGGTCTCGTAGTTCGTGTAGGCGAGGTCGTAGCTCACGCGGCCCACGGTGCCGCGCACGCCTGCCGTGAACATATCCGTCGAGACGCTGGAGCGCATGCTCTCCAGCGGGCGTTCCTGCAGCCGTCCGGGCGTACCGTAGTCCAGCAGATAGTTCACGCTCACGTCTTCGCCGAACGGGTTCCAGTAGTTCGCCGCCGGCACGGTGTAGTTGAGGAAGGTGCCGCGGTGGTCGAGGTACTGCAGGTTGCCCGATTTGTGCAGGTAGTCGGCGAACAGCACCACCAGTTCATCCACCGCATTGAAGCTGCCGCGCGCGAAGATCGTGGCCACTTCCTTGCGGTTCTGCAGGTTGTTCACGCGGCGCTTGTCCAGCAGCACGTCGTACACCGGCACGTAGTCCGCACGCGACGTGCCCGTCTCGCCCACACCGGCTGCGACCGCAGGTCCTGCCCGCCGAAGGGCCTCTGGTCGTCGCTGCGGCCCATCGGGTGCTCGAGACTCACGATGGGGTTGTACTTCTCGTACTCGCCCGAGAGCAGGAAGCTGCCCCGCTCGCCGTTGACGCCGGAGATGAAGGAGCCCGTGGTGCGGCCACCGTCACCGTAGTGAGTCGTGTTGCCATAGCTGGCATCGGCCTCGAAGCCGTCGTAATCCTTGCGCAGGATGACGTTCACCACGCCAGCCAGAGCGTCCGATCCGTAGACCGCCGATGCGCCGTCCTTGAGGATCTCGAGGCGCTCCACGGCGGCGAATGGGATGAGGTTCAGATTGTTCTGCGCGATGCGGCGGCCGTCCACCAACACCAGCGTGTACTGCGCGCCGAGGCCGCGCAGGTTCACTTCCTTCGTGTCCTGCGCACCGGCGCGAGTGTCGTTGTCCGCGTAGCCGGCGAATTGCGGCTGGCTGGCGAGCGCTTCATATACGGTCGCGGCACCCGTCTTGCGGATTTCCTCCACGGTGATGACTTCGACCGGTGCGGCGCCCTCTTCCGCGGCCGCGGTACTGCCGATGCGCGATCCCGTGACGGTCACCGTCTGCACTTCGGTTTCCGGATGGCTCGGAGGTGAGCCTTCGGCCGGCTCCGCCTGCGCGATACGAGTCCCGGCGTCCGGCGTCTGCGCCGCCGCGACACTGGCCCGCGAGGCCCCTTCACCCTGTCCCTCGCCCGTCTGCGTCACCGAATCGTCGAGGTGAGGCCGCACGACGTAGGCATTGCCGATGCGGACGAACTCGAGCGAGGTTCCTGCGAGCAGTGTGGCGAGCGCCTGTTCCGGAGCCATCGTGCCGACCACTTCGGGCGCCACCCGGTCCTTCACGGCCTCGGCCGTGAAGACGATCTGGAAATCGCCCTGATCCGCGAGCGTCTTCAGCGCTTCGCCGAGCGGCTGCATGGGGATGTTGACGCGGACCGGCTGATGGATCGCCGCCTGCGCGCCCGCCGAAGGCGCGATGGCAGTGAGCAGAACGAGTGCGAAGATGACGAGCATGTGGATGACGAAGCGGGACACGGCCATTCTCCCCTGATGACGTGATTGTCGAAAAGACGGTCCGGCACGGCCGACCCGACATCGGGCCCGCGCCCGGACTTTTCTTGTCGGGTGGGAGGGCTTAAAACGTCTTCCTCCTGTGAAGGCGACGACCGACCCGAACATGTCACTCACCGAGCCCAGCCCATCGACCACCCCCGCGGCCGCGGCGGAGCACGTCTGGCAGCCCGCCGTGCTCAAGCGCTTCGTACGACGCCTGGGGCGCTCGTCCGCGGATTGCGAGGACATCGTCCAGGACGCTTACCTGCGCCTGCTCGAATCCTCGGGCAGCGGCCGCGTGCTCGGCTCGCCCTTCGGTTACCTGCTCGTCATCGCGCGCAATCTCGTCGCCGATGCCGGCCGCCGGGACAGTCTCGAGGGCCGCCGCACGCGCGCCCTGAAAGTGCTGAGCTCCCAGCTGAAGCCCAGCGCGCCGTCGACGGAAGAGCTGGTGTTCGTCGAGCAGTCCCGGGACCGGCTGGCCACTGCGCTGCGCCGACTGCCCGGACGGGCCCGCAAAGCCTTCCTGCTCCACCGGTTCCACGCGCTCCAGCACACGGAGATCGCGGCGCGCATGGGCGTCACCACGCGGACCGTCGAGCGCGACCTGGCACTGGCGCTGTCCACGCTCAAGGACGCCTTGTTCGAAGGAGATTTTCGATGACCGGACCGAAGGACCGCCCCGTTCCGCTGCCGGCGAACGCGGCCGAATGGGTCATTCGCATGCGGTCGGGAGAGTTCTCGGGCGGGGAGCGCAAGGCGCTCGAGGAATGGCTGGGCGCCTCTGCCGACAACCCCCGGGAACTGCTCCGCGCGGAAGCGGCATGGCGGCTGTCTGGCTCGCTCGCCAGCGAGGCACGAGTGCGGCAGGAAATCGATTCGCTGGCGCAGGAAACGGGCGCGGCGGACCCAGTGCCGCAGCCCGCGTCGCCGAGGCGCAAATCGTTTTTCTACGCGGTAGCGGCCACGGTTCTCCTGGCGGTGCTCGCCGGGATCACCTGGCGCATGGCG
>JBGAIL010000112.1:0-15490 GCA_044225565.1 Steroidobacteraceae bacterium | reverse complement strand
CACGGGCATGGAGAACCACGCGTTGTCACGCATCTCCCGCTCGAGCTGGCCGGATTCCCATCCGGCGTAACCCAGCGCGATGAACGCATCGGTGGGACCCTCGCCGCGCGCCATGGCGGCCAGGATATCCCGCGAGGTGGACGAGCGGTTCTCCTCGCTGGAAGCCGGCGAAGCGCTCCGGGCGAGCCGGGGCAGCGGGACACGCAAGCGCCGGGTGCGCAAGGAAGACGTGGACAGCGCCGCAGCCGCCGTCATCCTCGAACGGTTCTTCGCCGGAGAGCCGCGCGGTCGTGGATAATCCGCGCCCATGACCGAAGTCGAGCAATTGAGGAAAGACGGATCGCTGCGGCATCTGCTCTCGCTCGAGAGCCTGCCGAAGGCGATGATCGAAAGCCTGCTGGACCGTGCGCAGAGCTTCGTGCACGTCGCCGGCAAGCCACTGGACACTGGTGCACCGCTCCAGGGCGTGACGGTCGCCAACCTGTTCACCGAGCCCTCCACGCGCACGCGCGTGTCCTTCGAGCTGGCCGCCAAGCGACTCGGCGCGGAGGTCGTGAACCTCGAGGTGCAGCTGTCCTCGCGGGTGAAGGGCGAGAGCATGCTGGACACCGTGTTCACGCTCGAGGCGCTCAACGTGGACGTGCTGGTCATCCGCGAGGCCGAAGCCGGCGTACTCGGGCTCGTGGCCAGCCATGTGGGCCCCCACATGAGCGTGCTGTCCGGTGGTGAAGCGCACCTCTCGCATCCGACGCAAGGGTTGCTGGATGCGCTCACGGTGCGCCAGAGCAAAGGCAGCTTCGAGAAGCTCAGCCTCGCCATCGTCGGGGACGTGCGCCATTCGCGCGTCGCACGCTCCGCCTACCAGGTGTTCCGCGCGCTCGGCGTGCCGAACATCCGCATCGTCGCGCCGGCGGCCTTCATGCCGGAGAAAGACGAGTTCGAGGGCTGCGACCGGCACGCCTCGCTGCGCACCGGCCTGAAGGACGTGGACGTGGTGATGATGCTCCGGATCCAGAAAGAGCGCATGAGCCACGCCGCCCTGCTCGATGCGGACCGCTACTTCGCCAAGTACGGCCTCACGCCCGAGCGCCTTTCGATCGCGAAGCCCGACGCCATCGTGATGCACCCTCAGCCGATGAACCGCGGCATCGAAATCGCCTCCGATGTGGCGGATGGTCCGCAATCGGTCATCCGCCAGCAGGTGCGCAACGGCGTCGCGGTGCGCATGGCCGTGCTAGCCACGGTGATGGAAGCCCGGGCGCGCGGCGCATGAGCCGGGAGCATCGCGGCACCATCTTCCTCGAAGACGCGCGCGTGCTGAGGCACACGCAGTTCGAAGACAATCAGTACGTCATCCGCGTCCAGGCGCCGCAGTGCGCCGCGCATGCGCAGCCGGGCAGCTTCGCGCACGTCACTTGTGACGAGGCCATCCCGATGCGGCGCCCGCTGTCGCTGATGCGCGTGGATGCGGACGCTGGCTGGGTCGAGATGCTCTACAAGGTGGTCGGCCCCGGCCTACATGCGCTCACCGCGCGCAAGGAAGGCGACATCGTGAGCTTGCTCGGCCCGATCGGCCGTGGCTTCACGCCGCACGTGGAGCGACCTCGCACTCTGCTCATCGGCGGCGGCGTAGGCATCCCTCCCATGGTGTTCCTCGCGGAACGCCTGCGCGACCGCCACGACGCCCAATGGAAGCCGCTGGTGCTGATGGGCTCGGAGATCCCGTTTCCGTTCCGCACGCGCCCCTCTCAGATCCTGGTGCCGGGCATTCCGGAAGGCAGCATCGCCTGCATGCCGCTGCTCGATGAATGGAACATCGCGAGCCGCCTCGCCTCGCGCTCCGGCTTTCCAGGCTGCTTCGACGGTTTCGTCACCGAGTTGGCCGACGCCTGGCTCGCCTCGCTCGGCCCGAAAGAGCTCGCTCAAGTGGAGATCTTCGCCTGCGGCCCCACGCCCATGCTCGAAGCGACGGCGAAAGTCGGGCGCCGGTACGGCGTGCCGTGCCAGGTCTCGCTCGAGGAATTCATGGCATGCGCGGTCGGCGGCTGCGCCGGCTGCACGGTGAGGGTGGAAACTCCGGAAGGGCCGGCGATGAAGCGCGTCTGCGTGGATGGGCCGGTGTTCGACGCCTATGCGGTGTTCGCGAGCAAGGATTCGTAGAGCGTCAGGTCTCCCTGCGAGAAGCAGCAAAAGGTCACTTCGCGCAGCGCGCTCGGCGCCGTGAGGAAAGCCAAAACCGTGGAGATCGCGATGGATGCCGCTGCGTCCTTCGGATAGCCGTACACGCCCGTGCTGATGGATGGAAAGGCGACGGCGACCAGATCGTGGTCCGCTGCCACCTCGAGCGAACGCCGGTAGCAGGAAGCGAGCAGCTCCGGCTCGTTGCGTTTTCCGCCCTGCCACACCGGGCCCACGGTGTGGATCACGTGCCGCGCCTTCAGCCGATAGCCGGCGGTGATCTTCGCTTCCCCCGTGGCGCATCCGCCCAGCATGCGGCATTCGGCGAGCAGCTGCGGACCTGCGGCGCGATGGATGGCGCCGTCCACGCCGCCCCCGCCCAGCAGCGAGTTGTTCGCCGCGTTCACGATGGCATCCACGGAGAGGATGGTGATGTCCGCCCGGATGGCGCGGAGTCGCGCGATCATCGCGAGAGGTCCAGCCAATCATCCATGACGGGCGTTCGCGGCGCGGCCAAGGCGCCGCTCACCCGAAGTTTATTTTGGCTTCGAGGTTGGTGCGCGAGTCGGCGTTGGCGAGCGCCTCTTCGAGCTCGATGCGGTTCTCGCGGTACAGGCTGTGCAGGGCGTCATCGAAGCTCTGGATGCCGCGCTCGCCGCTCTTCATGATGGCTTCCTTGATCGACATCACGTCGCCCTTCTTCACGAGCTCGGCGATGTGCGGCGTGTTGAGCATCACCTCGACCGCCGCGACGCGCTTGCCGTCCTTACCCATCACCAGACGCTGGGCCATGATCGCCTTCAGGTACTGCGACAGGTCCAGGAAGATCTGGGAGTGCTGCTCCTGCGGGAACATGTTGATGATGCGATCGAGCGCTTCCGCGCAGTTGTTCGCGTGCAGGGTGGCGAGCACGAGGTGACCCGTGCCCGAGAGGTTGATGGCGGTCTGCATGCTCTCGCGATCGCGGATCTCACCGATCAGGATGACATCCGGCGCGGCGCGCATCACCCCACGCAGCGCACGCTCGTAACTCCTCGTGTCGATGCCGACTTCGCGCTGATTGACGATGGAGCGCTTGTTGGCGTGCAGGAACTCGATGGGGTCCTCGATGGTGACGATGTGGTCCGAGGAGTTCTCGTTGCGGTAGTTGATCATCGCCGCGAGCGAGGTGGACTTGCCGGAGCCGGTGGCGCCGATCATGAGCACGAGGCCGCGCTTCATCATGATGAGGTCGCGCATGACCTCGGGCAGGCCGAGGGCCTCGAGCTTCGGCATGTCCGCGGTGATGTAGCGCAGCACCATGGCAGGGTAGCCGCGCTGCACGAACACGTTCACGCGGAAGCGCCCGAGACCGGGCTCGGACAGGGCGAAGTCCAGTTCCAGCTCGCGCGTGAACTGCTCGCGCTGCTCCGGCGTCATGAGCGCGAGCACGGTCTGCCGCACGGTCTCAGGCGACAGCACCTGCTTGTTGACCGGATAGATCTGCCCCTCGATCTTGATCTTGATGGGCGCGTTCGAGGTGAAGAAGAGGTCGGATGCCTTCTTCTCCACCATGAGCTTGAACAGCGGCCGCGTATTGAGCGTGGCGTGCTTGCCGCTGCTGCTGATGGAGGCGTAGCGGCCGGTGGCCGCGTTGGAGGCGGGGTCGGCCGGGCCGCCGATGCGGGGGTCGGTCGCCTCGAGGGCGGCCGAAGCCTCATCGCCGGGCCTGGCCGAGGCGTTCACAGGACCCGTCCCTGCTCTTCGTCGACGATGCGCAGCGCACCGCCGTCGTCGATGTCCTTGGCCTCGCGCTTGCTCTCGAGCTTGATGCGCAGGCGCAGCTCGTTCTTCGAATCCGCGTTGCGCAGGGCGTCCTCGTAGGAGATGAAGCCCGTCTCGTAGAGCTCGAACAGCGACTGGTCGAAGGTCTTCATGCCGATGCGGTTCGAGCGCGACATGACCTCCTTGATCTTCGCGACCTCGCCCTTGAAGATGAGGTCCTGGATCAGCGGCGAATTCAGCATGATCTCGGTGGCCGCGATGCGCCCGGCGCCCGACTCGCGCGGGATCAGCCGTTGCGAGATGAGCGCGCGGATGTTGAGCGAGAGGTCCATCAGCAGCTGCTCGCGCCGCTCGTCCGGGAAGAAGTTGATGATGCGGTCCAGCGCCTGGTTGGAGCTGTTCGCGTGCAGCGTGGCGAGCACCAGGTGGCCGGTCTCGGCGAACTGGATGCCGTGCTCCATGGTCTCGCGGTCCCGGATCTCACCGATTAGGATGACGTCCGGCGCCTGGCGCAGGGTGTTCTTGAGCGCGTGGTGCCAGGACTCCGTGTCCACGCCGATCTCGCGGTGCGTGATCACGCAGCCCTTGTGCTGGTGCACGTACTCGACCGGATCCTCGATGGTGATGATGTGGCCACGCGTCTTCTCGTTGCGGTAGCCGACCATCGCGGCGAGCGAGGTGGACTTGCCCGAGCCCGTGCCGCCGACCAGGATGACGAGTCCGCGCTTCGACAGCACCACTTCCTTCAGGATCGGCGGCAGGTCGAGCTCTTCGAAGGTGGGGATCTTGGCGTTGATGAGGCGGATGACGCAGCCGACGGCGCCCTGCTGCACGAAGGCGCTCACGCGGAAGCGGCCGATGCCCGGCGGCGCGATCGCGAAGTTGCACTCCTTGGACGCGTCGAACTCCTTGGTCTGCCGGTCGTTCATGATGGCGCGCACCAGGGCGGCGGACTGCTCCATGGTGAGCGCGCGCTCGCTCTGCGGGCGGATGTCGCCGTCGAGCTTGATGGCCGGCGGGAAGCCCGCGGTGACGAAGAGGTCGGATGCCTTCTTTTCCACGACCCGCCGCAGCAGGTCCTGCATCAGTTTTATCGCTTGCTCACGTTCCACGGCGATACCTCACAGGGCGTCCTTGTTCTGGGCCTTGTAGCGCGCCTCTTCCTTGCTCACGACGCCCTTGGCGACGAGCTCGGTGAGGCACTGGTCCAGCGTCTGCATGCCCTGCGCCTGGCCCGTCTGGATGGACGAGTACATCTGCGCGATCTTGCCCTCGCGGATGAGGTTACGGATGGCGGGCGTGCCGATCATGATCTCGTGGGCCGCGGCGCGGCCGCCGCCGACCTTCTTGAGCAGCGTCTGCGAGATGACGGCGCGCAGCGACTCGGAGAGCATGGAGCGCACCATGTCCTTCTCCTCGCCGGGGAACACGTCGACGATGCGGTCGATGGTCTTGGCGGCGGAGCTCGTGTGCAGCGTGCCGAACACCAGGTGGCCGGTCTCCGCGGCGGTGAGCGCCAGGCGGATCGTCTCGAGGTCGCGCATTTCGCCGACCAGCACCACGTCCGGGTCCTCGCGCAGCGCCGAGCGCAGCGCCTCGGAGAAGCCGAGCGTGTCACGGTGCACCTCGCGCTGGTTCACGAGGCACCGCTTGGACTCGTGCACGAACTCGATCGGGTCCTCGATGGTGATGATGTGGTCGGGACGGTTGTCGTTGCAGTGGTTCACCATGCCCGCGAGCGTGGTGGACTTGCCGGAGCCCGTGGGCCCGGTGACCAGCACCAGCCCGCGCGGCAGCATGCACAGGTCGCGGAAGATCTTCGGCGCCTGCAGGTCGTCGAGCGAGATGATGGTGGAGGGAATGTTGCGGAACACGGCGCCCGCGCCGCGGTTCTGGTTGAAGGCGTTGACGCGGAAGCGCGCCAGCTTCGGGATCTCGAAGGAGAAGTCCGTCTCGAAGAACTCCTCGTACAATTTGCGCTGCTTGTCGTTCATGATGTCGTACACCATGCCGTGCACTTCCTTGTGGGCGAGCGCGGGCATGTTGATACGCTTCATGTCGCCATCCACGCGGATCATGGGTGGCACGCCGGCGGACAGGTGCAGATCGGACGCGTTGTTCTTGACGGCGAACGCCAGGAGTTGCGCGATATCGACAGCCATTTGGGCTCCTTGCGAGCTGGTGAGCCGCCGCCGGTGGACCCCTCGCGTGCGCGAGACCTGCAGCGAACGCGCGAAGTATAAAGGCCTTGCCGAACCCATATGTTAATAGGTCCGCAGAATTTGCCTGAAAACCTGAGCCGCGTGCGCGGGCGCATCGCCGCGGCCGCCGCGCAGGCGGGGCGCGATGTGCGCTCGATCACACTCCTGGGGGCCTCCAAGGCCCAGCCAGTGGAGAGCCTGCGCGCCGCCGCCGCCCTCGGCGTGCGCGATTTCGGCGAGAACTACGTGCAGGAGGGCCTGGAAAAAATACAGGCATTACGCGGCCTTGGCCTTACCTGGCACTTCATCGGCCAGGCTCAGGCCAACAAGACACGGGTCCTCGCGGAGCAGTTCGACTGGATCCACGGCGTCGACCGGCTGCGCATCGCCGAGCGGCTGTCGGCGCAGCGGCCGCATCATGCGCCGCCGCTCAACGTCTGCATCCAGGTCAACGTGGGCGGGGAAGCCTCCAAGGGCGGCGCGGCGCCGACGGAAGTCCCCGGCCTGGCCACCGCGATGGCGAAATTGCCGAGGCTCGCGCTTCGCGGCCTCATGTGCCTGCCGCCAGCCGAAGACGACCCCGAGCGCCAGCGCCATTGGTTCGCGCAGGTGCGGCAGCTGCTGGAGGCAGCCAATGCCGGCGGCCTCGGGCTCGACACGCTGTCGATGGGAATGAGCGGCGACCTCGAATCCGCGGTGCTGGAAGGCGCCACGATGGTGCGCGTCGGCACGGCGCTCTTCGGCGCCCGTCGCTGAGAAGCGTTCGCGCTGCTTTCAGCGGCGGGGCGTCTCTGTACAATCCCCGCCCGCAATGCAAAGAGAAAGATTCGCAATCCTGGGCGGCGGCAACATGGGTCGTGCGCTCATCGGGGGGCTGCTCCGCCGCGGCGTGCATCCGGCACAGATCGCGGTCGGCGAGTCCAATCCCAACGCGCGCGCCGCGGTGCTGAAGGATTTCAGCATCGAGGCCACCGAAGACAACTCATCGGCCGTCGCCGAGGCCAGCTTCGTCGTCGTCGCCGTGAAGCCACAGGATGCGGCCACCGCCCTCGTGCCACTCGCACCGCTGGTGCAGCGCAATCGTGCCGTGGTGCTTTCCTTCGCCGCGGGCATCCGCACGGCCGCGCTGCAGCAATGGTGTGGCCAGGGCGTGCCTGTCGTGCGGGCCATGCCCAACCGACCCGCTCTCGTCGGCGCCGGCGCCACCGCGCTGTTCGCCGAGTCCCACGTTACCGCGGACGAGCGCGAGCGCGCGGTGACCGTCATGCAGGCCGTGGGCGACGTGGTCTGGGTAGGCAGCGAAGACGACATGGACGTGGTCACCGCCCTGTCCGGTACGGGCCCGGCCTATTTCTTCTTCATGGCCGAGATGATGATGCAGGCGGCCGTGCAGCTGGGGCTGGATGGCGAGGCCGCACGCCAACTCGCCCTCAGCACGCTCTATGGCGCCGGCCGCATGGTGCGCGAAAGCGACGGGGACGTGGTGCGCCTGCGCGCCGAGGTCACCTCGAAGAAAGGCACCACCGAAGCCGCCATGCGCGTGCTCGAGGACCAGGAGATGCGGCGGATCATGTCGCTCGCCATCGAGGCGGCGGCACGGCGCAGCCGCGAGCTGGCAGAGCAGTTCGGCAACGCCGCCACCCGCCCTGCATGAACGCCATCATCTTCATCGTCCACACGCTGCTGTCGCTCGCGCTGACGGCGGTGCTGGTGCGGATGATGATGCAGCTCACGCGGTCGGACTTCCGCAATCCGGTGGCCCAGTTCATCGTGCAGGTCACCAACCCGCTCATCGTCCCGTTGCGGCGCCTGCTGCCGCCGGTCGGCAAGATCGACACCGCCTCGGTGGTCGCGGTGCTGCTGGTGGCCATCGTCGAGGTGGCCGTCGTCTTCGCGCTGAGCGGCCTGGGCCTGCCGCCGGCGCACGTCTGGCTCCGCTCGGTTGTGGTGGAGATCCTTCGCACTACGCTGTGGACTTACTTCTACGTCATCTTCGTCTACGCGCTGCTCAGCATGATCGCGCCAGGCGGTTATTCGCCGCTGCAGTCGATGCTCGCGTCGCTGTGCGAGCCGGTGCTCCGGCCGTTGCGCCGGCTGATCCCGCCGATCTCCGGCATCGATCTGTCGCCACTCTGGGCCGGCATCGCCATCCAGGCGCTGCTCATTCTCCTGAGCTGATCCTCTCGGTTATCCCGCGGTTACGAAACACGCTCTTAGCGCGTGTTCTGCACGGCGCGTCGAGGCGCGCACGGCCCGCGTGTCGGCGCGTGCCGACGTGGAAACACTGGAAAAAAAGGCATTTGCGGAGCGCGCGCGCGCGAAATAACGCTTGCGAAAGTGGTCCGGTGTGCTATTTTCCGCGCCGATTCTCTCGGCGCGGCGCGAACAGCGCCCACATCACACAAATTCGAGGAGTTCTCACAATGGCGAAAAAAGGCGGCGCACCGACCAAGTCGGAGGTCCTTCTGGCGATTTCCAAAGACACCGGTCTCACCCGCAAGCAGGTTGCGTCCGTGTTCGATTCGCTGGGCACGTCCATCAAGAAGAGCCTGCGCAGCAACGGCCTGTTCACGATGCCCGGCCTGCTGAAGATGAAAGTGGTGAAGCGCCCGGCCACCAAGGCCCGCGAAGGCATCAACCCCTTCACCAAGGAAAAGATGACGTTCAAGGCCAAGCCGGCCAGCAAGAAGGTGCGCGTACTGCCGCTCAAGAACCTCAAGGGGTTCGTGAACTAAGGGACCGCGCCGAAAGCCTCAGGCTTTCCTTCGGGACCCTCGAGCAGGGCTCCCGCCAAAGCCCGGACGAGCTTAGCGCTCCTCCGGGCTTTTTAGTGCCCGGGTGCTTCGTGCTGCCTCAGGAAGGCGGTGACCGCCTCGCGCAGCTCGTTGAGCCGGCCATGGAAGAAATGCTCGCCGCCCCGCAGCAGCGCGAGCTGCGGCGGGTGCGGCTGCTTCGCGGCCCACTGCTGCACCTCGGCGGCACTCACCAGCTCATCCGCGTCGCCCTGCACGATGAGCCATGGGCCTTCGGGAGGCGCCACGCCGGTCAAGTCCACTCGGGAGACGGCAGGCGCCACCGCGACGAGGCGGGCGGGCCTGGCGCTCGCTGCAGCCCGGATGGCGACCGCGCCACCGAAGGAGAAACCGGCGAGCCAGGTTTCCGTGCCACCCCAACGCTCCCGGCCGTAGCTCACCATGGCGAGGGCGTCCTCGGTCTCGCCGATGCCATCGGCATACTGACCTTCACTCGCACCGACGCCGCGAAAGTTGAAGCGGATGGTCGGCACACCCAGCTCGTGGAAAGCTCGCGACAGCGTGTAGATGACCTTGTTGTCGAGCGTGCCGCCATAGAGCGGGTGGGGATGGCAGATGACGCCGAAGGCCCTCGCAACGGCATTTCCCGGCGTCTCGATGACGGCCTGGATCTGCCCCGCCGGGCCGGGTAGCTGGAGGCGCTCGACGCGGGGCGTGCCCATCCTCAGGCCACGGCAGGAGCGACGCCGGCCAGCCGCACGAGCAGACGGTTGAGCCGCTGCACGTACTCTGCCGGATTGGTGAGCTGGCTGCCTTCCGCGAGCGCTGCCTGGTCGTAAAGCAACTGCGCCACCTCGGCAAAGCGCGCCGCATCGCCTTCACCGTCGAGATACCTCACCAGAGGATGTTCCACGTTGAGCTCCAGCGTCGGCCTGGATTCCGGCGGCTTCTGCCCGGCGGCGGCGAGGATGCGGCGCATGTTCGCACCCATGTCCTGGTCGTTGAGCACCAGGCACGCCGGGGACTCTCGCAGGCGCGTGCTGACGCGCACTTCGAGCACTCGCTCGCCCAGTGCGTCCTTCACCCGCTTGAGCAACGGCTTGCTCTCCTTCAGCGCCTCTTCGTGCCGCAGGCGGTCTGCCTCGCCCGCGAGGGATGCCGAGCTCGAGATCGCCGCGCGAGACGTCCTTGAAGCGCTTGCCTTCGAAGGCGTCCAGCTGGCCCATGACCCACTCATCGATGCGCTCGCCGAGCAGCAGCACTTCGATGCCACGCTGCTTCAGCTCTTCGAGATACGGGCTGGCGCGGGCCACGTTCACGCTGTCGGCGATGAGAAAATAGATACGCTCCTGGCCCGGCTGCATGCGGCCCACGTAGTCCTTCAACGTGACGGTGGGCTCGTCATTGGCCTCGTGCGTGCTGGCGAAGCGCAGCAGTGGCAGGATCTTCTCGCGGTTCGCGTGGTCCTCGGCGAGGCCTTCCTTCAGCACCGCACCGAATTCCTTCCAGAACGCGCGGTACTTCTCCGGCTCGTCGTTCGCGACGCGGGTGAGCATGTCCAGCACGCGCTTGGTGAGGCCACCGCGGATGGCCTCGACCTCGCCATCCTCCTGCAGCAGCTCGCGGGACACGTTGAGCGGCAGGTCGTTGGAATCGATGACGCCTTTGACGAAGCGAAGGTAGAGCGGCAGGAACTGCTCTGCGTCGTCCATGATGAAGACACGCCGCACGTAGAGCTTGAGCCCGCGGGCGGCGTCCCGCTGCCAGAGGTCGAACGGCGCGCGACCCGGCACGTAGAGCAGGCTGGTGTACTCCCGCTTGCCTTCCACCTTGTTGTGGCTCCAGGCGACGGGGTCGGCGTGGTCGTGGGCGACGTGCTGATAGAACTGCTTGTACTCGTCCTCCGTGACCTCCGAACGCGGGCGGGTCCACAGGGCGCGCGCCTGGTTCACCGCCTCGTAATCGAGGGAGGCGACGCCTTCCTTGCGCATCATCACCGGGAAGCCGATGTGGTCCGAATAGCGGCGGATGAGGGAGCGCAGGCGGTAGGGCTCTGCAAACTCCTTCGCGTCCGGCTTCAGGTGCAGCACTACGGCCGTACCCCGCTCGGGCCGCGACACGGCCTCGATGGTGAATTCGCCGTCCGCCTGCGATTCCCAGCGCACGCCCTGTTCGGGCGGTGTGCCGGCCTTGCGCGAGAGCACCTCCACCCGGTCCGCCACGATGAACGCCGAATAGAAGCCCACGCCGAACTGGCCGATGAGCTGGGAATCCTTCTGCTGATCGCCGGAGAGCTTGCGGAAGAACTCGGCCGTGCCGGACTTGGCGATGGTGCCGAGGTGCGCGATGGCTTCCTCGCGCGTCATGCCGATGCCGTTGTCGCGGATGATGAGCGTGCCGGCGCCCGCGTCCGCCTCCACCCAGATCTTCAGCTCCGCCCCGTCGGCGAGCAGCTCGGGCCGGGCGATGGCCTCGAAGCGCAACCGGTCGTTGGCATCCGATGCATTGGAGATCAGCTCGCGCAGGAAGATCTCGCGGTTGCTGTAGAGGGAATGGATCATGAGCTTGAGCAGCTCACGGACCTCGGCCTGGAAGCCGTGCTTTTCTTTGGTGTCGGGGGTGGTCATGGCGGCGCGGAATCTGGGGAGTTTTTTGAGAATTTTCAAGGGGGAGAGGGGCGGCGTGCGCGCGGGGCGTGGGCTGGGGGGAGCGAGAAGGCTGTCGCGTAAGCGAAGGCTGTGGGACTGAGAGGGGTAGCGCGTAAGCGAGGGCTGTGAACGAGAGGCTCCCCTCCGGGCTGGCAGGGTGCCGGGACGTCTAGCCACTTAAGGCCTCATCTTTCGCGCCGCCCTCGTCTGCGAGGTGGGGTAGAGGGCCAGATAATAGCGGGAGCAGCTTCGAGCAGGCCTCAAAGAGGCGGCCCAGTCTCTGCCACCCTGCGGGAAACCTCTCATTCGCAGCCCTCGCTCAGGCGACCACGCTCGATTCACCCGTTCTCCACACACACCACTAGTGTGTGGGTGAAGAGTCGGCGGTTGGTGGTCGGGTGACGGGTGATCGTGGGTTTGCCGGCGTCGAAAGGGTGCAAGCCGCATGACAATGGGATTCTGGAGGGATGGCAGAGACTGGGCCGCCTCTTTGAGGCGTCTTCGAAGCTGCTCCCGAGGATATCTGGCCCTCTACCCCACCTCGCAGACGAGGGCGGCGCGAAAGATGAGGCCTTAAGTGGCTAGACGTCCCGTCACCCTGCCAGCCCCGGAAGAAGCCCGTTGGCGCGGCCCCTCACCCGCCTCGCGAGCGCTCATCCCACCGCCCAGCTCTCCCCGCCTCGCAGGCGCCAAAGCGCCAAGCGCCATCAATTCCCGATCCGCGCCACCCACACCGCAAACGCCGCCACCGCAGCCGTCATCGCCCCCGACACCTCGACCACCTCGCTCACGGCCGAAGCCGTCAGATGCCGGCAGGCCGCCGAGAGGTCGTCGAGCTCGTCCCAGAGGTGCAGGAAGATTTCCATGGCGCGGCGCACTCTAAGGGCGGCAGATGACCGCCGGCGTGCCGCAACTCACAAAGGCCCGAAGCGATGGCATACGGAATTTCCGGGGAAACCGTCCTTGCAGCAATCCTGGGGCCTGCGTAGGCTTGATCCGCGCCTTGCTCCGCACCGATTAAGGTCAACCCATGCAACGCATCGTCGTCCTGAACCCCAAGGGGGGCTCGGGCAAGACGACTCTCGCGATCAACCTGGCGAGCTACTTCGCGACCCGCCAGGGCAAGCCCGTGCTCATGGATTTCGATCCCCAGGGCTCCTCGCTGCGCTGGGTGAAGAAACGCCAGCCGGCGCAGCCGCCCATCGGCGTCATCGCCGCCTTCGAGAAGGACAGCCGCACCACCCGTTCCTTCCAGCTGCGCGTGCCGAGTGGCACCACGCACGTGGTCATCGACACCCCGGCCGCACTGGATTCGCCGCAGATGCCGGACATCACGCGCGACGCCCACAAGATCCTCGTGCCGGTGCTGCCTTCGGACATCGACATCCACGCCTGCTCGCGCTGCATCCGCGACCTGCTGCTGGTCGCCAAGATCCGCCGCGAGGACGACCGGCTGGGCGTCATCGCCAACCGGGTGCGGCGCAACACGATCATCTACCAGTCGCTGATCCGCTTCCTGCAGACACTGGGAATCCCCATCGTCACGACGATCCGCGACTCACAGAACTACGTGCGGGCGGCCGAGCTGGGCGTCGGCATCCACGAGATGAAGAGCTACGTGGTGAGAGAGGACGTGGAGCAGTGGCAGCCGCTGATCGAGTGGCTCGAGAAGCCCTCGCAGCCGCCTCAGGCCTTGGGCTCGGGGTCTTCTTCCCAGGAACCTTTGACCCGCTCGGCCCAGCTCTTGTAGTTGGCCCAGGTATAGAGGTTCTTGGTGATTGCGGCGTGGCGCACGCGCGCGCGCTGCATGCGGTCCAGCCAGCTGGCGTAAGGATCCGCATCGCCCGCCGCCTTACCGGTGGGCGACGCATCGGGCCTCGCGGCCGAATCGTTGCGCACCCTGTCCGATGAGCTCATTGAGTTCTCCCGAATCGTTGGCGCGAGACTACGGATTCGGCTGGAGCACCGCAGGAACTGGTTCACAAGCACACCGCGGCAGGAGTGTGCCGAGCGTTATGTCACGCAACGAGCCGGTAGCAGGGCTTGTACACCGTGCCGGGCAGCTTCATCCGATGCTGCGCGACGAACGCCTTCAACAGCTCATCGAGGAGCGTCATGATCTCGCGGTCGCCGGAGAGTTCGTACGGTCCGTGCTTCTCGATTGCCTGGATCCCCTGCTCCTTCACGTTGCCGGTGACGATTCCCGAGAACGCGCGGCGCAGGTTCGCGGCCAACATGTGCGCGGGTTGGTCGCGGCTCAAATCGAGTGCCGACATCGATTCGTGCGTCACCTCGAACGGGCGCTGCAACTCGGGCGGCACCGACAACAGCCAGTTGAAGTTGTAGGAATCGCTGCGCGCCTTGCGGAACTCGCGTACGGCCTGCGCTCCATGCACCAGATGACGCGCGACCGAAGCCGGATCGTTCACGATGATGCGCAGCCGCCTCGCGGCCTCATCGCCGAGCGTGGCTGCGATGAAGCGTGACACGTGCCCGAAGTACGCCGCGCTCTCCGCAGGCCCGGTGAGCACGACCGGCAGGGGCTGGTCGCGATTGGCCGGATCGAGCAGGATGCCGAGCAGGTAGAGGATCTCCTCCGCAGTGCCCACGCCTCCCGGGAAAACGACGATGCCGTGCGCGAGCCGCACGAAGGCCTCCAGCCGCTTCTCGATGTCCGGCATGATCACGAGCTGGTTCACGATGGGATTCGGCGGCTCCGCGGCGATGATTCCGGGCTCGGTGAGACCGATGTAGCGGCCGGGCGCCGTGCGCTGCTTGGCGTGGCCGATGGTCGCGCCTTTCATCGGGCCTTTCATGGCGCCGGGGCCGCAGCCCGTGCACACGTCCAGCCCGCGCAGGCCCATCTCGTAGCCCACCTTCTTCGTGTACTTGTACTCGGCGTTGCCGATGGAATGGCCGCCCCAGCACACCACGAGGTTCGGCCGCGCCTTGAAATCCAGCAGGCGGGCGTTGCGCAGTATGTGGAACACCGCGTTGGTGACGTCGGCGGGCCGGGCGAGGTCGAAGCGCCCGCTCTCGACGATGTCGTTCGAGATGAACACGACGTCGCGCAGCACGGCGAACAGCTGCTCCTTGATGCCGCGGATCATCTCGCCCTCGACGAAGGCCGCGGCCGGCGCATTGCGGATCTCGAGCTTGATGCCCCAGGCGTGGCGCACCACCTCGATCTCGAAATCGCGGTAGCGGTCGAAGATCTCCTTGGCGTTGTCGGTGTCGGCGCCGCTGTTGAGCACTGCGAGCGCGCACTTGCGGAACAGATCGTAGAGGCCGCCATGGCTCGAATCGAGCAGCTTGGCGATCTCGGCCTGCGAAAGGTTCTCGAGGCTGCCGCGCGGGCCGACGCGCGCATCCACGAACTCTTCCGGCGCAACGACGCTCGTCTCCGGCACGCTCACGACCGCGTTGCTCACGGCAGGATCTCTATCGGCGCGTTGTCGGAGATGAGGAGCCAGATCTCGACCATTTCCGAGTTGGTGACCGCGATGCAGCCGTCGGTCCAGTCCCGCGTCTCGTAGTACGACGGCGCGTGCTTCAGCTGGTTGGGCAGGCCGTGGATCATGATCGAGCCACCGGCATCCCAGCCGTTGCGCCTGGCGTTCCTGAGGTCCTGCTCGTTGGGGTACGACACCTGGATGGAGAGGAAGAAATCGCTGCGCGAGTTGCGCCGCGTGAGGCGGTATCTGCCTTCGGGCGTGCGGAAGTCTCCGGAGCGCTCCTTGTGGCCCACGGGATTCAGGCCCAGGGCGATCCTGTAGGTGCGCAGCACCTTGTCGCCGCGCATGAGGTCCAGGCGGCGCTCGCCCTTGTGCACGACGACGCGGTCGGCGGTGGGCAGGCTCGAAGTGACCGCCATGGTGGCTGCCGGCGGCAGCGAATCCGCGCGGGCCAGCGCCACCGCGCCGAGGATGGCCGCAAGAGCGGCCAG
>JBGAIL010000111.1:0-15410 GCA_044225565.1 Steroidobacteraceae bacterium | reverse complement strand
CTGCACGCCGACGAGCGCCAGAATGCCGGAGCCGATCGCACCGACCACGGCATCATCCACCCGCACTTCCGCATGCGCGACGCGCTGGATGAGTGCGATCACACGAAGTCGCCCGCGATGGCCTGCAATGCGGCGATGGCCGCGAGCGAAGCCGTCTCGGTGCGCAGGATGCGCGGTCCGATGCGGCAGCCGACGAAGCCGGCACGAGTGGCGAGCTCGGTTTCCGCAGGCGCAAGGCCGCCTTCCGGGCCGATCAGCAGCGTGACGGCGTTCGGCCGCTGCCCGGATGCGACGCCGGCGCCTTCAGCAAGCGTCACCGGCGCGCCTGGCACGAGCATCAGACAATGGTCGTCCGGGGCGCATTCACGCGACGTGGCGTCGGCCACGGACTGAGGCTGCGCCACCTCGGGGACGCGATTCCGCCCACATTGCTCGCAGGCCGCGATGGCAATGCCGAGCCAGTGGGCATGCTTGCGATGCGACGTGTGCGAGTCGAGCTTCACCACGCTGCGCTCGGCAAGCACGGGCACGATGCGCGCGACGCCCAGCTCGGTGGCCTTCTGTACGATGGTATCCATGCGATCGCCGCGGGCCACGCCCTGCAGCAACGTGATCTCGAGGGCCGATTCGCGCTCGACGTCCCGGTGCTCGCCGACCTGCACGATCACTTTGGCGCCCTGCACCTCCGACAGGCGCGCTTCGTATTCACCGCCGCGGCCGTCGAACAGCGTGAGGGGATCGCCCGGCCGCAATCGCAATACCCGCGCGATGTGATTGGCCGCGTCGCCTGCGAGCACGGCCGGCGCACCGCTCACCAGCGGAGCGTTCACGTGCACGCGGCTTACCCGCATGTGGCTTTCTCGATGCCTTCGCGCGCCACGCCCACCATGAAGTCGATCTCATCGGGAGTGATGACGTAGGGCGGCATGAAATAAATCACGTTCCCCACCGGCCGGAGCAGAGCGCCACGCTCGAGTCCATGCCGATAGACGTGCAGGCCGCGACGCTCTTTCCAGTCGTAAGGTGTGGAGGCGTTCGGCGGTGATGACGTAGGGCGGCATGGGAAATAAATCCCGTTCCCACAGGCCGGGAGCAGAGCGCCACGCTCCAGTCGCTGCGATGAACGTGCAGGCCGCGGCGCTGTTTCCAGTCGTAAGGCGTGCAGGGTCGCCTTGTCCCGCACCATCTCGATGGCGAGATCATGCCGTGCTGCGAACTACGGCGACGTGAGGATGATCTCGAGCTCTGCGCACGCTGCCCCATGTGCGCCGCAAGCGCACGGTGCGCTGCGCGATGTCGTCCCTGGCGAAGATGTCCAGCAGCACCGCAGCAGAGCAGGGGATTGCCGGTGTGGCTGGCGAAGTGCAGGAATCCGTTGAAGCTGCACGTAGTCGTCGTAGAACGCGTCGTAGATGGCGTCGGTCGTCATCACGACCGACGGCGGCGGATAGCCGCCCGTCAGGCCTTTCGACAGGCACAAGTCGGGACGGATGCCGGCCTGCTCGCACGCGAACATCGTGCCCGTGCGCCCGAAGCCCACGGCGATCTCGTCCGCGATGAGCAGCACGCCGTGGCGATCGCACGCCTCGCGCAGCATCTCGAGATACACCGGGTCGTACATGCGCATGCCGGCCGCGCACTGCACCAGCGGCTCGATGATGACGGCTGCGGGTCGTCCGCGTGCTGCGCGAGCGCAACTTCCATCGCTGCGAACTTGCGGCGCGAATGGTCCGCCCAGGATTCGCCAGGCTCGCGCTCGTAGCAGTCCGGCGACGGCACGGTGATGGTTTCCATGAGCAGCGGGCGATAGATGGTCTTGTAAAGCTCCACGTTGCCCACCGCGAGCGCGCCCAGCGTCTCGCCGTGATAGCTGCCGGTCAGCGTGATGAACCGGTGCTTGCGCTCGCGTCCCCGGTTGCGCCAGTGGTAGCTCATCTTGATGGCCACTTCGATGGCTGCCGAGCCGTTGTCAGCGAAGAAGCAGCGGTTGAGGCCGGCCGGCGCGATGCGCACCAGGCCTTCGCTCAGGAGGATGGCGGGCTCGTGCGTGAAGCCTGCGAAGATCACGTGCTCCAGCCGCTCGAGCTGCGCGCGCACGGCCGCATTGATGCGCGGGTTCGAGTGGCCGAAGAGGTTCACCCACCAGGAGCTGACGGCGTCGAGATAACGCTTGCCTTCGAAGTCCTCGGGCCAAACGCCCTCGCCGCGTCGGATCGAAGCACGAGCGGCAGGTGCTCGTGGTCCTTCATCTGCGTGCACGGATGCCAGACGTGCGGGTCGATGCGGTGAGCGAGGCGTTGTCCTGCATGTTTGGGATTGTGGCATGATCGCCGGCGTCCCCGCTTTCCGTCATCCACGCCATGTCCGCAAGGCCTTCGCCGACTCTGAGGATCGAGCCCGCCGCAGGGCGAGTGGCGCAGCGTGCGCCAGGTGATCTCGCCGCATCGGGACGAGCGGCCGTCGGGCGTCACGCCGGATCTCATCGTCGTCCACAGCATCAGCCGCCGCCGGGGAATTCGGCGGGCCGTGGATCGACCGGCTGTTCTCCGGAAACCTGCCGCCCGACGCCCACCCCTACTTCAAGCACATCGCCGGCCGGCGCGTGTCGGCACACGTGCTCATCCGGCGCGATGGCGAGATCGTCCAGTACGTGCCGTTCGGTGAGCGTGCGTGGCATGCGGGCACCTCGGAGTACCAGGGCCGCAAGGCGTGCAACGACTTCTCCGTGGGCATCGAACTGGAAGGCGAGGACGAGCGGCCCTACGAAGAGGGGCAATACGCGAGCATGCGCGCGCTCATCGCCGCGTTGCTCGAGGCTTATCCGACGTTGAGCCGGGAGCGCATCGCGGGGCACAGCGACATCGCGCCGGGCCGCAAGACGGACCCGGGTCCGGGATTCGACTGGGCCAGACTCCGCAGCGCATGAGCGAATACGCCCTCCGGCCGGCCACACTCGACGACAAGTCGGAGATAGAGAAGCTCATCCAGTGCTCGGCCCGTGAAGTGGGCACCACCCGCTACACCGCGGAGCAGATCGAAGGCGCGCTGCGCGGCGCGTTCGGTGTCGACACACAGCTCATCCGGGATCAAACCTACTTCGTCGTCGAGTCTGCCCGAGGCTGCGAGCTGGCTGCCTGCGGAGGCTGGAGCCGCCGCCGCACGCTTTTCGGCGGTGACCAGCGTGCCGACCGTGAAGCGGGTGAACTCGACCCGCGCACCGATGCCGCCAGGATACGGGCTTTCTTCGTGCATCCCGGGCATCTGCGCAAAGGCCTGGCCAGCCTGTTGCTCGACCACTGCGAGGCCGCCGCGCGCAAGGCAGGCTTCAGCAGGTTCGAGTTGATGGGCACTCTTACGGGCGTGCCGTTCTACGAGGCGCGGGGATACGCCCGCGTGAAACCCGTGCGCTATGCGATGGAGCCGGGTCTCGATATCGATTTCATCGCCATGGGCAAGAGCGACTGACCATCCGCGATCGGCGTTTCGCGCAGGCCGGCTGGAGCGGAATCAGCCCCCGATGTGCGTCTCGTCCGCGATCATCTCTTCGATGCGCTCGAGGTCCGGCACCAGCGGCGCCTCGTTCACCATGCGCACCTGGCAGATGACCGGCGCACGTTCGGGGAAAGAGCGCGAATTGTCCGGCCGCACCACGTCCGAGCTGACGCGCACGAGCTGCGGGAAGCCCTGCGACACCAGCGCGAAATAGCCGGCGTCCACGCGCGACCCCATGCAATGGAAGATGACGATGCGGGTGCGGCCCGTGGCGGGCGGAATGTTGTTGCCGCAAGCGCCCTCGAAAGACACCAGCGGCACCTGCCGCCCGTTCCACGGCACCGTACCGACGTACCACGGCGGCGCACCCGTCATCTCCGAAGGCGTCAGGAATCCGATCACTTCCGCGACGCAGGCGCGCGGGATGATGAGGCGCCCGTCCACCAGCGGGATGAGCAGGCTGTAGATCTCGTTGACTCGCTCGGCCATGGACCCTCAGTGGCTTTCGGCTTTGTCGCGCCGCCGCTCCACCAGCGGGGCGATGGCATCCAGCAGCTGCGCCTCCTGGTACGGCTTGCCGAGATAGTCGTCCACCCCGAGCTCGATGGCCCTGGCGCGGTGCTTCTCGCCCACGCGCGAGGTGATCATGATGATGGGCACTTCCCTGAGCCGCGGATCGTTGCGCACGTGCGCCGCGACTTCGTAGCCGTCCATGCGTGGCATCTCGATGTCGAGCAGGATGACGTCGGGCACGTGGTCCTGCAGCAACGTCACCGCATCCATGCCGTCCCGAGCCGTCAGCACGCGCATGCCATTGCGCTCGAGCAGCCGCTGGGTGACGCGACGCACGGTGATCGAATCGTCCACCACCAGCGCGAATGTGCGGCGGTCCGTCTTCTCGCGCGCAATCGTAGGTTGCGTGCGGCCACGCCATTCCGCGCGCACCAGCGCGCCGATGTCGAGAATGACCACTATGCGTCCGTCGCCGAGGATGGTGGCGCCGGAAATGCCGCGGATGGAAGAGATCTGCGAACCCACGGACTTCACCACGATCTCGCGGCTGCCGACCAGCTCATCCGCGATGAGACCGGTGGAATGCTCGCCCGCGCGCACCAGCACCACGGGAATGGTGACGTCCTGCTCGGGCAGCGGCGAGGGCTCGAGGCCCACGAAGCTCGCGAGCGGCTGGAAGCGATATTTCTGCCCGTTGTATTCGAACGTGGCGGCCTCACGGCCGAGATGGTTGCCGACTTCGGACTTCGACAGGCGCAGCACGCCTTCCACCGTGGGCAACGGCAGCGCATAGAACTCCTCGCCCGTGCGCACCACCAGCGCGTGGCTGATGGCCAGCGTGAAAGGCAGGCGAATGGTGAACAACGTGCCCTGCCCGGCCTTGGTCTCCATGTGCAGGCCGCCGCCCAGGCGCTTGATCTCGGTAGCCACCACGTCCATGCCGACGCCGCGGCCGGCCTGCTGCGTGATGGAGCCGGCGGTGGAGAAGCCGGGCTCCAGGATCATCTGCATCGCATCGTCGTCGCTCAGCGTCTGGCCAGGCTGCACGAGCCCGATGGCCACGGCCTTGTCGCGGATGGCGCGCAGGTTCATGCCGGAGCCGTCGTCGCGCAGCCGCACCATCACTTCGGCGCCTTCGCGATGCAACTCGAGGACGATGCGCCCTGTATCGGACTTGCCCTGCGCGATGCGCTCCTGGGGTTTCTCGATGCCGTGCACGACGGCGTTGCGCAGCATGTGCTCGAACGGCGGCAGCATGCGCTCGAGCACCTGGCGATCGAGCTCGCCGGAAGCGCCTTCCACCACGAGCTCGGCGCGTTTGCCGGTATCCGAAGCGGCCTGCCTGACGATGCGCGCGAGACGCTGCACATGGCGCTGGAACGGCACCATGCGCGTGCGCATCAGCCCGTTCTGCAGCTCGGTGATGGTGCGCGCCTGCTGCTGAAGGAGGTTCTGAGTATCCTGCGTCAACGTCTCCAGCAGCTGCTGGATGCTCGCCACGTCGTTCGCGGTTTCCGCGAGCGCGCGCGAGAACTGCTGGATGGAGGAGTACCGGTCCAGCTCCAGCGGGTCGAAGTCGCTGCGATGGGCGCCACCTTCCTCTTCGTGACGGTTGATGATCTGCGCCTCGGTCTCGATCTCGAGGTTGCGCAGCTGCTCCTTCAGGCGCGTGACCGTGCGAGTGAGCTCGGCAAGGTTGAAATCGATGGAGCCGAGCTGCTGCTCGAGCCGGGCGCGTGCGATGCTCACCTCGCCCGCGGCATTGAGCATCTGGTCGAGCAGCTCCGCGTCGACGCGGGCCATCTCCGGACGATCGCCTTGTACGACGGGCTCACGCCCGGGTGGCACGGGCAGCGGGGCTGCCAGCCCATCGACAGCGAGCGCCGGAGGCGAAGACCGGGTGATACCCGGCTCCGCTCCGGGCGGCGGCATCTGCAATGCAGGTTGCAGCACCGTCGGTGATTCGCTCTCGGCATCTGCAGCGGGCTCGGCGGGTGGCTCGAATACCGGCGATTGCCAAACCACCGGCTCCGGTTCCTGCGCAGGAGAATCGGGCTGGCTGGCGGCCATCGCGACCGGTTCGGACTCGTGCGACTCGAGGAGCGACGGCTCTACGACCGGCGTCGCACTTTCACCGACAGGCTCGGCGGGCGATGGCCCAGCATCGGCGGAAGCGGGCTCGGCCACGACATGGGCCGACGCGGCGACCGCGGGCAACGACTCGATTTCAGGCTCCGACCCCGGGCGAATGAGCGCGTTGATGCGGGAGAGCAACGCGCGGGCACGAGGCGCCGCACGACCTGCGACCACCGCCTCGCGCAGGTGCGCGATGTGGTCGAGGCTCGACTGCATCAGATCGAAAGCCTCGTCATCGGCCGGCAGGGCACCGCTGTCGATCTGCATGACCAGCGTCTCGAGCTCGTGGCTGAGATCGCCGATGGCCGTGATGCCGGCCATGCGCGCGCCGCCTTTGAGCGTGTGCAAAGGCCGCTTGAGCGCGCTGCGCAGCTCTGCGTTACCGGGCTCCGATCGCCAGCTCGCGAGCGCACCCTGGGATTCGTCGAGCAGCTCGAGCGCCTCATCCACGAAGATGGACGCAACCTCGGGGTCGTAGTCCGGCGCTGCATCCGCTCCGGAATCATCCACCGCCTCGGCGGCGGCAGGCTCGCGCGAGACGCTCCTCGGCTCGAGAATCGGCAAATGACCCGTGTCCGCTTCGGCGATGTGCGCGCCTCCGATATCCGTCTCCGCGACATCGAGCTCTTCCACTTCGATGCCCGTAGCGTCGACTGCGGCGATTTCCGGTTCGGGAGCGACCGCCGCGTCGCGTTCGGCCTGCGCGCGCCGCTGTGCGTCCTCGGCGATGCGCTGATCGAGGCTGCCTTCCGCTTCCGCGATGCGCGCGCGCAAGGCGTCATGCGTCAGGAAATAGCCGGTGGACTCGTCCAGATGAGTGGCGACGGCCTCCATGGCCTCCATGCAATCCTCGAGCAGCGTGAGATCCGGCGTGCGCAGCCCGACTCCGCTGTTGAACGCCTTGCGCAGCCAGTGATCCAGCGGCTCCGCGAGACGGATGCCATGGCGGGCTTCCGCCATCTTTGAGCTGCCGGACAGCGTATGGCACGCCCGGTAGAGCTCTTCGGTAAGCACGTGCGGCTCGGCGCTGCGACGCTCCCGGGCGATGTAGTCGCGAACGGTGGCAGCATGCGCGCTGGTCTCGCGCGCATAAATATCTCGCAAGACCTCGTCCGGCTCGGCCTGCGCGACGACGGGCTCGGGCGCAGGCGCGGGCTCGGGCGGCTGCGAAGCCGGCGGTGCCTCGATCGTCACTTCCGGCCCGGCCTGGAACACGTCCTCGAAATCGATTTCCACTTCCGTCGGCGCCACGACGGCCCGCGGCTCCGTGCTCGCTTCAGGCTCGGCAGGTTGCTCGACGAAATGCGACGGCTGGGGAACGGGCTCGACAGGCGCGCCCCCTGCACTCGGCGTATCCAGCGCAACCGGTTCAGCGGGCGCTGGCGGCACGGCCACGGAAACCTGCGGCTTCACCGCCTCTTCCACGGCAACGGGCCTGGGTACGGCAGGCCTGGTGGCCGCGAGGCCATGTGCACGCGCGACGATCGCCGCGGTATCCGTTTGCGGCGCGCGGCCGCTCTCGAGCTGATCGATGAGCTCCGGAAGCGCAGCCACGGTCTCGCGCAGATTCGCCACGATGGCCGGCGAGCGCGTCAATGTATTGTCGAGCAGCCGGTTGAGCAGATTCTCGCTCGCCCACGCGAATTCGCTGAGCTCGCGCGCACCGACCATGCGCCCACTACCCTTCAGCGTGTGGAAGGAACGACGCAACGTGACGAGCACGTCCTGCTCGAGCGGGTTCTGCTCCCACACCGGGAACTGCTTGGTGATTTTCGCGAGCTCCTCGCGCGCCTCTTCGATGAAGAGCTGCACGAGCTCCGGATCGGCAGCCTCGACGGGCTGCGCGGGTGGCGGAGCCTGGGTCGCCAGCGTCGGCGCGATGGTTGCCGTGGCGGCGGCCGCGATCTGGATTTGCGGCTCGCCCGCAAGCGCGGCGGCCGGCACCGCGAACGGCGAAGCGATACGCAGCGTCTTCTCGTACTCGCCGCCGGAATCCGCATGCGCGGCGGGCGTCACCGTGGGCACCACCGGCTCCGGCTCGCTCTCGAGCGTCTGCAGGCAGGACTCGGCGTTGTCCAGCATGTACCAGGGATCGCTGCGGCCGGACTGCAGCGTCTCCATGTAGTACTCGACGCTCACGATGGAATCCGCGAGGCGGTCCAGGAAACCCGGCGGCAGCGCGCCGCCGCCCGGCTGCATCACGCGCTTGAGCTGGCTGGTGATCGATTCCACCACCTGCACCGCCCGGGTCTTGCCCAGCATCAGCAGGCCGGCCTCGATGCCGCGCATGAGGTCCTGCCAGCTGTCGAGCCCCGCCACGTCGAGCAGCCCGCCGACGTTCTGCGAGATGGCTTCCTTCACCCGCGCGAGATTGAGGATGCACTCCCGCAGCACGGCGCCCTGCACGAGCTGGAACTCGGTGTCCTCTTCCGGCGCGGCCTGTGCCGCGCGGGGCAGAATCATGCCGATGAGGCGGTCGTCGAGCTTGTCCTCGACGCCGATGAGCGTCGCGGCGATGTCGACCAGCGTCGCCTCGTCCGGCTTGAGCTCTCCGGCGACGATCCTGCCGAGGCGCTCGGTTTCCGTCTGCACGCTCGCGCGCAGCTCGCCGAGGCCGAGCACGCCGAGCGTGTCGCCGATCTTGCGCAGCATCTCCACCTGCGAGGAGAGCTCCTGCGGCTGGCCAGCGCCGCGGCGCACGAAGATGTCGAGCACGTCCTTCACCTTGCCGAGGTCCTCGCGGATCGCGGCGGCGACGGTCTGCATCAGTTTGACGCTGGGCGCGGAGAGGTTCTCCCGCTCCTGCTCGATGGTCTCGTCCACCGGCAGCAACTCGCCGAGCTTGAACGAGGTACGCACGGCGGTGACGCGCGGGCCCGAGCTTTCGGCGCGGCCCACATAGTAGAGAAGATTGTTCAACAGCTCGACGGCGGGCGTCTGCGCGTAACGGCCTTCGCCCTCGTCGTAGAGCCGCTTCATCTCGCGGTCCGCAAGGCCGAGCAGGCGCTTCACGGAGACGCCTTCCTCCAGGCCATTCTCGCGCAGCGCCTCGATGACGGCGCCCACCACCCACCACAGCTGGAACACCGGCTGGCGGGTGGCGATCTCCTCCATCTTCTGCGAGACGGAGGCGAGCGTTTCCAGGTTCTGCTCGATGCGCTCGCCGCGGATCCAGCCGATGAGGCCCACTTGGAACTTCGCGCGCAAGCGGCGCGCCCATTGCTCGACGGTGAGTGGCGGCTCGCCGGGCGATGCCGCGACGGGTTGCGCCTGCTTGTCCGATTTGAGATTGAGCAGCAGCAGCGTGCCTTCGGAGAGCAAGGCGCTGCCGCGCACGGCGCGCAGGTCGTTGAGCAGCGGCAGGAGTACCAGCGCGAGATCGCGGCCGCCCGCGAGCACGCGTTCGAGATAGCTCGGCAGCTGCACCATGGCGCGCATCAGCGCATCGAGGCTCTCCGCCTGGCTCTTGCGCTCCCTGGCGGTGGCGAGCAGGTAGGCGGTGACCTGCTCCATCTCCTCCGCGAGCAGCGAGGCGCCGTAGATCTCGAGCACGCGCAGCACGCCCTGCACCTGGTGCAGCTCCTGCTTGCAGCGCTCGAGCAGCGAAAGGTTGTCCGGCTGCTCGACGTAGTTCTCGAGCGCCGTGCGCGCTTCGCCGAGCGCCGCGTTCAGCTCGCGGCCGACGAACTCGAACGTCTGTAAAGCGACCTCCGCCATGGGCGTCCTGAAGCTTCCTTATGCGTTGTCCGCGCCAGCCGCGCGTGCGGGCGCCATCTCAACCGCCGCCGAGCGCCGACATGGGGGGCGGCGGGTTCCTGGTCTCTTCCGGCCGCTTGACCGCAACGGTCGGCGCGGACGCGCCCGGCAGGCGAAAGCCCGCGGCGGACCTGCGGAGCCCCGAGGACAGCTCGGCGAGCTTGGCGATCGCGACCGAGGTCGCGCTGGTGGAATCCGCGGTCTGCGCGCTGATCTCCTTCAGCACCTGCATGTTCCGTGCGATGTTCTGCGCGGCCGTGCTCTGCTGGCGCGAGCTGCTCGAGATGTTCTGCACCAGGCTCGCGATCTGGTTCGACACCTGCTCGATCTCCTCGAGCGCGGCGCCGGCGTTCTCGGCGAGCAGCGCGCCGCCCACGACGTCGGTGGTGCTGCGCTCCATCGAGACGACCGCCTCGTTGGTGTCCGTCTGGATGGTGCGCACCAGCACCTCGATCTGCTTGGTCGCGTTCGCGGCGCGCTCGGCGAGCCGCTGCACCTCGTCCGCCACCACGGCGAAGCCGCGGCCCGCGTCCCCGGCCATCGAGGCCTGGATGGAGGCGTTGAGCGCCAGGATGTTGGTCTGCTCGGCGATGTCGTTGATGAGCTCGACGATGTTGCCGATCTCCTGCGAGCTCTCGCCCAGCCGCTTGATGCGCTTGGACGTCTCCTGGATGGTCTCGCGGATGGTGTTCATGCCGTCGATGGTGCGCCGCACGGCATCGCCGCCCTTGTGCGCCACCTCCACCGAATGGCGCGCCACGTCGGCCGCGCGCTCGGCGTTGCCCGAGACTTCCTCGGTGGCGCCCGCCATGCCGGCCGCGGACTCCGTAGCCGATGCGATCTGCTTCGACTGCGCGCCGCTCGCCTTCGCGAGGTGCTGGGACAGCGCCTGCGTCTTGCCCGCGGCGCCGTCGAGCTGGATGGCGGACTGGTTGATGGTGGTCACCAGGCCGCGCAGGGCTTCGACCGCGTAGTTGATGGAGTCCGCGATCGCGCCCGTGATGTCTTCCGTCACCGTGGCCTGCACGGTGAGATCGCCGTCCGCGAGGCTGGAGAGCTCATCGAGCAGCCGCAGGATGGCCTGCTGGTTGCGCTCGGTCTCCTTGCGCTGGGTCTCGGTGGCGAGACGCTGCTGCTCCGCCGCGGTGCGCAACTTGCGATTGTTCAGGAACAGCACCACCACGCCCGCGAGGGCGATGAGCACCACGACGGCGGCGACGATCAGCTCCACGCTCAAGCGGCAGCCTCCGAAAAACTCGAGCTCTCCAGCATGGAGCGCAGGCTGAGCACCGGCCACTGCTCGGGGCCCCGCCGGAACGCGCCGGCGAGGTAGCGGTCGCACCGCACCACGGTGGGCGGGGCGTCGCCGGAGAACTCGCTTTCCGCGAAGCGGCGGAAGCCGAGCACTTCATCCACGATCAGGCCTGCGGGGATCTCGCGGTGGTTCACCACCATGATGCGGGTGTTGCGGGTCAGCGGCGTGACGCCGCTGCCCAGGAACTGGCGCAGGTCGATGATGGGCAGGAGCTGTCCCCGCACGTTGGCGAGGCCTTTGACCCAACCCTTTGCGCCCGGCACCCTGGTGAGCGAGGACGGCATGCTGAGCACTTCACGGGTCTCCTCCCGGGCGACCAGGAACAGCTCGCCCGCCATGCGCAGCGCGACGCCGACCCATTCGCGGCCCGCGTTGCTCTCCTGCCCGACCTGCGCGGACACGGAGCGGCCCCGCCGCTCGAGCTCGGCGAGCAGCTCGAAGGGACGGTCACGGAGATCCTTGAGGGGGACGGCTTCCGACATGTCAGGCGGCCAGGGTGGCCTGCGCCTTGGCGACCAGCTGATCCGGCGATACGGGCTTCACCATGTAGTCGATGGCGCCCTGTCGCAGCCCCCAGATGCGATCGGTCTCCTGCCCCTTGGAGGTGACCATGACGATGGGGATGGAGCTGGTGCGAGGATCGTTGGCGAGCGTGCGGGTCGCCTGGTAGCCGTTCATGCCGGGCATGACGATGTCCATGAAGATGAGGTCCGGGCTCATCTCGCGGGCGAGGCGGATGCCTTCGGCGCCGTCGGCGGCGGCTGCGGTGCGATAGCCGTGCTTCTCCAGGGCCTTCTGCATGACGTGCACCTCGGTCGGCGAGTCGTCGATGATCAGAATGAGGGCCATGGCCGTCATCTCCCGATGTGCGTTTCGATGGCGCCCAGCAGCTCGTCCTTGGTGAAGGGCTTGGTGAGGTAGTGCTCCGAGCCGACGATCCGGCCCCGCGCACGGTCGAACAGGCCGTCCTTCGAGGACAGCATGATCACCGGGATGGAGCGGAAGACCTTGTTGTGCTTGATGAGCGAGCAGGTCTGGTAGCCGTCGAGCCGCGGCATCATGATGTCGACGAACACGATGTCGGGCTGGTGGTCGGCGATCTTGGCGAGCGCATCGAAGCCGTCGATGGCCGTGAAGACCTCGCAACCTTCCTTGGCGAGCAGCGTCTCAGCCGTACGCCGGATGGTCTTGCTGTCGTCGATGACCAGGACCTTCAGGCCCTGAAGCTTTTCGTTGGTGCCGCTCACGTGCAGGCGACTCCTCTCCACGCACGAAACAGGATGATGGGCGGATGCAAGCGCCGCGGGGTTTTAACATATCGGTAAGCTACGGGCTATGCCGTCCACGTCACGTTTTTGAGAATATAACGATATGCCTCAACCTCTTCGGCTCGGCGTGGTGATGGACCCCATCGGGGACGTCAAGTACGCCAAGGACACCACGCTCGCGATGCTGCTCGCCGCCCAGGCGAAGGGCCTCGAGCTCACTTACCTCGAGCAGGGCGACCTCTCCCTGCGGGACGGCG
Organism: Steroidobacteraceae bacterium; assembly: GCA_044225565.1. Lineage (GTDB taxonomy): Bacteria > Pseudomonadota > Gammaproteobacteria > Steroidobacterales > Steroidobacteraceae > CAVXAE01. The sequence goes on along the minus strand of JBGAIL010000111.1, from coordinate 2,673 downwards.
CGGCCTTCGGCCGCATGCGCAGCCTCACCGTCAAAGCGGACCCCGACGCCTGGTTCGCTCTCGGGGAGCCGCGCGATGCGCCCCTCGCCTCCCTCGACTACCTGCTGATGCGCAAGGACCCGCCCTTCGACATGGAATACGTCTACACCACCTACCTCCTCGAGCGCGCGCAGGCGAGCGGGGTGGAGGTGATCAACCGGCCGCAGGGCCTGCGGGACATGAACGAGAAGGTCTACACGGCCTGGTTCCCCCAATGCTGCGCGCCCACCCTGGTCACCCGCGACATGGGCCAGATGATGGCCTTCCTGCAGGAGCACGGCCGCATCGTCGTCAAGCCGCTGCACGGCATGGGCGGGCGCTCCATCTTCGTGGTCGCGCGCGACGACAAGAACACCAACGTCATCTTCGAGACGCTCACGGACTACGGCCAGCGCTTCGCCATCGTCCAGCGCTACATCCCGGAGATCGTGGAAAGCGGCGATGCGCGCGTGCTGCTCGTCGACGGCGAGCCGGTGCCCTATGCGCTGGCGCGCATCCCCTCTTCCAGCGACAACCGCGGCAATCTCGCCGCGGGCGCCAAGGGAGTCGGCCGCGCGCTCACGGACCGGGAGCGCTGGGTGGCGAAAGAGATCGGCCCGACGCTCGCCGCCCGGGGCATGGTGTTCGTGGGCCTCGACGTCATCGGCGGCTACGTCACCGAGATCAACGTGACGAGCCCCACCGGCGTGCGCGAGCTCGACAAGCAGTTCCATCTCGATATCGGAGGTCAGTTCATCGACGCGGTCCTGCGTCGCACGCTAAGGTAGGCCATGGCTTCCCGGACCCTGCCGTTGCGCGAAGGCGTGGCGCCCGTGCGAGATCGCCTGCTGGCCACGCTTTTCCTGGCCGGCGTGCTGCATGCGCTCGTCATCCTCGGCGTCACCTTCAACGTGACGGCCGGTCCCAGCGACCGCGCGCCGGGCCTCGAAGTGCTGCTCGCCTCGGACGAGCTGCCGAGCGCCGACCGGAACGACAGCGCCGCCTATCTCGCGCAGCGCACCCAGATCGGCTCCGGCAATACCACGGAGCCTGTCGCTCCCCGCAACCGCGCGTCCCGTCGTCCGATCCAGGGCCAGGAAGGGGTGCCGGACGGCGAGACCCCCGAGCCGCAGGCGGACACGCCGGGCGGCGGCGAAGAGCCGGTGCTCACCAGCTCCGCCGCCAACCTGAACGTCCACTACCTGGCCGACGCGGGCGACACCGGCGCCAGCGCCCGCAAGCCCATGCAGATCGAATCCCGACCCGGCGAGGAGGCGGCCACGCAGGACGAGGCCGGGCCCGCCCAGCTGCGCGGCCCGAAGCGGGACGAGCTGTGGGTCACCCCCGACTCGCGCGAATCGAAGCTCGCGCCGTATCTCGATGCGTGGCGCCGCAAGGTGGAGCGCATCGGCACGCTCAACTATCCGACGGCGGCCCTGCGCGAAGGCGGGACGGCGAGCCCCGTCCTCGAAGTGGCCATCGGTGCCGACGGCACGCTCGAGAAGGCCGAGGTGCGCCAGTCGAGCGGCATCCCGCAGCTCGACCAGGCGGCGCTCGAAATCCTCAAGCTCGCGAGCCCATTCGATCCCTTCCCGGCAGACCTCGCCCGGGAATATCGGTTGCTGCGGTTCGCCTACGAATGGCAGTTCGTCGGCGGGCGCGTGGAGCACGGCAATCTGCGGAGCCTTCCTTGAGACCGCCCCCGGGCATGCCCATACTGGAGCCCGTCATGAGCGAGCCCTCCTTCACGAACCATCTGCTCATCGCGATGCCCTCGCTCGCGGACCCGAACTTCGCGCAGACCGTCACGCTCATCTGCGAGCACAGCGACAAGGGCGCGCTCGGCATCGTGCTCAACAAGCCGCTGCCCATGAAACTGTCAGACGTGCTCACACAGATGAAGCTGGCGCCGAGCTCCGAGCGAATCGCCGCGCAGCCGGTGCTGCGGGGCGGTCCGGTGCACACCGATCGCGGCTTCGTGCTGCATCGCCCCGGCGGCGTGTGGGATCACACGCACAAGGTCTCGGACACCATCCAGGTGACCACCTCGCGGGATATCCTGGCCGCCATGGCGCGCGGCGAGGGTCCCACCGATGCGTTCATCGCGCTGGGTTACGCCGGATGGGAATCCGGCCAGCTCGAGCGGGAGATGCGTGACAACGCGTGGTTCTCCATGCCCGTGGACGCGCGCGTGGTGTTCGACCTGCCTTTCGAGGATCGCTGGATGGGTGCGTGGCGCTTCCTCGGCATCGACGTAGAGCGGCTGAGCCTCGTCGCCGGCCATGCGTGACGGTGCGACGGGCACGCCGCTCACCATCCTCGCCTTCGATTTCGGGTTCAAACGCATCGGCATCGCCGTCGGCGACTCGGTGACCGGCACGGCGGCACCCCGCGGGGCCGTGGGCGGCGGCCCGGACTGGGCGGCGATCGAGCGCGAGATTCGGGCGCAGCAACCGGGCCTGCTCGTCGTCGGCGCACCGCTCAACGCTGACGGCTCTCCCAGCGCCATGTCACACGCTTCACGGGCCTTCGCGCAGGAGCTCGAGCGTCGTTTCGGCATCCCGGTTCGCGAAGTGGACGAGCGGTTCTCCTCGCTGGAGGCCGGCGAAGCGCTCCGGGCAAGCCGGGGCAGCGGAACGCGCAAGCGCCGGGTGC
>JBGAIL010000110.1:0-16191 GCA_044225565.1 Steroidobacteraceae bacterium | reverse complement strand
TTCTACACCGAGCGCGTCAATCCACCCAGATTCGTGTACGTGGATGCGAACCACGCCAATTACGTCGTGAAGCGTCGAGAGCTCGCTACGGGAGAAACGGAATCGCTGCTCGGTGGATTCGGCAGCGCGACGACTGCGCAAGTGTCTCCGGACGGCACGCGCATTGCGTTCGTCCGGCGCGTCAAGGAAAAGACGGTTCTGTTCGCGTACGACACGCGCACACGCTCGCAGCGGCCCGTCCATGCCGGGCTGGATCGCGACCTGCACGCTTCCTGGGGGCCGCAAAGCGCCTACTATCCGCGCTTCGCGTGGTTTCCCGACAACCGGCATGTCGCGATCTGGGGAAAGGGAAAGCTCTATCGCGTCGACATGGACGATGCCGTCGCCACCGAGATTCCCTTCCGCGCGAACGCCACGCACCGGCTCACCGTGGCGCCGCGATTCGCCCAGGATCTCGCGCCCGACCAGATCCTGGTTCGCACCATCCGGCAACTGGCGCCGGCCCCTCACGGCGACCGGGTCGTGCTCACCGCCCTGGGCCACTTGTGGGACAAGCCCTCGCCGGAAAGCCGGCCCGCGAGACTCACGACGACGAGCGCCTTCGAGTACGAGCCGGCGTGGTCGGCGGACGGCAAACAGCTCGTATACGTGGAGTGGAGTGACGAGAGCGGCAGCGCGCTGCGGGTCATGCCGGCGCACGGCCGCGGTGGGCGCATCGTCATCAGGAGTTCCGGGCTGATCCGTGAGCCGACATTCTCTCCGGACGGCAAGACCATCGCGTACCGTATCCAGGCAGGCAACAAGGCGCTGGGCGGCCTGCAGGCCAGGCCCGGCCTGTACGTCGTTCCGGCCGCCGGGGGCGTTGAGCGCTTCGTGACGCAGGCGGACGAGGCGCCGGTATTTTCCGCCGATGGCTCCCGCATCTATTACTCGATCGCAGACCGTCAGGACGGCGTGGCGGTCTACAGGTTGTCGAGTGTGGACCTGGCGGGGCTGGACAAGCGTGAGCACGTGAGAACGCCGGACGTCGACACGCTCGAGCTGCGAATCAGCCCTGACCAGCGATGGGTGGCTTTTCGCGATCGTCAGCGTTACTACGTGGCGCGCTATCGCGAGACCGGCGAGCCGCTGACGCTTTCGGCGAGATCCAACGCAGTTCCCATCGCCACGGTGAGCGATGCAGGCGGCTATTCCCTGACGTGGGCGCGGGACTCTTCCTCGTTGTATTGGACGCTGGGTGCCGGATTGTTTCGTTTGCCGGTCGCGGAGTTCTTTGCCGCGGGGGTGGGGAGAGAAGCAGGGACAGGCGCAGGGAAAGAGGCAAAGGCAAGGCCGCCTTACGCGCAACTAGGGCTGGCCGTACCGGCAGACAAGCCGACCGGAATGCTGGCGTTCACCAACGCGCGGCTGATCACCATGCGGGACGACGAAGTGATCGAGCGGGGCACCGTGATCGTCGATCGCAACCGGATCGTCGCGGTCGGACCGGCTCCCGCGGTGGAGGTGCCACCCGGTGCGAAGGTGATCGATGCGACGGGCAAGACCATCCTGCCCGGTTTCGTGGACATGCACGGCCACACGGACTGCTGCGCGAGCGCGAAGATGCTTCCCCAGAAGCAGCCGCAGCGCTACGCGCAGCTCGCCTTCGGGGTGACCACGAACTTCGATCCGTACTCGTACTCGAGCGAGCAGATGGCGTACGAGAGCGTGGAAACCACGCTGGCGGGCATCACCGTGGGGCCGCGCTGGATTCCGGCGGGCGCGGTGATCTTCGGCCGCCCGCAGATTCCGGATTCGTCGTACACGCCCATCGAAAGCTACGACGACGCGCGCAGGATCATGGAGCGCAAGCGCCTGCTGGGTGGCACGTTCGTCAAGAGCTATCGACAGCCCGCGCGCTCCCAGCGACAGATGCTGGTGAAGGCCGGGCGCGAAGCGGGGGTCATGGTCGACGTGGAAGGGGAAGGCCAGTTCTACACGATGCTGACCGCGATCCTCGACGGACACACCGGGCTCGAGCACAACTTCCCGGTGGCGAACTGCTACGACGATATCGTGCAGCTGATGAAAGCCGGAACGACGTCGAACACGCCGACCCTGGTGGTGATCTTCGGCGAGCTCTTCGGCGAGAACTATCTATATCAGACGGAGCGCGCCTGGGAGGACCCGAAGGTCCGCAAGTACGTGCAGGAAGTCGTGGGCGCATACAGTCCATTGAACGTTCCCGGCGAAGCTCCCGCGCACGTGCGCAACATGACCGGGATCCACGTGGCCGACGAGATCTGGGACGTGGGCTTCCGGGCCGTCTCCCGCTCGATCAGGAAGCTCGACGAGGCGGGAGTGGTCATCAACGTGGGCTCGCACGGGCAGGTGGCCGGGCTGTCCCTGCACTGGGAGATGTGGCTGCTCTCCCAGGGTGGCATGAGCAATCACCGCATCCTGCGCGCGGCGACGCTCAACGGCGCCAGGACCCTCGGCCTCGAGAAGCAGATCGGCTCGCTCGAGGCCGGCAAGCTCGCGGACCTCGTCGTCCTCGATGCCGATCCGTTGCAGGACATCCGCAACACCCATTCGGTGCGCCTGACCCTGGTGAACGGGCGGCTGTACGACGCGCTGAGCATGAACGAGATCGGCAATCACGACCGGCCGCGCGGCAAGTTCTACTGGGAGGCCGAAAACTACCCTGGCATCGACTGGAATTCGTCCTGGAGCGTGCAATAGCGCGCGACGCTCCACGTGGGGCGCACCTTCCGCGTGGGCGGGCGGGTCAGGCTTGGGATGCCATCGCCTGCCGCGCGCGCCTCACCTGCGCCCGAGCCGCTTTCTCCGAGCCGCGCGGGAAGGCTTCTCGGGCCGCGCCGGCTTCTCGTCGACGCGCCTGATGCGCAACTCCACGCCGCGGATCTTCACTTTCTTCAGCTCGTGGAAGATCTCCTTCGGCATGCCGACCGGCAGATCCACGAAGCTGTGATCGTCGCGGATGTCGATGTGCCCGATGTGGCGGCCATCCAGGCCCGCTTCGCCCGCGATGGCGCCGACGATGTTGCCGGGCAGGACGCGATGCGCGTGGCCGATCTCCACGCGAAGGTTTCCATCGGCGGCCCGCCGTCATGTGGGCGTCGCGTGCGCGGCTTGCGTGATTCGCGCCGGTGCTGCTCTGCAGCCGGCGCGCCTTTTCCTCCGTCGGCGCGGCTGGCGCAGCGGGCTCTTCCGTCGCCGCCCATGCCCCCGTGGGCGCCTGTGAAGGCTTGCCATCCGCCTTCTGCGCGAGCAGGAACGGCTTCGAGCCCTGCAGCAGGCTCGCCAGCGCAGCGGCGATCTCGATCGCGGGAAGGTTCTGATCGCGCTCCAGCTCCTCGAGCAGCGGCTGGAACACCTTGCCGCCGCCGCTCTGCACGGCGGCGCGGATGCGCTCCTTGAATTTCTCGACCCGCCGCTGGTTCACGTCATCCTGGGTGGGCAGTTTCATCAGCTCGAGCGGCTGCCGCGTCACCCGTTCGATGATGCGCAGCATGTTGCGCTCGCGCGGCGCGACGAACAGGATTGCTTCGCCGCTGCGGCCGGCGCGACCCGTGCGCCCGATGCGATGAACGTAGGTCTCCGAATCGTAGGGGATGTCGTAGTTCACCACGTGCGAGATACGTTCGACGTCCAGTCCGCGCGCCGCGACGTCCGTGGCGACGAGAATGTCCAGCTTGCCGGCTTTGAGTCGAGCGACGGTGCGCTCCCGCTGCGCCTGCGGGATATCCCCGTTGAGCGGCGCCGCGCCGAAGCCGCGCGCTTCCAGGCGCTCGGCGAGCTCGGTCGTCTCGAGCTTGGTGCGGACGAACACGAGCATGGCATCGAACGTCTCCGCCTCGAGCACGCGCGTGAGGGCATCCAGCTTGTGGATGCCGCTCACCAGCCAGTAGCGCTGGCGGATCCTGGGCGTGGTGCCGGCGCGATTCTGGATGGTGATCTCGGCCGGATCGCGCATGTGCTTCGAAGCGATGCGCCGGATGGCGGCCGGCAGCGTCGCGGAGAAGAGGGCGACCTGCCGCCCGGCCGGCGACTGCTCGAGGATCCACTCGATGTCGTCGACGAAGCCCATTTGCAGCATCTCGTCACCCTCGTCGAGTACGAGGGCGCTCAGGCTGGAAAGCCCGAGCGCGCCGCTCTTCATGTGGTCCATCACGCGCCCCGGCGTGCCGACCTTGATCTGCACTTGCGGGCCGCGCTTCAGGCCTTTCAGCTGCGGCGTATAGCTCTGGCCGCCGTAGATGGGCAGTACGTGGAAGCCCTTCAGGTTCGCCGCGTAGCGCTGGAAGGCTTCGGCCACCTGGATCGCGAGCTCGCGGGTCGGCACGAGCACCAGCGCCTGGGGAACGGCGCGCTTCACGTCGATCTTCGCCAGGACCGGCAGCGCGAAGGCGGCGGTCTTGCCCGTGCCGGTCTGCGCCTGGCCCAGCAGATCCGACCCGGCCAGCAGCAGCGGGATGGTGCGGGCCTGGATCGGGGAGGGTGACTCGTAGCCCACGGTCTTCAGGGCATCGAGGATGGGCTGGCTCAAGCCCAGCTCGCTGAAGCGGGGCGTCTCGGATTCTGCGCTCAAGGGGAAGGCACTCGACGGCGGCGGGGCGCGAGTATGCCAAATTCCGGAGGCGGGCCGGGGCCGATCGGCCCCGCGGCGTCGGTCAGCGAGGCTGCGCCCGAACGATCTGCTCCACCGCCATGCCGATCGCGAGGATCCGCCGGTCCGTGCCCTGCGTGCCGGCGACCATCAATCCCACCGGCGCGCGGCCGGGCTCGTGGCAGGGAATCGAAAGTGCGCAGCCGTCGAACAGGTTCACCAGCGCCGGGTTGCGCAACATGCGGCCGTTGAAGCGGAAATAGCTCTCGTCGTCCTTCGTCACCTCGGCGATCGACGGCGCGGTGTCGGCAACGGTGGGCATCAGCATCGCGTCGTATCCAGCGGCAGCGGCTTCGATCTCCCGGATGAAGCGTGCGCGGCGTTGCAGCAGCTCGATGTAGTCGGCCGCGAGTGCGCCTTCGCCGGCGCGAATGCGGGGGCATCTCGGGTCGTATCTCGTGCCGCTGCTGGCAATCAGATGGCGGTGCCAGCTGTAGGCTTCCGCACTAACCAGCACGCCGCGCGGATTCACTTCGGCCGCCTGCGCGAGCTGCGCCATCGGCAGCTCCGTGATGCGCGCACCGGCCGCCGCCAGGCGCGAGAGTGCGGCACTGAAGGCAGCTGCGACTTCGGCCGACAGATCATCGTGAAAAGTGGTCTTGGGCACCGCCAGGCGCAGGCTGCGCAGCTGGATTTCCTCCTCCGGCGCGCCGTGACTCTCGCCGGCGAGCACCTGATCGAGCAGCGCGCATTCCGCCACGGTTTGCGCGAGCGGCCCTGCTGAGTCGAGGGAGCAGGAAAGCGGCAGCACGCCTGCGAGAGGCACGCGGCGTGCGGTGGGCTTGAAGCCCACGAGGCCGTTCAGCGCAGCCGGAATGCGAATGGAGCCACCGGTATCGGTGCCGATGGCGCCCATGGCCATGCCGTCGGTCACGGAGATCGCCGCGCCGGAGGAGGAGCCGCCCGGAAGGCGGCCCGTGACGCGATCGAAGGCATTGCGCGGCGTGCCGTAGTGCGGGTTGATGCCGAGGCCCGAATAGGCGAACTCGGTCATGTTGGTGCGGCCGATGAGGATGGCACCTGCGTTGCGGAGGCGCTCCACGACGATCGCGTCCCGGGCTGCCTTCGCCGAGCCGGCGAGCACCATCGATCCGGCGAGGGTGACGTGGCCCGCCTCGTCGAAATTGTCTTTGATCGAGACCGGTATCCCGGCGAGCGTCGGCAGCTTTGCACCGCCGCGGCGTTGCGAATCCGTGCGCTCGGCGGCTGCGAGGGCTTCGGTCTCGTGCACGGCGATGAACGCCCGTGCGCCTTCGCCTGCCTGGTCACGGATGGCTGCGAGCGCCTGCTCGACGAGGTGGCGGCTGGTGATCGCGCGCTCGGCGAGCGCGCGGGACTTCTTGTAGAGCCGATGATGCTCATGATGAAAAGCTCATATCCGGGTTGACTGACGGCGCCACCCAGGCCGCCGCATGGCAGAATGCGAGCCTCTCATGAGGTGCCCATATGCGTCGATCCTCCGTTCTCCTCGCCGTCCTGGCGCTCGCCAGCGTCTCCGCCATGTCCGCTGAAGACGATCCGTTCCTCTGGCTGGAGGACGTGGAGGGCGCGAAGGCGCTGGAATGGGTGCGCGCGCAGAACGACCACTCCCTGGGCGAGCTCACCAGGGATCCGCGCTACCAGCAGAACTTCGACGCCGCGCTCGCCATCGCCGAAGACAAGAGCCGCATCCCCATGGGCGCGCTGCGCGATGGCTTCATCTACAACTTCTGGCAGGACGATGTGAACGTGCGCGGCGTGTGGCGCCGCACCCCGCTCGATTCCTACCGCACCCCGGCGCCCGAATGGCAGACACTGCTCGATGTCGACGAGCTGGCGAAGGCCGAGGGCAGGAACTGGGTCTTCAAGGGTGTGGAATGCCTGCTTCCGCAGGGACGCCTCTGCATGGTGGTGCTCTCGGATGGCGGCAAGGACGCGTCGGTGTATCGCGAGTTCGACGTTGCCACTCGCGCCTTCGTCGAGAACGGCTTCGTGGTGCCGGAGGCGAAGTCGGACGTCACCTGGAAAGACGCCAACACCCTGCTCGTCGCCACGGATTGGGGCGAGGGCTCGCTCACGGAGTCGGGCTATCCCTACATCGTGAAGCAGTGGTCGCGCGGACAGCCGCTCGCGGAGGCGAAGGAGATCCATCGCGGACAGGCGACGGACGTCGGCGTCTCGCCTTTCAGCATCGAAGGCGAGCACGGCCAGCGGCTGGTCGGCATCCGCGAGGCGGATACGTTCTTCACCACGAGCTGGTGGCTGCTGGGCCCGAAGGGCGAGGTCTCGCGCATCACGCTTCCTGCGAAGGCGAACCTGCATGCGCTCCATCAGGGGCAGCTGGTCTTCAGCATCGACGAGGACTGGAAGATCGGCGGCAAGGCCTGGAAGAGCGGGGCACTCGTCTCGATGCCGCTGGCGCAGGCCGCGGCGGAGGCGCCGCCCATCGTCAATCTGTTCACGCCGGGCCCGCGCGACTCCATCGACGAAGTATCGGGTACGCGTTCCGGCGTACTGGTCGCGAGCTATTCGAACGTGCGTGGCCGCGTGTTGCGCTTCAGTTTCGCGCACGGCCGGTGGACGTACGCACCGCTCGAATTGCCGGACAACGGCGCCGTCAACATCGTCACCACCGATCCGGATTCGGATACCGCGTTCGTGGCGTACCAGGATTTCCTGCGGCCGACCACGCTGTATGCCGTGAACGTGCCCACCAATGCGGTGGAGACCTCCAAGAGCCTGCCGGCGAAGTTCGACGCCAGCCGCTACGTCACCGAGCAGCTCGAAGCCACTTCGCGGGACGGCACGAAGGTGCCGTATTTCGTGGTGCGCTCGAAGAACTTCTCGGCCGACGGCAATGCGCCCACGCTGCTCTACGCGTATGGCGGCTTCCAGGTGTCGATGCTGCCTTCGTACTCGGCCACCATCGGGCAGCTGTGGCTCGACAAGGGCGGCGTCTTCGTGCTCGCCAACATCCGCGGCGGCGGCGAGTTCGGGCCGGCCTGGCACCAGGCGGGCCTGAAGACCCATCGCCAGGTCGTGTACGACGATTTCATCGCCGTCGCCGAAGACCTGATCCAGCGCAAGATCACCTCGCCGCAGCGGCTCGGCATCGAGGGCGGCTCGAACGGCGGCCTGCTGATGGGCGTGATGCTCACGCAGCGGCCGGAGCTCTTCCACGCCGTGGTGGTGCAGGTGCCGCTGCTCGATATGCTGCGCTATCTGGCCTGCTCGCCGGCGCCTCGTGGGTGGACGAGTACGGCTCGCCGGACGTGCCCGCGGAGCGGGCGTGGCTCGAGAAGCTTTCGCCGTACCAGAACCTGAAGAAGCGCGACGATTTCCCGCTGCCGCTGATCCTCACCTCGACGAAGGACGATCGCGTGCACCCGGGACACGCGCGCAAGTTCGCGGCGAAGATGGAAAGCCTCGACATGCCGTACCTCTATTACGAGAACACCGACGGCGGGCATTCCGCGGCGGCGAATCTGCGCGAGCGGGCCAAGCGGCAAGCGCTGGAGTTCACCTACCTCGCGCGCCGCCTGATGGACGCACCGGATCACTGAGCGCGACTCATCCTCACGGCACGGGCCCACTCATGCATGCGGGCCTGTGCCTGATCCCGGCTCATCTGCGGCTCGAAGCGCCGGTCCACCTGCCAGTTCCGCGAGAGCTCATCGGTGGACTTCCAGAATCCCGTCGCCAGCCCGGCGAGATATGCGGCGCCGAGCGCGGTGGTCTCGGTGATTCGCGGTCTCACTACCGGCACGCCGAGAATGTCCGCCTGGAACTGCATCAGCAGATCGTTGGCGGTGGCGCCGCCATCCACGCGCAATTCGACGAGCGGTTGCGCCGCATCGCTCTGCATTGCCGCGAGCAGCTCCGCGCTCTGGAACGCGATCGCTTCCAGCGCGGCGCGAGCGATGTGCGCGCGAGTGCTGCCTCGCGAAAGTCCGACGATGGTGCCGCGCGCATGCGGATCCCAATGAGGGCTGCCGAGGCCGGTGAATGCCGGCACGAAGCAGACGCCGGCGGTGTCCGGCACGCTTGCAGCAAGACTCTCCACGTCCGACGAGCGCTCGATGATTCCAAGGCCGTCGCGCAACCATTGCACCACCGCTCCGCCGACGAACACTCCGCCTTCCAGCGCGTAGTGATCGCGCTCGCGGCGCCAGGCTACCGTGGTGAGCAGGCGATGCCGTGAAGTCAGCGGCTGCGTGCCCGTGTTCATCAGCAGGAAACAGCCCGTGCCGTAGGTGTTCTTCGCCATGCCCGGCGTGAAGCACGTCTGGCCGAACAGCGCCGCCTGCTGATCGCCTGCGATGCCGGTCAAGGGAACGTCGCGGCCGTGCACGCTGGCGGTGAGCCCGCTCGCTCCGCTGGTTGCGACCACTTCAGGCAGGCATTCGCGCGGCACGCGCATCATCTTCAACAGGTCCGCATCCCATTCGCCCGTGTGGATGTTGAACAGCAGCGTGCGGCTCGCGTTGGTCGCATCGGTGACGTGGGATCTGCCGCCGGAGAGCTGCCAGGCGAGCCAGCTGTCCACCGTGCCGAAGCACAGCTCGCCGCGCTCGGCGCGGCGACGCGCATCCGGCACATTGTCGAGCAGCCACGCGAGCTTGGTTCCGGAGAAGTACGGGTCGAGCAACAGGCCGGTGCGTCGCGAGATCTCCGGTTCCACGCCTTCTGCCCGCAGCTGCTCGCATGCTGCCGCAGTGCGACGGTCCTGCCAGACGATGGCGCGCGCGACGGGCTCACCGCTCTTGCGATCCCACAGCAGCGTCGTCTCGCGTTGATTCGAAATGCCGACTGCCGCGACGTCTTCGGGCTTTGCGCGCGCCGAGGCGAGGGCGCCCGCGATGGTCTCGGACTGCGACGTCCAGATCTCGCGAGCGTCGTGCTCGACCCAGCCCGATCGCGGGAAGTATTGCGGGAACTCGCGTTGCGCCGTGGCGACGGCATTGCCCGCGGCGTCGAACAGGATCGAGCGGGAGCTCGTGGTGCCCTGGTCCAGTGCGAGCACGAAGCGCGTCATTCCGATGTCTCCTCGCGTGCGATGCCGTCGATCCGGAGCATCTCAGTGCTTCCGTTTCAGCCACTCGTCGAGCCGCCGCTGCGCATCCGCCTGCAGGTGCAGGCCGAGCTTGCTGCGGCGCCAGAGGATGTCTTCGGCAGTGCAGGCCCATTCCTGCGTGCGCAGATAGCTGATCTCGCGCTCGTGGAGTCCGGGCAGCACCTCTTCGCCGAGATGGGTGGCATCGCCGATGAGCCGCTCGATCCTGGTGCCGTAGGCCCGCGCGAGGCGGGTGCGCAAAGGCTGTGGCAACCAGGGATAACGGCGCTCCACCGAGCGCAGGAACGCGGCGAAGCCGGCGGGTTGCGCGCCCTTGCGAAGCCCGCTCCGCGCGAAGTCTCCGCCCGGCAGGAAGGCTCCTGCGGTCCAATGTCCGCCGCGGCGGCCGATGACGGGGATCAGCTGATCCACCGCCGTCTCCGCGAGCCTGCGATACGTCGTGATCTTGCCGCCGAACACCGAGAGCATCGGCAGAGGCCGCACGTCGAGCTCCAGGGAGTAGTCGCGCGTCACCTTGGAAGCGTCGCCGCTGCGATCGTCCAGCAGCGGCCGCACGCCGCTGTAGCTCCACACGGCGTCCTGAGGGGCGATCTGGCGGCTGAAGTAGCGGTTCACCGTGTCGCAGAGGTAGCGCACTTCCGCGGGATCGATGCGCACCTGTGCGGGGTCGCCTTCGAACTCCACGTCCGTCGTGCCGATGAGCGTGAAGCGCTCCTCGTAGGGAATGGCGAACACGATGCGCCGGTCGACGTTCTGGAAGATGTAGGCGAAGCGGTGCGCGAACAGCTGCGGCACGACGATGTGGCTGCCTTTCACCATTCGCACCGCGCGGCTCGCGTACACCGGGCTCGCTTCGGTGACGAAGCGGGTGACCCAAGGCCCCGTGGCGTTCACCACTACACGGGCCTCGATTTCGCGGCGCTCGCCGTCGTGGGAGAGGGTGGCAAGCCAATGGCCTTTGTGCACGGAGAGGCGCTCGCAGCGTGTGCGAGTGAGCACGACGGCGCCGCGATCCGCGGCATCCCGCGCATTCAGGACCACCAGGCGCGCGTCGTCCGCCCAGCCGTCCGAATAGATGAAGCCGCGTTTGAATTGCTGCTGGAGCGGCGAGCCGGCAGGATGCGTCTGCAGGTCGAGAGAGGTCGAGGCGGCGAGGCGGCGGCGCTTCGCAAGATGGTCGTACAGGAACAGCCCCGCACGGATCATCCACATGGGGCGCAAGTGCGCATCGTGCGGCATGACGAAGCGCAGCGGCCACATGATGTGCGGCGCCGAGGCGAGCAGGATCTCGCGCTCCTGCAGCGCCTTGCGCACCAGCGCGAAGTGGAATCCCTCGAGATAGCGCAGCCCGCCGTGGATGAGCTTGGTGCTGGCGGAAGAGGTGTGCGCGGCGAGGTCGTGCTGCTCGCAGAGCAGCACCGAATGGCCCCGCCCGGCGGCATCGCGCGCGATGCCGGTGCCGTTGACGCCACCGCCCACGACCAGGATGTCAAAGCGCTCACGCTGCGACGGCACGCTCGTTTTCACGGCGCGCATCTTGCCACGCGGCTCAAAACCGGCCAACGTCGCTGCCATGAGCAGACGAATCCCTGTCGCGGTGGTGGTCGCTTTCGCCGCCATCCTGGTGGCCTTGCTCGTCGGGCGCCAGTACCGCTCGTCTCCTGCTGCGAGCGCCGGGCCTCGCGAGCGGGTGGCTGGCGTTCAGGGCATCCAGCAGCCGCGCTCCACGCCGGAAGCAGAGAAGGTGGACGTCGCTGCCTTGAACGCCGCCGCCGATTACGCTGCGGCTCACGACTCGACCGCGCTCATCGTGAGCCGCCACGGGCATGTGATCTTCGAGCGTTATTGGGATGGAACGTCGAGGGATACCGTGGTCGACGCGGGAGCGTTCGGTCGAACCGTCGCGGCGATGCTCGTCGGGGTCGCGCTCGATCAGCGCCACATCGCGTCGGCCGACGAGCCCGTGTCGAGCTTCGTGGACTCTTTCGCCGGGGAGGGGCGCGGGCGCACCACGATTCGCGAGCTGCTGCAGATGGATGATCCGCGCTCCCTGGCGCTGCTCGTGCAGCAGCTCTCGGGCAAGCGTTACGCGGCGGCGCTGTCGCGCGAGCTGTGGAGGCCGCTGTCCGCAGGGGACGCATGGGTGGTGCTGGACGGACCGGACGGGCTTGCCCGCGTGGACTGCTGTTTCTTCGCGAAGCAGGGGGACTGGATGCGCGTGGCACAGCTGCTGCTGGACGACGGCGAATACCAGGGCTCGCGCATCCTGCCGCGGGGCTGGGCGCGGCAGCTGATGCTGCCTTCAGCCCGCGATCCTGCGGAGGGATCGCAACTGAAGCTGGGGATTCCGCGCGACGGGCTATCTCTGGAAGGCGAAGGCAGGAGCCGGCTGTGGCTGCATCCCGGCCTGCATCTCGCGGTGCTGCGCCTGGGTCGCGAGCCTGCGCAAAAGTGGGACGAGGCCCGCATCCCTTCGCTCGTCGTCGCCGGGGTCATCGACCGGCCCGCCGCCCCGCCGTCGGCCAACGAGGTGGATCTCTCCAGGCTCGTCCCGCACCACTAGCGGTGCCGCACTGGCGGTGCCGGACACCGCGTGGCAGGCATGGGTGCTAGAGGGAGATCTCGGTCTCGAAGATGGCGACCGCCTGGCCGATGATCCAGACGGCGTCGATCTTCCCGTCCGTCACTTCGAGCTCGACGTCCACCTGGCCCGGGCGATGCAGGTAGTGTCCCTGGACGCCGCTGAAAGCCACGCGCTCGCGATCGAGCTTGATGAGCCCCTGCTCCGCGAGATACACGCCGAGCAGCCCGTGCGCGTTGCCGCTGACGGGGTCTTCCGGAATGCCGAGCGCCGGGCAGAACATGCGTGACTCCGTGAGATGGGTCCCGTCCTTCGCTCCTGGCGTGAACACGAAATAGCCGGGCGCGCCGAGCTGTGCGGACAGCGTGGTGAGACGCGTCGGGTCCGGCTTCAGATGTTTGAGTTGCTCCTGGCCGCGCACGCCGATCATGAGGCGCGGACTGCCCGTGCCCACGATGCGCATGGGGCAGCGCGTGTCGAGATCGTCCGTGGCGAGCGCCAGCGCATCGAGCACCGCGAGATGCTCGCGGTTGTTCAGTTCCCTTCCGACCGGGGGGCGGGGCTTGCGAATGGCGATGCGGCGGTCTTCCTCGTGGCCGCGAATCTCGATGTCCACGATGCCGGCCTTGGACTTCTGCCGCAGCCGCTGCGGCGCGCCGCGCCTGCGCGAGAGCACGAAATGCGTGGCGACCGTCGCGTGCCCGACGAAGCCCGCTTCCATGCGCGGCGTGAAGAAGCGCGTGCGCACGTCGTGGTCCGCGCCGTCATGCTCGAGCACGAAGGCCGTATCCGCGTTGTTCAGCTCGCGTGCGATGGCGAGCATTTCCGCGTCCGACAGTGAATCGGCGCTCAGGACGACGCCCGCCGGATTGCCGGTGAACGGGGTGCGGGTGAAGGCGTCGACCTGGTGAATCTGGATCTTGCGTGTCATCGCACGGATTTTACCCGCATCTTGCATTTGCAGTCGCGGCGCCTAACATACGCCCCTCATCCACCCAGGGGTGGCCCAGCTCCGGCGCGCAACGCCGGGCACAGGGCCTGAGATGCCGGTAGTGCTGGCGAACCCGTTGAACCTGATCCGGTTAGTACCGGCGTAGGGAGAAGGTAATGCCAGCGATCTCTCGTCTAGTCCCCGTTCTGGGCCTGCTCACGCTGCCCATGGCGGCTCACCCCCAATCCGACGCCGCCGCAGACCTCGAAGAGGTCGTCGTCCAGGCGAGCCTGCGCGGCGAAACCGCGGAGACCCTGCCTGCCAGCATCACCGTGCTCGATGGCCGGACCCTGCAGGAAGCCGGGGTGCAGCATTTCGGTGACGTGCTGGGCCTCGTGCCCAACCTCAACTGGTCTGCGGGCACCTCGCGGCCCCGCTATTTCCAGCTGCGCGGCATCGGTGAGCTCGAACAGTTCCAGGGGGCGCCGAACGCCTCCGTGGGCTTCCTGATCGACGATATCGACTTCTCGGGCATCGGCATGCCCGCCACGCTGTTCGACGCAGGTCAGGTGGAAGTGCTGCGGGGCCCGCAGAGCACCACGTACGGTGCGAACGCGCTCGCCGGCCTCATCAGTCTGCGCACGCACGATGCCACGCCGGACCCGGAGATGCGCATCGAAGCCACCGGGGGCGATTACGGCACTCGTGGCGCAGGTGCCATGGCTGGCGGCGCCCTCGGCGGCGAGGCTGCCTATCGCCTGGTGGCGCAGCATTACGAGAGTGACGGGTTTCGCCGCAACGTGTTCCTGCGTCGCGACGACACCATGGGTTACGACGAGACCACGCTGCGCGGCAAGCTCAACTGGCAGGCCACGGAGAGCCTGGCGCTGGGCTTCACCGCGATGTTCGTGGATCTCGACAACGGCTACGACGCCTTTGCCATCGACAACTCCCTCCGCACGCACTCCGACAAGCCTGGGCGCGACGCGCAGCGCTCGCTCGGCCTCGCCACGCACGCCGACTACACGGGCTTCGAGTCCTTCACGCTGAAGAGCATCAGCACCTTCGCGGATTCCGACATCCGTTACTCCTTCGACGGCGATTGGGGCAACGATGCCGAGTGGGGCATCTACGCGCCCTACGACTTCACTTCGGGCTTCGTGCGCAGCCGCCGCACCTGGAGCGAGGACCTGCGCGCCGTCTCGAATCCGGGGGCGGAGATCGGCGGGCGCGCTGCCTGGGTCTTCGGCCTTTATGTGCTGCACGCGCGGGAGACGAACGACCAGCTGGATCTCTACAACGGTGACGTCTACGCGCAGCTCGACAGCCGTTATGAGGCGACCAACGCTGCGGCTTACGGCGAGACGGACGTGCGGCTCGCCGGCCCATGGCAGCTGCGGCTTGGCGCGCGTGTCGAGCATCGCGCTGCAGATTACGAAGATTCCAACGGGCTCGCTTTCGATCCCGGGGAGACGATGTTCGGCGGGCATGTCTCGCTCGACTACGGTCTGCGCGGCGGCGGCCTCTGGTACACCACGCTCTCGCGTGGCTACAAGGCCGGTGGATTCAACATAGGCAACAACGTGCCGATCGATAGCCGCCGCTTCGATGCAGAGTATCTCTGGAACCTCGAGACTGGCGTGAAGGGCAGCTGGCTCGGCGGCCGCCTCGCCGTGGACACGGCGCTGTTCTACATGCGCCGGCACGACCAGCAGGTGAGCATGTCCTTCCAGCAGGATCCGGGCGACCCGCTCACCTTCGTCATCTACACGGCCAATGCCGCGCGCGGCGAGAATTACGGCCTCGAGTCTTCGCTCATGTGGGCGGCGGGGCGCGGCTTGAAGCTCGGAGGCTCGCTCGGCATCCTCGAGACGCGCTACATCGACTACCAGTTCGACGATACTCGCAGCCTCGACGGGCGTGAGCAGGCGCACGCCCCGCAATACCAGCTCACGCTCACCGGCGAATACCGCAACGCGCTAGGGTTCTTCGCCCGGGTGGACGCGCAGCGCGTCGACGACTTCTATTTCGATACCAGCCACGACCAGCGCGCTCCCGCACGCACGGTGGTGAACCTCAAGCTCGGATACGAGCGCGAGCGCTGGGCGGCCTATCTCTGGGCGCGCAACCTGTTCGACGAGGATTACGCCGTCCGCGGCTTTTTCTTCGGCAACGAGCCACCGGATTTCATCCCGAAGCGTTACGTGCAGCCCGGCGATCCGCGCCAGGTCGGCGTGACGCTCAACTATTCCTTCAAGTGAGGGCGCCATGGACATCGGAGTCGAGATCAGCCTCTACCCGCTCAATGCGCAGTTCATCCCGCCGATCCAGGATTTCATCGACCGGCTGAACGCGCATGGGCGCCTCAAGGTGCACACCAACAGCATGAGCACGCAGGTGTTCGGCCCCTACGACGAGGTGATGGGCGTGCTGACGCGCGAGCTGCGGAAGACCTTCGAGGGCAACGACAAGGCCGTGTTCGTCATGAAAGTGCTGGGGCCGCTGGCCGCGGCATGAGCCGCGCGGCCAGCTGGCGTACGGCGCACACCTCAGGCCCGATCCTTCCATGTTCGACGCGTTCCTGGCCGGCCTGAAGGCGACCTCGCCCCTCGAAGGAGTGGCGGTGCTGCTCGGCCTGGCCTATGTGCTGTTCGCGGTGAAACGCAATCGCTGGTGCTGGGTCATGGGCGGTCTCAGCGCCGCGATCCTCGCCTGGCTCGCGCTGGGCGCGCGCCTGCCCATGCAGGCCGCACTGAACGGCTACTACGCGCTCATGTCCGTATACGGTTTCGCGCACTGGACGAAGAACCGCGGCGAGGCGACGCGCGTGCCGGGCTTCTGGCCGGCGCGCGCTCACATTCTTGCCTGGGTGGTCATCCTCGCAGGTAGCGTGTCGTCGGCGCGCTGGCTCGCGGCGGAAACGCATGCGGCCTGGCCATTCCTCGATTCCGTCACCA
>JBGAIL010000109.1:0-16091 GCA_044225565.1 Steroidobacteraceae bacterium | reverse complement strand
ACACCCCGAACGCGAGCAACGCCAGCACGCCGAGCACGACCCACGGCCAGCGGCGCGCGGGCTCCGGCTCGAGCCGCATCAGGCGCGGCTTCACCTCGAAGTGGAGATCGTCCCAGGGACCTGACGGGCGCGCTGCCGACGCAGCCGCACGTGGTGGAGGCGGCGGGGGTGGAGGCGGTTGCGGAGGAGGCACTGCAGCAGAAGGTGGCGGCGTCCACATGGGCGCTTCCTGCGCACCAGCTGGATGAAGCGGCTGGACGGGCCGGCGCTGCTGGGGAGGCGGCGCCGGCTGGGCGGGCTGGGCCGGCGGCTTGCGCGCCATCTGCACGCGATCGAATTCGAAGGTGAGCGTGTCGTTGAGCGCGCTGTCGAGCACGTCGATGACTTCGCGCATGGACTGCGGGCGATCTTCCGCTCGCTTGGCCAGCATGCGCATCACGAGGATGACGAGCTGCGGGGGCACCGGTTGAGGCGTGCGCAGATCCGGCACGGGCTCCTCGAGCACGCGGCGAATATCGAAGCGCGGGTAGTACGGCGGATAGCCGGACAGCAGCTCGTAGGCCAGCGCACCGAGCCCGTAGATGTCGTCCGTGATCGAAGGCGGCTCGCCGCGCAGCTGCTGCGGGCTCGCGGTGAACGGTGACAATGCGGGCTTGGTGCTCTCGCGCAGCGCCGCTTCGGGAATCTCCGCGATGCCGAAATCTGCGATGAGCGCGCGGCCGTCGTGGCCGAACAGCACGTTCCCCGGCTTCAGGTCCCGATGGATCACGCCGCGCTCGTGCGCGTGCTCCAGTGCCTCCGCGATCTCGATGAGCACCGGGATGATCTCGAGATAGTTGCTGCCGCGCAGGCGCCGCAAGTCGCCGGCAGGCGCGAGATCCATGGGCAGCACGGCGAAATCGCCTTCGCGCTGCGGCGCATGCACCTTGAGGATGCCCGGATGCTCGAGCCGGCTCGCGATGCGGTGCTCCCGCTCGAACTGCGCCCACGCCGCCTCGCTGCCCGCGAGCGAAGAGCTCAACAGCTTGAGCGCGATGTCGCCGCCGCGCGCTTCGTCCCGCGCGCGCCAGACCTCACCCTGCCCACCGACCCCGAGTTTCTCGAGCAGCGTGTAGCGGCGAGCCAGCCGGCTCGGTGAATTGGCGGCGAAGGCTTCTGTCATTGACCGGTTTCTTTGCGACTGGCGGGATCCTGCGGAGGCGTGGCGGCTTTGGGCGCGGCCGGCGGCGGCGGGCTGTCCGTGACCTGCGGCGCGGTGCCGGTCTCTTCGTGATACAGCTCCTTCAACAGCTGACGCCACTCTTTGTATTGCTCTTCGGCGGTGCCCGTGAGGCGCAAGGTGCGACCTTCGACGTCGACCACCTGCGGCGAGACCTCGGACTGGAAGCTCTGCGACAGCTCCTTGAGGGACTGCGCGTGCACGCGGGCATCGGAATATTTCTTGAGGCCGGAGAGCACGGCGGCCGTGCCACCGATGGCGCCCGCCGTACGCGCAGCGCTTTCGAGGCGGCGACAGTTGTAATCCGTCCTGGAGCACTGCCCCGGCACGAACACGCTCGCCAGCACTGCGGCCGCGCCGAGGAACGTGCGCGTGCGCGCCTTGTTCCGCGCGCGCTGCTCTTTCTCGATTTCTTCGGAGCTCGACCGGCGCCAGCTGCCGTAGGAATCGCGCATCTGGTCCGCGAAGTTGCCGTAGTAACTGTTGACGGTGTCGACCACGCCGGCATCACGCTCACGGATGCGGTCGATGCGCTCCTGCGTGGGATCGGACTGCGCCGGAAGGCGCGCGACCTTCAGCATTCCCTTCTCGTCCTTCGCGAGATAGCCCTGCATCGCATCGGGCGCGAAGTCGCTTGCGAAGCGCAGGTCCGTCACGCGGCGGATGTCGCGACGATCGTCGGCCACGAGCTTGTCGCGCGCGGCCACCATGTCGTTCGCGATTTGCGAGTAGACGTTCTGGAACGGATCGCGCTGCTTGAGCGCCGCGTCGCTCTTGTAGGAGCCGAGGTCCGCGATGCTCTCGTAGCGCTTCCTGTCGATCCAGTGCCGGCCCGTGGAATCGGTTACGGACACCTCGAGCGCAAGATGCGCGCCGGTCGAATCGAGGATCTTGCCGGACACGAGGACGTCGACGAATTCCACGTTCTCCGGCACCACGCGCACCGCGCCCCACTGCCCCGTGGACTCGAGCGTGCCGCGCAGCAGCGTGGCGAAATAGCGCGACTCCGCCTGGCGGATGTCGGGATAGATGCGCCGCTTCTCGAGAGTGTCCTCGTCCTTCGCGAGCTCTTCGGGGACGCCGGTGTCGAACGGGCGGATGGCGACGTCCAGCAGCTCGTCCTCGGGAATCTGGGTCTGCGCCTGCACCGGCGCGATCTTCGCGAGCGGCTTGGTCTCGTTCACCACGCAGCCGCCCAGCGACAGCAGCAGCAACGTGCCCGACAGGATGTACGCGGATAGCCGTTTCATGGCGACTGCCTCCGGATCATGTGCCCGCGTTCTTCTTGTAGTCGACGTATTCCTTCCAGAGCTTCTCCTTCAGCTCCGGATCCGTTTCCTGCTCGGCGGCCTTGCGCAGGCGGCGCGCGACGATGTCGTCGTCACTGCCGTCGGGGATCTCGCCGGCGCCCGTGCCGGACCCCTGCGGGCCGCCGTTGCCGGCAGCGCGATCCTTGTCCGACTTGAGGTCGCCGGGACGGGAAGGGCCATTGCCCTTGCGGCCGCTTTCGGCCGACTCGGCGGGCGGGCTCTCCGGCTTCGCGGAGCCCGATGCCTCATCGCCCGCGCGGCTGGATTCGGCCTGCTCGCTCGAGGCGCTGCCGGCGGCGCTGGCCTCGCGGGCGTCCTTCTCCTCCGCGACGGCCTTCTGCTCTTTCCGCAGGGTCTCGTCGAACGTGCCGAGCGACCCGTCCAGCCTGCGGTCGATGGCGGCGCGACGCTCATCCGGCGTCTGCGCCCGGCCGGCGCTCCCGCCCGATGTGCTGGCTGTGCGGGCGGGGTCCTGCTTCTCGGCCGACGGGCTCTGGGGCGCAGCCGAGCCGGGCGCCGGCGATGAAGCGGGAGCCGCGGGCGGAATGGCCGAGCTGGCCGTCGGCTTGGAAGGCGTGCTGCTGTCCGAGCTCGAGGTGCTGCTCTGAGGCTTCGACTGTGACTGGCTGCCCGGCGTGGAGGGCTTCTGGCTCTGGCTGGCGCAGCCGGCCAGCGCGATCACCGCGCAGACGAGCAGTGGATGGGAGGGGCGAAAACGCATGGGACTATCCCTTGGTCTTGCCGGTCGCCGTTTTCGCCGCCTGGGCGGCGGGCTGGCCGGAGTCCGACCCGTTGAAGAAGTTGCGCAGCTGGTCCGCCATGCGATTGCAGGCCGCGCTCTGCACGCGCGAGATGAAGGGCAGCGGCACGATGGCCCCGATGATGGCGGAGGTGCCGGTGACGTTCGCGCCCACGCTGCCCGCCGAGCGGGCCTGCTGCAGGTCCCAGATGGTGGCTTCGTACGCGGATTCCTTCTCCCACCAGCCGAAGCCGATGCAGCCGGCCGCGCCGGGTGCGGCACCGCAGGCGAGGCTGCCGCCACCGTCCGTCTTGGAGGTGCCGCCGTCCAGCCAGACGACATAACGCACGCCGGACTCGGCAACTTTTTCACTCACGCCCGGATGCGACAACAGCGTGGCGACCGCTTCGGGCTTGGCGGGCGCGGTGCCGGGCTCGAACCAGGGAAACATGGAGTCCACGAATGCGTTGTTCGGCTGCACGGCGATGGTGGAGTCGCGCAGGTTGTTGCTGACGCAGTCCATGAACTCGTCTTCGGCGCCGGCGCCTTCGATCTGCGGCTTCGCCAGGATGACCACACCCTCTCCCTTGGCGATTTTCGTGGGCATCTCGCGTGATTCCTCGACACGGGCCTGCATGCAGGCGGTGAGGCCCGAGAGCAGGACGAGCGAGACGAGCGTGCGAGACCCGACCTGTATTGCATTCATAGTGGGTACCCGAGATCGCGAGTTCGCGTGGGACGCAGTATGCCACTGACGCGAACGGTTATGACCGGCCCTTGCAAGTACGGTTCCCGCCGCAGCGCCGGATTCCGGCGTAGGTACCCGCCCCGCGATCGGGGGTTCAGTCGAAGCCCAGCGTGAGTTGCGGGGTGGCCGGACGGGGCGGCCGGAACAGGGTGGCATCCAGCTCGTGGCGTGTGCGGGCATCGTTCAGGCCGAGCTTGCGGGTGGCCAGGTGGAAGCGGCTGCGCAGGAGCTGCGCGTAGGGGCCCGTGCCGCGCATGCGGGAACCGAAGTTCGGGTCGTTGTCGCGGCCGCCCCGGGCCTGCTGGATCAGGGACATGACGTGGCCCGCCCGGTCGGGATAATGCTCGGCAAGCCATTCGCGGTAGAGATCCTTGAGCTCGTAGGGCAGGCGCAGCAGCACGTATCCCGCCGTGGTGGCGCCCGAGCCGGCTGCCGCTTCCAGGATGGACTCCATCTCGTGGTCCGTGATGGCCGGGATGACGGGGGCGACCATGACGCCCACCGGCACGCCGGCGTCGGCGAGCATGCGCATGGCGCGCAGCCTCGCCTGCGGAGAGCCCGTGCGCGGCTCGAGCGCTCGCTTGGTTTCCGCGCTGAGGGTGGTGACGCTGAGCGCGACGGACACCAGCCGGTCCCGCGCCATGTCCGCGAGCAGGTCGAGATCGCGGACGACCAGCGCGCTCTTGCTGATGATGCTGACGGGATGCCGCGTCTTCGCCAGCACCTCGAGGATGCTGCGCGTGACCTTCAGCCGCCTCTCGAGCGGCTGGTAGCCATCCGTGTTGATGCCGAGCGCGATGGGCTTGGGCACGTACTTCGGCTTCGAGAGCTCCTGCTCGAGCAGCTGCGCGGCGTTCTCCTTGTAGAAGAGCTTCGTCTCGAAATCGAGACCAGGAGAGAGGCCGAGATAGGAGTGCGTGGGGCGGGCGAAGCAATAAACGCAACCATTTTCACAACCCCTGTAGGGATTGATCGAATAGTCGAAGCCGACGTCGGGCGAATCGTTGGTAGAGATGACGCTCTTCGCGCGATCAGGCATCACCGTTTGAGCGAGGCTCTCGGGCTCTTCCTCGCGATACCAGCCGTCATCGACTTCCTCCTGCGTGGTCCTGTCGAAGCGGCCCGCGGGATTCGAGAGCGTGCCGCGCCCCTTGAACGTCTGATGGCCGAAGAATTTGCGCGACATGCGAAAACTCTACGCGCGGTCGTGGCGAGCGTAAATCCAGTACTCGAGCGCCCTCGGTACTGTATGGCGACCGCTGCAGCACGACTCCGGCGGTACGGGCGCAATGCCGGCGCAGTGCGCAGCGCACGCCGGGCTGAAAATCATCTCGCCACGTCGTCGCTCCGCGCCGGCTGCGGGAACTGATCCATCCGCCGCAGCTCGGGGAACAATTTCAGATAGCACGCCACCACGAACAGCGTGGCGACACCGCCCAGCACCACGGAGCGCACGATGCCGAGCCAGCGCGCCGCGAGGCCGGACTCGAACTCGCCGAGCTCGTTGGAAGCGCCGATGAACATGGAGCTCACCGCGCTCACGCGACCGCGGATCTCGTCCGGCGTCTCCAGCTGCACGAGCAGGTGGCGGATGAACACGCTCACCATATCGCCCATGCCCAGCACGAGCAGCGCCACGAGCGAGAGCCAGAAGGAGGTCGAGATGCCGAACAGGATGGTCGCCAGTCCGAACACCGCGACGCCGCCGAACATCCAGCGGCCCACGTGCCGCTGGATCGAAGTGAACGCCAGCACGAAGGCCACGAGCGCCGCACCGATGCCCGGTGCCGAGCGCAGCACTCCATACGCCACCGGGCTCACGTGCAGGACGTCGCTGGCGTAAATGGGCAGCATCGCGGTAGCGCCGCCGAACAGCACTGCGAACAGATCCAGCGAGATCGCGCCGAACACCGTGCGCCGGTTCAGTACGAAACGCAGTCCTTCGAGCAGGTCGCGCCAGCGGAAGGCGATGGCCTTCGCCGCGATATGCAGCGGCCGGATGGTCGATACCGACAGCACGATCACCAGCAGCAGGGCCAGGGAAGTGCCATACACCGCATGCGGCCCGATCAGCAGCAGCATTCCAGCGATGCCCGGCCCCATGATGACGCCCGTTTGAAAGAGCGTGGAGTTCACCGCCACGGCCTTCGGAAACACTTCCGGAGGGACGAGGTTCGGCGTGATCGCCTGCCCCGTCGGCATCCAGAACGCACGCCCGACGCCGAACAGCCCCATCGCCACCAGCGCCGGCCAGACCACCCGCGCTTCGGCGAGGGTGAACCACAGCAGCAGTCCCGCGCAGCATGCCTCGATGAGATACGCAGTGATCAACACTTTGCGCCGATCCGCGTGATCCGCGAGATGCCCGGCAGGCAGCACTAGCACAAAGAACGGCAGGAACTGTGCAAGCCCGAGAAACGCGAGGTCCAGCGGATCGCGCGTGAGCTGCCCTGCCAGCCCGCTGCAGTGGTGAGCATCTGCCACGACAACGTGGCGGCAGAACCGCGCGATGGCGAACGCTGCGAAATCACGATGGCGCAGGGCGTCGAAGGGCGTGGACATCTGCGTGCAGCTCAGCTCGTCGCCACCTGAGGCTGCCAGCCCTGCACTGCCAGCAGCGCAAGAAATCCGACGACATAGGCCACCGCGATATACCAGCTGGCGCGCAGCCATGCTCCGACCGAGCGGGCCTGCGGAAACTGGGTGGAGATCGCCACGCCCGCTGACGAGCCGAACCACACCATCGATCCACCGAATCCCACGGCATAGGCGAGGAAGCCCCAGTCGTAGCCTCCCTGATCCAGCGCCAGCTTCGTGAGCGGGATGTTGTCGAACACCGCGGAGACGAATCCCAGCCCGAGCGCCGTCTGCCACGAAGCAGCGGGCAGCGCCTCCACCGGCATGAGCGAGGCGCACGCCACCAGCACGATCAAAAAAGAGGCACCGCGCGCCGCTTCCGGCAGGCGCTGCCAGTCCGGCCGGCGCAACGGCGCGGTGAGCAGGATGGCGACCCATACCGCCGCACCGAGAAAAGGGAATGCGTCGGCGTGCTGCGGCCAATGGAGGTTCACCAGCAGATTCACCGACACCGCGACCGCAAGGATGAAAACGACGCAGGCCACGCGCATCCAGTCGATGCGCACGTGCGCGCGGGCCTCGCGGACGATGGGTGCAAAGCGCTGCTGCTGCAGCGACGCGGGGATCGCGAAGCAGACGAATGCGACCGCCGAAGCAACGTAAGCATGCAGCACATCGACCGGTGAGACGCCTTCGATCCACATCATGGTGGTCGTCGTATCGCCCAGCACGCTTCCCGCGCCACCCGCATTGGACGCCGCAACGATGGCCGCGAGGAATCCCACGTGCACGCGATGGCGGAACACCACGCTGGCCATCGTGCCGCCGATGATCGCAGCTGCGATGTTGTCGAGGATCGCCGACAGCGCGAACACCAGCGCGAGCAACGCCAGCCCGCCCTTCCAGTCGTCCGGCAGGAATCGCGGCAGTACGTCGGGAATGGCGGAGAGCTCGAAGTGCCGGGCAAGGAGCGCAAAGCCGAGCAGCAGCGCCAGAAGATTGCCGAGCGTCACCCATTCGTGGCGGAAATGCATCAGGAGCGCGTGCAGGCCCGAGCCGCCCTGAAAGGAGCCGAGCGTCAGCTGATGGAGCACCACCGCGGCCAGCCCGATGAGCGCGACCGTCAGCGCGTGCCTGTGAAAGAGCGCCACACCGGCCAGCATGGCGGCGAAGAGGAGGAATTCCGCGGGGATGCCGGGCAGCGTCATGGCTCGGGCGGTGGATCGCGGCGCCGCCGCCGGACCGACGCGAACAGCGCCCCGCCCCGCTCCTTGAGGCTGGCGAGCGACTTGCGCGCCCAGGCGAACTCGAGCCCGAGGATGCCGAGCCCCACCGGGATCACGAGGATCGCCGGCCCCGGCAGCACGATCATGGCGATGCCCACCGCGAGCACCGTGAAGCCCACGAGCGTGATCACGATGCGCTTCGCCCATTTGTAGGGAATGAACAGCGGGCTCTTTTCGTCGATCATCGTCCCTGGCTTGGAGTCCGGTCGGGCGGGCCGCGAATTCTACACATCGCCGCCGGCGATGGACCGCTTGACTCGAGCCTCGCCGTGCATGCAGGCTTCGCTCCGCGCGAGGTGCCCTGAACAGGGTAAAACGGGAAGTCGGTGCGGATCCTCCAATGCCGACGCTGCCCCCGCAACGGTAATCGAGCCAGAAGCGAGCCAATCAGCCACTGCGCCTGCGAAGGCGTGGGAAGGCGGCCCGCCCGGATGCCCCATCCAGCTCGAGAGCCCGGAGACCGGCCTCGCGCGTGAGCCAATGGCGTCGCGGCGGGCGATGCGGGTCATGCCGTCGCCTCTTTCGCGCACGGCGCCCGCTCCTTCCGCGACACCCTGCGCACGGGGTGAGTGCGAAGAAGGAGAAACCTATGCTGATCTCGATTCACGGCCGCCGCGCGATCCGCGGCGCTGTACTGGCCTGTCTCTGCACGACGGGAACCGCCATCGCCGCGACGGAACCGTCACCAACTGCTTCATCCGACGATCCCGCGGTCGTCGTCACCGCCTCGCGCGTCGAGGAGAGCGTGAACGACACGCTGTGGTCCACTACGGTGTTCACGCGCGAGGAGATCGAATCGCTCCAGCCGGCTTCGGTGCAGGATCTGTTGTCCAGCGTCGCCGGCATCGACGTCGGCAACAACGGCGGGCTGGGCAAGCTTTCCTCCATCTTCATCCGCGGCGCGGAAAGCGATCACACGCTGGTGCTGGTGGACGGCGTGCGCGTCGCTTCGGCAACTGCCGGCACGGCAGCCATCGAGCTGCTGCCGGTGGAAGAGATCGACCGCATCGAGATCGTGCGCGGTCCACGCTCCACGCTCTACGGAACGGATGCGATCGGCGGCGTCATCCAGATCTTTACTCGCAAGCAGCCCCGCGACGGCGGCGTGTCCTTCGGCGCCGAAGTCGGCGGCGGCTCGCACGACGCGCGCAGCCTGGGTGCCAATCTCGCAGCGCATGGCGACCGTGCCTGGGTGAGCCTCGGCGCCGACTACTACGACACCGATGGATTCAACTCCTGCGACGGCGCGGCAGCCAGCGTACCCGCGGCCTGCTTCGTGGACGAGCCCGATGCGGACGGCTTCCGCAACCGCTCGGGCTCGCTGGCCGCAGGCTATGCTCTCAACGACAACTGGAACGCCCAGCTCACCTCGCTCATAGCCGATGGGCGCGCGGAGTACGACGGCTCCATCTTCGGCGGCAATCTCACCGAGTTCACGCAGAAGGTGCTGTCCCTGAGCGTGGATGGCGCATTGGGCGCAGGCTGGCACACGCGCATCGCGGTGGGCCGCAGCGAGGACGATCAGGATTATTTCTTCCGCGATGGCACTGGCACCACGGCCACCGGCAGCATCGACACGAACCGCAACACGGCGAGCGTGCAGGTGGATGGCAAGCTGAGCGAGCGGTGGCGGCTCATCGCCGGCATCGAGCGTCAACGCGACGAGATCGAGAGCGACACGCCTTACGACGAGGATTCGCGCAACACCACCGGCGTGTTCGGCGAGTTGCACGGCTCACTGGGTGCGTGGTCCACGCTGGCCGGCGTCCGGTATGAAGACAACGAGCAGTTCGGCGACCACGTGGTCGGCAACCTGGGCGTGGGCCGCGTGCTGGCCGATGGACTGAAGCTCACGGCGAGCTGGGGCACCGCATTCCACGCGCCCACGTTCAACGAGCTCTACTATCCCGGCTTCAGCAATCCGGATCTGAAACCGGAAGAGTCGCGCTCGTTCGAGCTCGGGCTGAAGGGGCGCGTGGCGCCGGTGCGGCTCGACTGGTCGCTGAGCGTGTTCCAGACGGACATCGACCAGCTCATCGGCTTCGATTCGGGCTTCGCCATCGTGAACATCAACGAGTCGCGCATCCGCGGCGCCGAGTTGAGCGGCGACTGGCGCAACGACCAGTGGCGCGCGCGTGGACAGATCACCCGGCTCGATCCCGTCAACCGCAGCGGCGGCGATACCTTGCTGCCGCGCCGCTCGAAGGAGAGCGCGTCGCTCGAGCTGCATCACCTGTGGCCCACGCTGTCCGTTGGAGCGCTCGTGCGCTATCAGGGCAAGCGCTTCGACGACCTGGCCAACACGCGGCCGCTCGGCGGCTATGCCACCGTGGATCTCATGGCCACGCAGTCCATCGGCAAGGCGTTCGAGATCCAGGCGAAAGTGGCGAACCTGTTCGATCGCGACTACCAGACCGCGGCGTTCTATCTGCAGGACGATCGCAACTACAGCGTGACGCTGCGTTACCGCTTCGGCGCAGTCAGGTAGCGGACATGGTGACCACGGCGGCGCGCCCTGATGGAACCGGATCAGGCTCCGCGCCGGCCGTGCAGCCTCCGCTCGCCGTATGGTCATCGAGTGGCGGCAAGGATTCGCTGCTCGCGCTGTGGCATGCGAAGCGGCTGGGCCTGCAGCCTGCCACGATGCTCACGATGTTCGAAGAGACCGGCATGCGCAGCCGCTCGCACGGCGTCGCGCGCAGGCTCATGGAACTGCAGGCGAGATCGCTCGGCCTCGAGCTGGTGACGCCGGCGGCAAACTGGGCCGGATACGAACAGGTGTTCGTGAGCGCGCTGCGCATGTTGCGCGAGACGGGGCACCAGATCGCGATCTTCGGAGATATCGACCTGCAGCCGCACCGTGATTGGGAAGAGCGCGTGTGCAGCCTTGCCGGTCTCGAGCCCTGCCTGCCGTTGTGGCAGCGGGAGCGCCGCGAGCTCGCGCGAGAATCGCTCTCGCTCGGCTTCCGTTCCCTGGTCGTCTGCACCGATTCGCGCCACCTGAGCGACGAGTTCTGCGGACGCGAGTACGACGAACGCTTCCTGGCGGACCTGCCGCCCGGCGTGGACGCCTGCGGCGAGAACGGCGAGTTCCATACTTTCGTCTACGATGGCCCGCTGTTCCTCCATCCGGTGCCGGTGGAGGTCATCGGCCGAGAGTCCTATGTGGCACCTCCGGAACTGGGCGCAGTCCGCTACTGCTTCGCAACGCTGAGATAGAGGCCGTCGGACTCGCGAGCCGAAGTCTCCAGCGGCCTATCCGGAGCGGGCACAAGGCAGGAACAGCGTGACGACGGCTCCCCGGGGATGGTTGGCACGAGCCTCGATCTGGCCGCGATGGGCCAGCGCGATCTGCCTCGCGAGGCTCAGCCCGATGCCCGACCCCTCCGGCTTGGTCGTGAAGAAGGGCACGAAGATGCGATCCAGGCTGCGCGGATCGAAGCCCCGCCCGTTGTCGGCCACCGCGATCGCGACCCGGTCGCCGCGCCGCTCGCAACGCAGCTCGATGCCCGGCGTCTCGCAACACGACACGGCCTCGATGGCGTTGTGGAGCAGATTGATCAAGGCCTGCTCGAGCAGTTCCGGATCGGCCCGCACCTCGAGGTCCGCGGGCTGCACCTGCGCGGCAAACACAATGTGCGCAGCGGTCGTCGTGGCCTTCATCAAGCGTTCCATGCGCACCAGCAGCTCTCTGCAGGCGATGGGCCGCAGGGTCGGCGCAGGAAGATCAGCCATCCTGCGATAACGCTCGACGAAGCTCATGAGGCCGGCGCTGCGCCGCGCGATGGCTTCGATGGCCGCATCCACGTCGCCGGCATCCGCCGTGCCCTGCGCGACGAGCGGGCGCAGGCTGGAAGCCAGCGAGACGATGGGCGTCAGCGAGTTCATCATCTCGTGAGAGAGGATGCGCACCAGGTCCTGCCACGCCTTCAGCTCCACGGCATCGAGCTCGCTGTCGACGTTCTCCAGGGAAACGACCCGGCGGACCGCCCCGTCCGTCGAGATCGATGCCACGGAGGCCAGCACGCGCTGACCGCCTGGGAGCCGCAGGATCTCGCGCCGGCCCGGCGGCATGTCGATCAATCGGCCAGCGGCCTCCGCGCCGATGGTGGGGCATTCCTGCAGGCGATGCGCATGGTCCGCGACGAGCAGATGGCCGGCGCGGTTCGCGATCTGGATGATTCCATCCCGATCGACCATGAACAGCGCGGCGGAGAGATTGTCGATGAGCGTGCGCAGGTCATCCATGCTGCGCTGGCTCGCGGCCCGGCGCGCCATCGATGCGGCGGCCACCCGATCGATCGCCGCTGCGAGCTGACGAAAGCCGGCCGCGCGGCCCCGGCCGTGGACCGGTCGCTCGAAATCTCCGGCGCCGAGGCCATCCACGAATCTCGCGAGCATGCGATCGCCCCTGGCGATGTGCCGTGCCAGATCCACCACGACCAGGACGCCGATCGCGGCGGCCACGCAGGCGGTGGCATAGAGCTGTCCGGCGGACAGGAGCCGCATCACCGTGAAGGCGATCGCTGCGAGCAGCGCAGCTCGCAAGGCGATCCCCAGCGAGAAAAGGCTCGCGCTCATGCATTGTCCTCCGGTCGGGAAGCAGACGATGCGATGCCGTGCTTGGTCATGCGCCGATACAGCGCCGGACGGGTGAGACCCAGAGCCGCGGCCGCATGCGAGACATTGCCCCGATATTGGGACAGCGCCTTCTCTATCGTGCTGCGCTCGAGAGCGTCGAGCTCCAGGGTCTCGCCGGCTCGTCGCAGGCGCGTGGCCTGCATCGCAGCGGCGACGGCCGCCACCAGCTTCTCGTTGTGCCAGGGCTTGAGGATGAAGTCCGCAGCGCCCTGCTTGAGCGCCTCGACCGCCAGAGAGACGCCTCCATAGGCCGTCATGAGAACCACCGACAGGTTCGGATCGATCGCGCGGATCCGTGCCAGCGCATTCAGGCCACCGCTGCCGCTGCGCGCCCCGGCGACGAAGTTCATGTCCAGCAGCACGGCTTCGAACGCGCACCTGCGCAAGGCTTCCTCGAGTGCGTCCGGAGCCGGCAGCGACTCGATTCGCCCGACGTGCGGGACCAGCGCGAGCCGTGCCGCACGCTGCACGTCGGCGTCGTCCTCGACGATCAAGATGGCGCCGCCCTCGTTCATGCGCGAAGCGTATGCCCGCCCGCCGAAGATCCACAATAGCGCGTCGCAGTGTTCGATTTCGGACACCCGATGCGCGCCGACGGCGCGACTCGATCCGCAAGCACCTGACGTCGCGCGAATTTTTGTCCGGCGGCGCCCGGCTTACACTGACCCGGCGGCGAGTCAACGGCATTCACGACGATGACCCATGCAATGGACCGGCCGATCCGGCGACCCTGGTGGCAACGGCGGGCAACGCGAGCCGCCGTGGTGGGTGCGTTGGTGTGCGCATCCATAGGCTTGGCCATCAGCTCCATACGCGCCGAGCGCACGCTGCGTCTGCCCGCCGAGCGGCTAACGATCGCCAAGGTCGAAAGCGGAATGTTCCGCGACTTCGTGCCCCTGCGAGGACAGGTGGTGCCGAAAGACGTGATCTACGTGAACACGCGCGAAGGCGGAAGCGTCGAGCGCGTGCTGGTGCAGGCGGGGGACCTGGTGACCGAGGGTCAGCCGCTCGTCGAGTTCGGCAACACCGACCTTCAGTTCGAGGTGATGCGCAACGAGCTGTCGCTGATCGAGCAGATCGACGGCCTGCGCAACTCCGAGCTGGCGCTGGACGAGACTCGCGCCGCGAGCGAGCAGCGGCTCGAGGACATCGACTACAACCTCGTGCGGCTGC
This sequence comes from Steroidobacteraceae bacterium, assembly GCA_044225565.1. Lineage (GTDB taxonomy): Bacteria > Pseudomonadota > Gammaproteobacteria > Steroidobacterales > Steroidobacteraceae > CAVXAE01. Next base: position 2,398 of record JBGAIL010000109.1, on the reverse strand, counting down.
AGCGCCAGGCGGAGCGGCAGAGCTTCTACTTCGACAAAGGCGTGACCACCGCGGAGGAGCGCGAGAAAGTGCTCGACGAGCTGGCGCATTACCGCAAACTGCGCGGAGCAGCCGCGGACAGCAACGCGCGTCACGCGAGGCTCCGTGAGCGGCGGCTCCCGGAGATCCAGCGCTCGATCGACAAGCTGCAGCAAGACCTGCTCTTCACGCGAGGCAAGCTGGACGACCTGGTGGTGCGCGCGCCGGCCTCCGGCCGGCTGACGGAGATCGACCTGAAGGTGGGCCAGAACTGCGTCCGCGGCGAGCGGCTGGCGAAAGTGACGCTCGACACGGGGTTCAAGCTCAGCGCCGACATCGATGAGTACTACCTGGCGCGCGTGCGCGACGGACAGCGGGCCGACGTAACGCTCGACGAGCGCTCCGTCGCCCTCACGGTCTCGCGAGTGTATCCCCAGGTGAAGGAAGGCCGGTTCACGATCGATCTCGCCTTCGAGACCCCGCCCCGCGGCCTGCTCGGCGGACAGGCACTGCAGGGCAAGCTGCATCTCGGCGACGACCGGCCCGCGCTCGTGCTGGACGCCGGCGCCTTTCTGGAAGAGACGGGCGGCGACTGGATCTTCGTGCTCGGGCCGGAGCCGGATTCCGCGAGCCGCCGCCGCATCCGCATCGGCCGTCGCAGCTCGGAGCAGGTGGAGGTGCTCGCGGGCCTGAAGGCCGGCGAGCGCGTCGTCGTCTCCGATTATCGCGGCCTCGAGCGCATCGACCGCATCGAGCTGAAGCACTGAGGAGAGCTGCCATGCTGAGATTCGAGAGAGTATCCAAGGCCTACCGCACCACCGATGTCGAGACGCTCGCGCTGAACGAGGTGTCGCTCGAGATCGCCACCGGCGAGTTCGTTGCGGTGATGGGTCCTTCGGGCTGCGGGAAATCCACGCTGCTCAACATCCTGGGGCTGCTCGACAGCCCGACGAGCGGGGAATACTGGTTCCATGGAGAAGAGGTCTCGAAGCACTCCGAGAAGAAGCTGACGGTGCTGCGGCGGACCGGCGTCGGATTCATCTTCCAGAGCTTCAACCTGATCGAGGATCTCAACGTGGCGGAGAACGTCGAGGTCTCGCTGCTCTATCGCGGCATCTCCTCGAGTGAGCGCAAGCGGCGCATTGCCGCCGCGTTGGAGCGCGTGGGGCTCGCGCACCGCGCGAAGCATCTGCCGCATCAGCTCTCGGGCGGGCAACAGCAGCGCGTCGCGATTGCGCGCGCCGTAGTCGCGAATCCCAAGCTGATCCTGGCGGACGAGCCGACGGGCAACCTCGACACGGAAAATGGCGCGGCAGTCATGGACATGCTGGCGGAGATCAACGCTGCCGGGACGACTGTGGTGATGGTGACGCATTCGCTGGCGCATGCGGCGCGGGCCGCGCGGACGATCAAATTGCTCGACGGGCGGGTGGTCAGCGAAACGCTGCTGGCGGCGTAGCAGGATCGTTCGAGCGCGCCTGCATGCTACGCAATTATCTCGCCGCCGCACTTCGCAACCTCACGCGGAACAAGCTTCACGCGTCGATCAATATCGCGGGACTTGCGCTCGGATTTGCCGCGTCCATTCTGATCGGGTTGTTCGTGCGCGACGAGCTGAGCTATGACCGCTGGATCGCGGGGCACGAACGCACTTATCTCGTCTCCGAGATCATCGAGCTCAATGGAGCCCGGCCGCTCGTCGTAGCGGCAAGCCCGGCAGAGCTCGCCGGCTGGCTGCGGCAGGACTATCCACAGATCGAGGCGGTGGCCCGGCTGGTGCCGAAGCGCGCAAGCTTGAGACGGGACGAACGCGAGTACAGCGAGGAGCTGTGGTGGGCGGACCCCGAGTTCTTCAAAGTGCTGCCCGTCCCCGCCCTTGCGGGAAACCCCGAGTCCGCGCTGCATAGCTCGAACGCCGTGGTGCTCACCCGCAGCATGGCGCAGAAGTATTTCGGGAGCGACGACCCGATCGGTCAGCAGCTCGAGATCGACCGCGAGCACGTGATGAGCGTGGCGGCCGTCATTGAAGACTTGCCCTCGAACACGCATCTCGATATCGGAATCGTTGCTGCGGCCCGCGCCAGCTTCTCGCCCCTGAGCAGGGCGGATGCTCTGCCGCCTCCCCTCGCCTCCGGCAACAATGCCGCTCCCGGATTCACTTACCTGCGCCTGAAGCCCGGCGCCTCGATCGAGTCACTGCGCAACGACACGGCGGGCTTCCTCGCGCGCCACGTGCCGCCATCCCCGATCCTCAAAGTCACTTTCCCGATCACGGCCATCGCCGATCTTCATCTGCATCCGCCGGTGCTCGATCCATTGCGGAGTCCGACGCTGAGATCCGCGGCGAGCGTCACGCTGTATGCCGCTATCGCGCTCGCCT
>JBGAIL010000108.1:0-16662 GCA_044225565.1 Steroidobacteraceae bacterium | reverse complement strand
GGCAGAGATCCGTGGTGCTGTGTCCCTCGCCGGGAGACTACTCATGGTCGCGCTGACCGCGAGAGCTGCGGCGCTGTCCTGCTGCGCGCTTTCCACGAGCTGTGCTCACCTGGACGTACGGCTTTCGAGCTTCATGTCGCCGGACCACGGCATCTCGAGCGCACGGCTCCTGGGATACACCGTCGAGAATCGCATCCTGCGTCGTGGAACGCAGACCATCGGCATCACCTATGCGCATCACCCGCGCAGCCGGATGGTCATCCTGTACAGCGGCGGGGATGCGTTCCACCGCTCGCTCGAAGGCGCGGTGCCACTGCAAGCGCTGGCACTGGGCGCCGACGTCGCCCTCTTCGACTACCCAGGCTATGGAGATACCAGCGGAACACCCACCACCGCCTCCGTTCCTCGAGCACCCATCGTCACCCGCGCCGACCACCTCTTCTCCTCTGGACTCCGCAAGGAAGGCGCGCGTGCTGTATAATGCTCCCTGGGCGGCATGGTCGTCGCGCAACTCGCACAAGATCGTCACGCGGACGCGGTCGTGCTCGAAGCAACTGCCACCACGGTAGGCAGCTGGGCGCATTCCCGCGTGCCGCTGCTGATGCGGCCATTCGTCCGTGTGCGCGTGGAGCCGCAGATCTCCACTCTCGATTCCGCGGCGGCCCTGGATCATTTCCCGGCGGATCCTCGTCATCACGAGTCGAGCGGACGAGATGGTTCCCGCAGCAGAGTCCATCCGGCTCGTCCGGCGCCTTCTCGCGACACGGCGCGACGTGCGGGTCTACGAGTTCCCAGACCGCCGCCACGGCTCCATCATGAGCCGACGCTGCGTTCGGGATCTCGCCTCAGCGATTTTCTCGAGCGGGTGAGGGCCACGCCATGATCTCGCCGGATGCCTGGCGAGGCTCGCCTACTCTGGCTCCCGCACTGGCCACGATCGCTACCGCCTGCTGCCCGCGAACTGGAATCCCGGCCTGCGGGCATATGAGGTAGTCGCCGAACTGGGACTCGCGCCGGGGCGGACCGCCTTTGCAACCGCCGTGCTCGAGTCCTTCCTGCGCTCGCTGGTACTGCAACGTTACCTCGTCACGCTCGACTCGGATGCCCTGCGCGCGTTCGTGGAACGCCGCGTCGCCTTCGAAGGCGTCATGGCACCTCCTCGCCTGTTCTCGGAGACCCGCCCCCTCATTTTCGCGACACCGCACTATGGCGCTCCCGTCGCCGCGCTCGTCGCCAGCGCCCAGCTGCTGCGCGGCAGCCGCACGCTGAACGTCTTCTACGACAAGGCGCAGCACAGCGAGCATCTGCAATATTTCTTCGCCCGGGCCGGCATCCAGACGCACGGGCAGCTCGGCGGCCTCTCGGGCATCCGCAACTCGCTGCGCGCGCTGGAGCGCGGGGAGTGCCTGGCGATCCTGCCGGACGCATTCGAGGACATCGCGCAAACGCTGGTCGTACCGTTCTTCGACAGGCTGTTGCGTGTGGCGTCCGGCACCGCGTTCCTGGCATTGCGCTCCGGAGCGCTCATCGTGCCGACATTCGCCATGCCGGCGCGTACGCTCGGTCTGCACGTCCAGGTCGGAGATCCCATCGATCCCCTGCGACTCGGCCCCGTGGATCAGGCGCAGGCGATTTTCGCACTGAGCCGGCTGCTGTTCGTGAGGATCGAGGAGCAGCTGCGATTCGCCCCCGAACACTGGCGCAACTGGGAAATGCTGCCTGCGGTCTCCACTGCGATCGGCACGAGGGCGGAGCTCAACGATTCCGAGCTGTTGCTCGCCCTGCAGGCGAAGCTGCATGCCCTGCCGCCGGCGCTGCAGGACATCCCCGAACTCGAACTGCTGTCGGTCATGAACAGCGCCGCACTCGACGTCACGGCGCAGCGGGCTGTACTGTCGCTTCCACGGCGCTTCCGCGCCGCTGCGGAGGTGACGCGCATGGCCGAGATTCTGGTGCTGTACTACTCCCGCAAAGGCTCCACCGCGGAGCTGGCCCGCCAGGTGTGCCGTGGGGTGGAGAGCACTCCCGGCGCGGTGGCGAAGCTGCGCACCGTAGCGCCCGTCACGGCGGAGAGTGAAGCGACGCCCATCCCGGTTCCCTCGAGCGGCGCGCCCTATGCCACGCTCGAAGACCTCCGCAAGGCGGATGGGCTCGCGCTAGGCAGCCCAACGCGCTTCGGCAACATGGCCGCGCCACTCAAGCATTTCCTGGACGGCACCTCGGCGCTCTGGGTCTCTGGCGACCTCGTCGGCAAGCCGGCAGGCGTGTTCACGTCCACCCAGACGATGCACGGCGGCCAGGAATCGACGTTGCTCTCCATGATGATTCCGCTGCTCCATCACGGCATGGTGCTGGTCGGCGTGCCTACACCTGGCTGCCGCTCTGAATCGGACGAGATCCGGTGGCACGCCGTATGGCCTCGCACGTCGCCGGAGATTCTCCAGGCAACGCGCTCACGGATGACGAGAAGATCATGGCGCAGGTGCTCGGCAAACTGGCTGGCGGAGATCGCGCTGCGCCTGGTAACGATCATTCCCGCAACGTCGCGGATGAACGGAATCGTGAGACGCCGCTGCGCGGCCAGCGCGGCTTCATCTAGCGTGTCGAGCACGCCGTGCAACGAACGCATGTCACGCGGGAAGCGCCGCTGCATCCAGCGAGCCGCATCGTCGGGCAACTCGAACCCTCTCGCCCGCGCGTGCAGCTGCAATGCCTGCAACTGTTCCGCGTCATCCAGTGCGCGAAGCTGGAATACTGCGCTGGCACCGAAGCGCGAACCCAGATCCGGCAGCGTCCAGGAAAGCAAGGCCGGTGGCGATGCTGCCGAGACCACCAGCCGCGCACCCCGCTCCTCGATCTCACGGAACAGTCCGAATAGCGCACGTTCCCACTCGAGCCGGCCCGCCACGCGATCCAGATCGTCGCAGCTCAGACAATCGAGGTGCGGCAAGCCCTCGAGAGCGCCGGTGCCGAGGGATGCCAGCTCCTGCATCGGGAAGTAGCCGGCCCGCAGGCCGGTGGCGCTCGCTGCAACGCAGACCGCCTGGAGTAGATGGGTCTTGCCGACGCCTTCCGGCCCGCAGAGCCAGGTGGTGCCCGTCACCTCACCGCGCGCGACACGCTGAAGGTGCTCGATGGCCTGCTCATTCCTCGCGGCGAGAAAGGTGGCAAACACCGCGCGGTCGGGAATGCGTACACCGAGCGGAAGCTGCCGCATGACCGCACTCCGTCAGGACGCCTTGACGGGCGCCGCCCAGGCGCGCCGCGTGAAGGCGTAGATATAGTCGGCTCCCGAGAGCACGGTCGTGATCAGCGTGACCCCGGCCAGCGTCCCCACCAACCCCGGCGGGGGAAAGCCCATGGAGGCCTGCATCATGACAGCCAGCAGATAAGATAATTGAAACAAGGTATTGATTTTACTGATTACAGTGGGCCGACCCTGGAGCGGACCGAACCACAGGAGGAAGGTCAGCGCCCCGAGGCCGATCATCACGTCGCGCGCAATCGCCGTGGCCGCGAGCCACCCCGGCACCAGGCCGTTCCAGGTGCCTACGATGAACACACCGACCAGCAACATCTTGTCCGCGAGCGGATCGAGCACCTTGCCGAGCTCGGAGGTCCAGTTGAACCGCTTGGCGAGGAAGCCATCGAGACCATCGGAGATGGCGGCGATCGTGAAGAGCGAGACGGCCATCGGATAGTTGCCCACCTCGAGTGCCCACAGCACGGGCCAGATGAGCGCGATGCGCGCGAGGCAGATGAGGTTCGGGATGTGCCGCAAGGACCGCTGCTCTCAGCGCCGCAGCTCGTACACCAGCCGGCCTCCCGATGCGCCGGAGCGTACGAGCGGTCCTGTCGCGCCGAGCGCCTGGTCGAGTGCGGCACTCCCACCATGGACCAATACACGGAAGGTTACCGTGGAGCCGTCCGCTTCGATGACATCCACGCGCCGCACCCCGTTTGCCGCGCCCAGCAGGCGGGTGACGGTGGCATAGTCGTTCAGCGTTTGCACACCGCCCACGCGCACGAGCGCGGGCAACTCGGGCTCCGAGGACGCTGTGGGCGGCGCACTCTGGACGGCTTCGCTGGACGGGGCAGGTGTCTCCTGGCCAAGCGCCATCAAGGGCAGCAGCAGGCAGAGCAGACCTGCAATGCGGGAGTTCGAGGTCATTCGTGTGGCTTGGGCTTCGCTGCGCGATGTAGCCGCGGGCGGCGGTACGATATCATGCCGCCCCCTTCCAGGCGCCCGTCCGATCGCAAGCATGAGCCCTAACCCATCATGAGCACTGGCCCCGGGGTCACCTACCGCGACGCCGGCGTCGACATCGACGCTGGTGACGCTCTCGTGGACCGCATCAAGCCCCTGGTGCGCCGTGCGCAGCGCCCTGAAGTGCTCGCGGGCATCGGCGGCTTCGGCGCCCTGGTCGAGATTCCGGCGGGCTACCGCAAGCCCGTGCTCGTCTCGGGCACGGACGGCGTCGGCACGAAGCTGCGCCTCGCCATCGACACCGGGCGGCACGACACCATCGGCATCGATCTGGTCGCCATGTGCGCCAATGACGTCGTCGTGCAAGGCGCGGAACCCCTCTTCTTCCTCGACTACTATGCCACCGGCAAGCTGAGCGTGGATGTCGCCGAGGCCGTCATCCGCGGCATCGTCGAAGGTTGCTCCCAGGCGGGAGCCGCGCTCGTCGGTGGCGAGACGGCCGAGATGCCGGGCATGTACCACGGTGAGGATTACGACCTCGCAGGCTTCTGCGTCGGCGTGGTGGAGAAGGAATCCATCATCGACGGCAGTCGCGTCGCGGTGGGCGATGCGGTCATCGGCCTCGCCTCCTCCGGTGCGCATTCGAACGGCTACTCGCTCATCCGCAAGCTCGTGTCCATCGCGGGCGCGAACGCGCAGACGCAGCTGGATGGCCGGCCGTTGTTCGACCGCTTGCTCACGCCTACGCGCATCTACGTAAAGTCACTTCTCGAGCTGTTGCGTAGCGGAATTCCGGTACACGGCCTCGCGCACATCACTGGCGGCGGGCTCACGGACAACATCCCACGCGTGCTGCCGGATGGCATGGAAGTCACGCTGGAACGCAGCAGCTGGGCCCGTGACCCCCTCTTCGACTGGATGCAGGCGACGGGGCGTATCGAGCAGGCGGAGATGTATCGCACGTTCAACTGCGGTATCGGCATGGTGGTCATCGTGCCCGCAACGCAAGCTCAAGCGGCCCTGAAGCTGCTCGAGGCGCGCGGAGAAAGCGCCAGCCTCATCGGCGAAGTGCGCCGCGGCTCCCGTGGCGTCGTGATCACCGAATGACCGCGCGCGAGCCGCTCCGGCTTGCGATCCTGATCTCCGGTCGCGGCTCCAACATGGCTGCCATCGCGCGCGCCTGCGCAGAGAAGCGCATCGACGCCACCGTTGAGATCGTCATTTCCGACCGACCGGAAGTCGTGGGGCTCGAAACGGCCCGAGGTATGGGCATTCCCGTGGCCGTGGTCCCCTGGAAAGCCCTGGGCGACCGCGCCACGGCCGAACGCCTGCTCGGCGAGCTCATCGATGCGCACAAGCCGGACCTCGTCGTGCTCGCCGGGTTCATGCGCATCCTCTCTGCCGCGTTCGTCGAGCGATACGCGGGGCGCATGCTGAACATCCACCCTTCGCTGCTGCCGGACTACCGCGGTCTGGACACTCATCGCCGGGTGCTGGAGGCTGGGGAATCACATCATGGGGCCTCGGTGCACTATGTCACACCGGAACTCGATGGCGGTCCTCTCGTTCTGCAATCGAGGATTCCCGTACGGCCGCAGGAGACCGAAGAGGAGATCTCAGGACGTGTTCACCGCACCGAGCACATCATCTATCCCCGAGTCGTCGGCTGGATCGCCACGGGGCGGCTCACGTGGCGCGACCAGGGCGCCTGGCTCGATGGCCGACCGCTGAGCGGGCCGGTCGTCGAAGAGTTCCCGGATGTCTAGACGCCTGCTCATCCTGCTCGCTGCCTGCACGCTCTCTTTGGGAGCGCGGGCGCAATCCGCCGTCGCGGCGGAGACGAGCGGTGGCGCGCTCACCATGCCGCAGCCGTTCACCACCACGTACGACCTGGAATGGCGCGGGATGGGCGCGGGCACTTCCACACTCGAGCTCGCACGCATCGGCGGGAACGAGTACAGCTATCGCTCGACGAATGTGGCGCGGGCGCTATTCCGTTTCGCCTTCCCGAACCCCATCACGCAGGCGAGCCGCTTCGTGTTCGAGGACGGCGTGATCAAACCCACGAACTATCACGCGGACGATGGCACCTCGAAGCGCGACAAGGACATCGACCTCGAATTCGACTGGCGCCGCATGCGGGCGACCGGCACTTCCGAGCAGAAGCCGGTGGACGTGCCGCTTCAGCCGGGCACGCAGGATGCGCTCTCCGGGCAGGTCTCGCTGATGATGGAGCTGTCGGCAGGCCGCTCTCCGCAGGGCTTCCTGCTGTTCGACAAGACCGAGGTCAAGGAATACCGCTACGTGCGCGAAGGCACGGCGACACTCGACACGCCGCTCGGCAAGCTGGAGACGGTGATCTACCACAGCGAGCGCACGGGCTCTTCGCGCATCACGCGCCTCTGGCTCGCGCCCAGCCTGGGCTACCTGCCGGTGCGCGGCGAGCAGCTCCGCAACGGCAGGCGCGAGTTCGGCCTCGCCATCCGCTCCGTCAAGCGCCATTGAGCCGGCGAGACCCGGCACCGCGCCTCAGGTCTTGGGAAGGGTCACGCCAGTCTGGCCCTGGTACTTGCCGCCGCGGTCCTTGTACGAGGTCTGGCACACCTCGTCCGATTCGAAGAACAGCATCTGCGCGACGCCTTCGTTGGCGTAGATCTTCGCGGGCAGCGGCGTGGTGTTCGAGAACTCGAGCGTCACGTGGCCCTCCCACTCGGGCTCGAGCGGAGTCACGTTCACGATGATGCCGCAGCGCGCGAACGTGCTCTTTCCCAGGCAGATGACGAGCGTGCTGCGCGGGATGCGGAAGTACTCCACCGTGCGCGCCAGCGCGAACGAGTTGGGCGGGATGATGCACACCGGCCCCTTGAAATCCACGAAGCTCTTCTCGTCGAAGGCCTTCGGATCGACGATGGTCGAGTTGATGTTCGTGAAGATCTTGAACTCGTCGGCGCAGCGCACGTCGTACCCGTAGCTCGAAGTGCCGTAGGAGACGATCTTGTGCCCGTTGGAGCTGCGCACCTGATCCGGCGCGAACGGCTCGATCATCCGGTGCTCCGCGGCCATGCGCCGGATCCAGTTGTCGCTCTTGATGCTCATCTAGCTTTCTTCCACCACGATCTTCGGGAACAGCGCACTGCGATCGCGTGCGCGCCGGGCGAGCGCCGCCGCAGTGCGACGCGCGGTCTCGAAATAAATGCGGGCGCGGGGCGAGTCCGGCGCGGCGACCACGGTGGGCCGGCCGCTGTCGGTCTCTTCGCGGATATGGGCGTCGAGCGGCAGCTGCCCGAGCAGCGCCACGCCATATTGCTGCGCCATGCGGGCACCCCCGCCGGCGCCGAAAACGTGCTCCGCATGCCCGCAGTTCGAGCACACGTGCACGCTCATGTTCTCCACGATGCCCAGCACCGGTACCGCGACCTTCTCGAACATCTTGAGGCCCTTGCGGGCGTCCGCCAGGGCGATATCCTGAGGCGTCGTCACGATGACCGCACCGGACACCGGCACGCGCTGCGACAGCGTGAGCTGGATGTCTCCCGTGCCCGGCGGCATGTCCACCACCAGGTAGTCGAGCGCACCCCACTGCGTGTCCGACAGCAGCTGGGTGAGCGCCTGCGTGACCATGGGTCCGCGCCACACCATGGGCTGCTCCGGGTCCACCAGGAAGCCGATGGACATGGCCACCACGCCGTGGCTTTCGAGCGGCTTCAGGTGCTTGCCGTCCGGGGAGCCCGGCCGCTCCTTCTCGAGGCCCAGCATGAGCGGCTGGCTCGGGCCGTAGATGTCCGCATCCAGCAGCCCCACCCGCGCGCCCTGCGCGGCCCAGGCGAGGGCCAGATTCACGGCGACGGTGGATTTGCCCACGCCGCCCTTGCCCGAGGCCACCGCCACCACGTTCTTGATGTCCGCCAGCGGCTTCAGGCCGCGCTGCACCGCGTGCGACCGGATACCCGCGGCCAGGTCGAGCTGCAGGGGTGTATCGATTCCGGCGCTCGCCAGATGTGCCACGAGCGCTGCCGACAGCTCCCCCTCGTAGCCACCGACCGGAAAGTCGAGCTCCACGCGCGCATCTAGGCGCCCACCGTGCGCCCGCACGGACTTCACGGCCTGAGCGACCCCGAGGCTCTCGCCGAGATAGGGGTCCACGTAAGCGTCGAGCGCGGCTTTCGCGGCCGCGTTGAGTGCAGCGTCGTCTGGCATTCGGTGCTGGGGAGCCTCCGCAGGGGCGCGAGATTGTAGTGCCTCGCGAGGCTGGCCGCACCCGGGGCTATGGCATACTTGCGCCCCGAAAAGGTCGCCCAAAACCTGGCGCGAGTGCCCCTCCGGAAAGGCTGAATGGGTTTTTTCACCAATTTGCGCGCTGACCGGCTCGTCACGGAGATCAGGTCCTCCTCCAGCCTCCAGAGCCCGGCGACGCAGAAAGCCATCGCGAAGCTGAAGGACGTGGGGCCGGCCGCGCTTGAGCCCATCTTCGCGGCGCTGCCCGAGGCGGACAAGAACGCCACCGTGGCGCTGGTGGACGTCATGAGCGCCATCGCGAGCCAGAAGTCCTTCCCGCAGTTCCTGCGCGGCCTCATCGAGGGCAGCCCGCGGGTGATCGCCGGCATCTCCTGGGCACTCACCAGCAGCCGCAACTACCCCCCGCACCTGCTGCTCGAGGCGCTGGCGACCCCCGGGGTGTCGAAGTCCGCCATCCTCGAAGTGATCACGGCGCAGAAGAGCCGCTTCGGCGTGCGGGACCTGCTGAACGCCGCCTACCAGCAGGAGGCGAACGAGAAGGCGGCGCTGTTCCGCATCATCGGCGAGATCGCCGACCCTTCGGCGCTGCCCGAGCTCATCGGCCGCATGGGCGGCAAGGATCCCATCGCCCGGGTGCACATCATCAACATCCTGGCGCGCTTCAACACGCGCGAGGTGCAGACGGCCCTGCAGCAGCAGCTGAAGGACCCGAACAAGCTCATCCGCGCGGCGACGCTCTCGGCCCTGCAGCGCATGGACGGCCCCATCGACGTGGAGCGCGTCTGCGCCCTGCTCAAGGACCCCGAGATCGACGTGCAGAACAAGGCGATCGACGTCGTCATCAAGGCGAACGATCCCTCCACCATCAAGTACCTCATCGAGATCCTGAAGGACGAGAACGAGAACGCGCGCCGCGCGGCCGTCGAGGTGCTGAACGAGGTGGGCAACGCGAACACCGTGAAGTACCTGCTGGGCGCGCTCAAGGACAGCGACTGGTGGGTGCGCAGCCGCGCCGCGGACGCGCTCGGCAAGATCGGCGGCCCGAAGGTCATCGAGGCCGTGCTGCAGCTCATCCGCGACAAGGACGAGGACATCCGCCGCGCCGCCATCGAGATCCTCAACCAGACCAAGGACGAGCGCGCGGTGGACAGCCTCATCAACGCCACGCGCGACCCGGACTGGTGGGTGAGCGAGCGCGCGGTGGACGCGCTCGCCGAGATCGGCAGCAAGAAGGCCGTACCCCGCTTCATGGAGATGCTGCACGGGGGCAACGTGAAAGCATTGCCCATCGTGGTGCGCGCCCTGGGCCGCATCGGCGATGCCAAGGCGGTGGATGCGATCCTGCCTCTGGTCGGCCGCCCGGAGCGGGAGATCCGCATCGAGGCCATCCAGGCCGTAGGCAAGCTCACCGACGACCGGCGCGCCGAGCAGGTCCGGTCGCAGCTTCAGCCCTACACCAACAACCCGGCGGACCAGACGGTGGCGCGGGCCGCCGTGGCGGCCCTGTCCGACATCGACAACCGCGTGTCCACCGGCATCGGCGCAGGCGCAGGGTCATCGGGCTCCGGCTCGCACAGCCACACTCACGCCTCCACGGCGCCGCCGGCCATCCGGCCGCCTCAGGCCTCCGCGCCGCAGGAAGCGAAGACGCAGTACATGTCCGAGGCGCAGATCGCGCACGTCACCAAGCAGGCGGCGGAAGCCTCGAAGCTCGACATTTCCACGCTCAAGGCCGGCGACATCATCGAGGGCCGCTACAAGTACATCGACCGCATCGGCCGCGGCGCCTTCGGCACCGTGCTGCTCATGGAGGACACGGTGGTCGATGAGCGGCTGATCCTCAAGTTCCTGAACCCGAACGTGTCGCAGGACGAGGAGGTGATGAAGCGCTTCGTGCACGAGCTGCGCTACTCGCGCAAGATCACGCACAAGAACGTCATCCGCATCTACGACTTCCTGTACATCCAGGGCAACTACGCCATCTCCATGGAGTACTTCCCCTCGCACACGCTCGGCAGCGAAGTGGTGAACGAGAAGCCGATGGACTTGAAGCGCGCCATCGGCTTCGGCATCGACATGTGCACCGGCATGACGGTGGCGCACCAGGTGGGCATCGTGCACCGGGACCTCAAGCCCGCCAACGTGCTCATCAACAAGGAAGGCCTGCTCAAGATCGTGGATTTCGGGGTGGCCGCGGCGCAGCGCGAGGGCGACACGCAGCTCACCAAGACGGGCTACGTCATCGGGTCGCCGAAGTACATGGCGCCCGAGCAGATCCTCGGCAAGAAGGTGGACGAGCGCGCGGACATCTACGCGGTCGGCGTGATCCTCTACGAGATGATGACGGGCGTGCCTCCCTATTCCCGCGGCGACCACATGTCGGTGATGTACCAGCACGTGCAGGGCAAGGCCCGCCAGCCGAAGGACGTGAACCCGCAGCTGCCCGGGGAGCTGAGCGAGCTGGTCATGAAGGCCATGGCCGTGGACAAGGCCAAACGCTTCCAGACCATGGAAGAGATGCGGGTGGCGCTGCAGCGCTATCTCTAATTTGGAAAAAATGGCCTTTGGCCATTTTTTCGGACTTGCCCTCCGTTGCCGGCCACAAAAGGCGCGGCTTTTGCGGCCTGAGCGGTGGAGTGAAGCGGCCCGCGGAGCCAATTCCGCGAACCCGGCACCCCACAGAGCCATAACGGGGCTGTTAAACTCCGCGCCTTCTGTCAAATCGGCGGGGTCTCGGCGTGGCACGCATCGATGCCTTCCTGAAACTGGGCACTCAGCAGGGCTGCTCCGACGTGCACCTGGCCGTGGGCATCCCCCCCATGCTGCGCATGTACGGGGACCTGATGCCCATCAAGTTCCGCGAGCTGCGGGGGCCTGAGCTCGAAGGCTACATCTCCGAGATCCTCACCCGCACCCAGGCGGAGCATTTCGCCGCCGGCCACGACCTCGACTTCTCCTACGTGTCGGGTGAAGGCGGGCGCTTCCGCGTCAACGTGTTCCGCAAGGACACGGGCGTGGGCGCCGTGTTCCGTGCCATCCCGACGGAGGTGCCCTCCCTCGACAAGCTCGGGCTGCCGCCCATCGTCACCAGGCTCTGCGACTACCACCAGGGCATGGTGCTGGTCACCGGCTCCACCGGCACCGGCAAATCCACCACCCTCGCGGCGATGATCGACCACCTCAACCAGACGCGGAAGGTGAACATCATCAGCCTCGAGGACCCCATCGAGTTCGTGCACCGCAGCAAGAACGCGCAGGTGATCCAGCGCGAGCTCAACACGCATATCCCGAGCTTCGCGGAAGGCGTGCGCGCCGCCATGCGCGAAGACCCGGACGTGATCCTCGTCGGTGAGTTGCGCGATGGCGAAACCATCCGCATGGCCATGACGGCGGCGGAGACCGGCCACCTCGTGCTCGGCACGCTGCACACCACCGGCGCGGTGAAGACCATCGACCGCATCATCGACGCGCTGCCCGTCGAGGAGCGCGAGCAGACCAAAAGCTTCCTCTCGCAGAGCCTGCTCGCGGTGGTCACCCAGGTGCTGGTGAAGACGGCGGACAGCCGCGGCCGCAAGGCCATCTGCGAGGTCATGGTGATGACCAAGGCCATCGCCAAGCTCATCCAGACCGACCAGACGCACCAGATTCCCTCGCAGCTGCAGATGGGCCGCGACTTCGGCATGCAGATGCTCGACCAGGCGCTGCTCGCCGCCATCCAGGCGAAGGAGATCGATCCGGACGACGCCTTCGCCTATGCCAGCGAGAAGCGGCTCTTCTCGAAGTTCGTCACCGACACCAGCATGCTGCCCAAGCTCGAGATGACGGGCACCATGAAGACCCAGGCGGCGCAGGAGTAGCCCATGCCCGCGATCGACGCCTATCTGCTCGACGTGCTCCAGCGACGCGGCTCGGACCTGCACTTCATCGCGGGCGACCCGGCGCGCATCCGCCAGTTCGGCGACCTGCAGCCGCTCAAGAACGAGCGGCTCGAAGCCGGCTTCGTGAAGGACACGCTCTACGAGATCATGCCGAAGACGGCCATCGAGCGCTTCGAGAGCAAGGATGGCGCGGACTTCGCCTATACGCTCGCCGACCGCGGCCGCTTCCGCGTCAATGTGATGCGGCAGCTGAACGGCATGGGCGCCGTGTTCCGCGCCATCCCCTCCAAGGCGCTCACGCTCGACGAGCTCAAGATGCCCGAGGCGGTGCGGCAGATGTGCCGAGCCACGCACGGGCTCATCCTGGTGACGGGCAAGACGGGCTCGGGCAAGTCCACCACGCTCGCGGGCATGATCGACGACATCAACACGCGGGTGAAAGGACACATCCTCACCATCGAGGACCCCATCGAGTTCGTGCACCAGCGCAAGAGCTGCCTCATCAGCCAGCGCGAGGTTGGCGTGCACAGCGCGAGCTTCGCACATGCGCTCCATTCCGCGTTGCGCGAGGACCCGGACGTCATCCTGGTGGGCGAGCTCCGCGACTACGAAACGATGAGCATCGCGGTCACCGCGGCGGAGATGGGCATTCTCGTCATGGGCACGCTGCACACCAACGGCGCCGCGCCCACCGTGGATCGCATCATCAACGTTTTCCCGGCGGACAAGCAGTCCCACGTCCGCACCATGCTCTCCACTTCGCTGCGAGGCGTAGTCTCGCAACAACTGCTGCAGAAGGCCGACAAGAGCGGCCGCGTGGCAGCGCTCGAGATCCTCGTGAACACGCCGGCGGCCTCGAATCTCATCCGCCAGGGCAAGCTCGACCAGCTCGAGAACACCATGCAGGCGGGCGGCGCGCACGGCATGCGCACCATGGACACGGCCATCCAGGAGTTGCTGAACGTGCGGCTGATCACGGGCAAGGAGGCCTACAAGAAGGGCATCAACAAGGCGAAGTTCGAGGCGGTCAAGGACAACGGCTGAAGCCGCGCGGTGAATCCGCGTCTCGACCCGCAGCGCTCTTCTCCTGCAGTTTGCGCACGCACTGACTAACGCGTTTCCGCTCGGCAGAGGCGCCTTCGACTCCGATATCGCACCTTGGCAAATCTGCGGAAACACGACAGATATTCGGCTTCCCGCGCCATCCGTCCGCAGCGTATCGTCCTTTGCGACCCCACGATGGAAGGCTATGATCCATGGCCATGCGTGCCGCCACCGTCGGGATCCTCATCGATAAAGCGAGGTTCGAGCCGCGCGTGGCCGTGGCCATCGCTGAAGCCATGGACGAAGCGCTCGAGAGCCGGGCTCGTCACCTGCAACCCGTCACGATCCCCATGTTCGAGAAGCTCGACGCCAAAGTCACGATGCTCGACGGCAAGACGGGTGCCCTCGAGCTGAAAATCGACGCCGCTCGGGACGGGCTGAGAGACAAGATGGATCGCGACAAGACCGACCTGATGCGCTGGACGCTGCTCACGATGATGAGCCTGTTCGCCATGGTCACCGGCATGATGTATTTCATGCTGCGGCAGTTCCGGTAGCCCCGGGACGGCAAATCCGCGGCCACGGCCCGGAGGGCACGGTAAACTAGCCCGATGCCCCGCAAGCTCTTCGTCACCACCGCGCTGCCCTACGCCAACGGCCCGTTCCACATCGGGCACATCATGGAATATATCCAGGGCGACATCTGGGTGCGCTTCCAGCGCATGCTCGGCAACGAAGTGCACTTCGTCTGCGCGGACGATGCGCATGGCGCCCCCATCATGCTCAAGGCCGAGGCCGAAGGCATCAGCCCGCAGGAGCTGGTGCGCCGAATCGCTGCGGAACGGCCCAAGTACCTGCAGGGCTTCCACATCTCCTTCGACTACTGGCACTCGACGGATTCGCCGGAGAACACCGGGCTGTCGCAGGACGTCTACCGCAGGCTGCAAGCAGCCGGCCTCATCTACACGAAGGCGGTGGAGCAGTTCTACGACCCCGTGAAGGGCATGTTCCTCGCGGACCGGTACATCAAGGGCGAGTGCCCGAACTGCCACTCGAAGGACCAGTACGGCGACGCCTGCGAGGTGTGCAGCACGGTGTACGCCCCCACGGAGCTCATCAATCCCTACTCCACGCTCACCGGCGCCACGCCGGTGCTGAAGAGCTCCGATCACTACTTCTTCCGGCTGTCGGACCCGAAGTGCGTCGCGTTCCTCGAGCAATGGCTCAACGCCCCGGGGCGGCTGCAGCCCCAGGTGGTGAACAAGGCGCGCGAATGGCTTTCCGGCACCGGCGACCGCGAGCTCGGGGACTGGGACATCTCCCGCGACGCGCCGTACTTCGGCATCCCCATCCCGGATGCGCCCGGCAAGTATTTTTACGTGTGGCTGGATGCCCCCATCGGCTACCTCGCCTCGCTCAAACGCTACTTCGAGAGCGGCGGCGCGGCGAAGAACGGCGAGCGGCGCAGCTTCGAGGAATTCCTCGCGGCGCCCGACACCGAGCAGATCCATTTCATCGGCAAGGACATCATCTACTTCCACACGCTGTTCTGGCCGGCCATGCTGCATTTCGCGGGCAAGCCGTACAAGGTCCCGGAGCACGTGTACGTGCACGGTTTCATCACCGTCTCCGGAGAAAAGATGTCGAAATCACGCGGCACGGGCATCAGCCCGCTGCGCTACCTCGACATCGGCATGAACCCGGAATGGCTGCGCTACTACATCGCCGCCAAGCTCAACGCGAACGTGGAAGACCTGGACTTCAATCCGGACGACTTCGTCGCCCGCGTGAACAGCGACCTCGTCGGCAAATACGTGAACATCGCGAGCCGCGCCGCGACGTTCGTGACGAAGCACTTCGGCGGCGCGCTGAAGTTCGGCCATGACGGCGCACAGCTCGTCGCGGAGGCAGAGAAGACCGCCGTCGCCGTGCGCGAGAGTTACGAAGGGCGCGAGCTCGGCAAGGCGATGCGCGACATCATGGCCACCGCGGACCGCATCAACCAGGCTTTCGACTCGCGCCAGCCCTGGGTGCTCGCGAAAGATCCGGCGAAGCACGCAGAGCTGCACGAAATATGCTCACGCGCCTTGCACGGCTTCAAGCTGCTCACGGTGCTCATCGCTCCCGTGCTCCCGAGAGTAGCCGAGCGGGTGGCGCGCGATCTTTTCGGTCTCGACCGGACTTTCCGCTGGAGCGACGCCGCCACGTTGCCCGAGCGCATCGCCCCCTACCAGCACCTCATGACCCGCGTCGATCCCAGGCAGCTCGACGCCCTGTTCGACTTCGACAAAGGAACCTCAGCCGTGACGACGCCTCCGCAATCGCCGCCCGCCTCCAGCAAGCCTGTCGCCGCACCGGCACCGAAAACGGCAGGTACTGCGTCCGCAGCCGCTGCGCAACCAGGGGCAAGCCCGGCCACCATCTCCATCGACGAGTTCGCGAAGATCGACCTGCGCGTGGCACGCGTCGTCGAGGCATCTCACGTGGAAGGCGCGGACAAGCTGCTGCGCCTTTCGCTGGACCTCGGCCCCATGGGCACACGGCAGGTGTTCGCTGGAATCAAGGCGGCCTACGATCCGACCACGCTCAACGGCCGCCTCATCGTCGTGGTGGCGAACCTGGCACCGCGCAAGATGAAGTTCGGCGTATCCGAAGGCATGGTGCTGGCCGCTTCCGGCGACGAGGTCGGCGCGTTCCTGCTCTCGCCGGATTCCGGCGCCCAGCCCGGCATGAAGGTGAGATGATCGGCGAGGTCGCGCAAGTGGAAGAGGCGCGGTGCATCGGCTGCGCCCGCTGCCTGCCGCCCTGCCCCTTCGATGCGATTCTCGGCGCCCGCGGGCACATGCACACGGTGCTCACGGAATTCTGCACGGGTTGCGCGCTCTGCCTGCCGGCCTGCCCCGTCGACTGCATCGTCATGGTGCCACGAAGCGCGCTTGCCGAAGTCACACCGCCGCCGCGCGCGCAGACGAATCGCGAACGGGTTCGCGCACACGGCGCACGCAACGCCCGGCGCGAAGCCGAGCGCACCGCATTGCTGAACTCGAGAAAGCGGATGGCGCATGTCCCCTGAGAAGCGCAAGCTGCTCTTCCGCCGCCTGAAGGCCGCGAATCCGCGGCCCACCACGGAGCTCGAGCACTCGTCTCCTTTCGAGCTGCTGGTCGCCGTGATGCTCTCGGCGCACACCACGGACAAGAGCGTGAACACGGCGACGCGCAAGCTCTTCCCGGTGGCGCGCACCCCGCAGACCATCCTCGATCTCGGCCTGCAGGGCGTGCTGCCCTACCTCAAGAGCG
>JBGAIL010000107.1:9697-16348 GCA_044225565.1 Steroidobacteraceae bacterium | reverse complement strand
CGGCGTTCCCGGCGATGTTGCTCTACTCCGGAATACATTTAGCGTCGATTGGAATCAGACCGATCGCAGGCGGCTGTGGCGGTAACCGCTTGAGTTGCGTGGTGGATCCGTCTCAGGGGCTATGTTCACCAGCAGTATCTGGCGAAGGATCCGGATGGGTATTGCGGGATTGGGGGCGTACAAGAACCAGCAGGTTAGAGGCGGGCGGATGAAGGTGGTGGTTATGAAATGCACGTTTTTGTGCCGAAAGATCACTGTGTTTTGCCAGGACGTCCCGACTGCATTCCTACTGGGTTTTCGGCTGATGGATAATGTCCGGCGACAGTGTGATGCGCCCTGGCCAGGCTTGGGAGCCCCTCCTTCTGAGTCGCGATGCACTCTACCTTGAGAGGTGGCGCTTGCTACATATTTTCGATCAGCCGAGGACGCCGATCCGGTCAGAGTGCGGAATGCCTCCGTATCCCGATGGGAAGCTATACTGCGAACGAAAATAACGGCGTCGGAATCTGGATCGCCGACCGGCCGAGGGGGTGGCAGCCATGTCCGCTGAGACGGCGCGGCAGAGACGCGACGAAGGTGAAAGGATACTTCACGTGATTTCACGGCTTTGGTTGATGGCTGCGCTAATCCTTCTCGGCTCCTGCGGAGGTGGCGACGGCTCCAGTGGCATCCCTGCGCCCTCGGGCCTGAGCTACGAGTCACCTCAGGCATTCGTGGTGGGCCATGAGATCACGACACTGCTGCCCACCGTCACGGGAACGGTATCGAGCTATTCGATCGATCCGGACTTGCCAGCCGGCCTGCACTTGGATTCTGCCACGGGCGCGATCTCGGGAACCCCCATTGCCGCAGCGCCGCGGGAGACCTATACCGTCCACGCCGCCAATTCGACGGGAAGCACCACGACCGGAATCTCCATTACGGTCGACAACGACGTGGCCCCGGACATCTCGTACGAGAGCTCGAGTTTTGCGTTCACAACCGGTGTGCCCGTGGTGGGCGTTGAGCCCAGCAATGGCGGTGGCCTCGTCGCGACGTGGTCGATAGATTCGCCTCTGTCTGCCGGGCTGAACTTCGATACGACGAATGGCAGCATCAGGGGTACACCGAGCGCCGTCAGTGGACCGACCACCCACATCGTCACCGCGGAGAACTCCGGGGGCGTTTCGGCGTTCACCGTGACCATCACGGTGGAATCGGGGGTCCTGCTCGATCTCGGGCACATCGGGCCGATGAATTCGTTGCGATACGTGGGTTCTCGTGTGTTCGGTCTCGAGCTCACGGGACATTGGGTGCTCTGGGACTCCCAGTCCGCGACGAACCTAGCCAGCGGCGAAGCGAGGTGTGATTTCCCGCTGTGCGACGAAATACCGCGCGCAGACCTTGCTGGGGGCACAATCGCTATCAGAACGCGCGACGGATTCGAGCTCCGATCGTCGGCGGACGGCCGCCTGCTTTCTCACATCGTCGCGACGGCCTCCTGGTGGAAGCTGGCAACGGACGGGAGTTATCTTTGCGCGGGCGATGAAGACGGCCTGAAAGCGTGGACGCCTTCAGGCGCCGTCATTTTCGAGAAATCTGGCGATTATTCGGAGTCGATCGCCTTCGCGTCGCCGGATGAGATCCGAGTGGCTGATGGGCCGGCCGGATCGGACGCCCTGGAGGTGGTGTCAGCGGCGCTCGGATCTTCGTCCTTGAGCGCGCCCTATCAGGGGAATTTCCATTCCTGGTTCCCCGATGGGCAGCGGTTTCTGACCAGCCTGGGCAATTTCGTGTGGACCTACTCTAAAGACGCGGTGCTGCAGGATCTGGGCTCGTATCCGACCGTGGAAAACCTGGCGGGGCAGGGCAACTGGATCTGGACCTTCAGCGCCGGAGTATTGGATCTCTACGCCGTCGGTTCGGGTCCGTCCGTCGACACCAGCTACAATTTCTCGAGTCCCGCCAGGCTGTTTTCATCAGGCACCACCCTCGGAATATTGCCGCTGTCTTCAGGTCTGGCGCAGATCGGTGTGATCGATCTCTCGGGCCCGAGCCCGTCCAGATCGGATCATGCGTCGACGCTTTCCTATTTTTCGGCATACGCCGCAATTTCGGCCTCCGAGTGGATGGTGGCGAACGATTCCGGCGTGCTGGTCGATGGCCCGAGCTTGTCGGGCACTCCGGGGTACTTTTCGCTGGGTCAGGCGCGCAGCATCGCGGGCGGCACGGAACACTTCGCTGTGGCGACTGCGTCCGGAGCTATCTTGTACTTCGATGCTTTAACGAAGGAGCTCGAAGGGCGCATCGAATATCCGAGCTCGAAGATCGCGATATCCGCCGATGGTACGGTTCTGGCCGCGCAGGCGGACCAATTCAATCCGTATCTCGCCGACAGATCGATAAAGATCTTCTCTCTCCCATCCGGAGCGCTGCTGCACGAGTGGCCGTATACGGCTCCCGGCCCATTCCCCACCGATTTCTGGTTGTCCGCGTCCGGTGAGGTACTCGCCCAGACTTGGGGCTCGGGCGATCGAGAAGTGGCGCCTGCCACGGGCGGGGCACTCATCTGGTCCGATGCCTCCGGCACGCCATCCACTGCCGGGATCCCGACGCTGCTGTCGCCGAGTGGCGCTCTCATCGCAGTGGCAAGTCAGGAGCCAGACGACGATGTGGGAACGGCCGTCTTCGAAGGCGTCGCGCTGAAGACGGTCGTTGAAGGCTTCGGCGTCGGCTGGCTGGACGATGACAGGCTTCTCGTGAACACGTACTCCTTCACGGGGTCGAACAACGTCTATTCGGGTTGCCGCATCGTGGACGCCACCGGCCTCGAGCTTGCGACGCCGCTCCTGCCGGAGTTGAGAAACTTCCAGAACGTCGCGCCCGATCTCGTCTATTCGCCAGCCTTGAATTCCATCCTCTCCATCACGACCGGCGAATCGGTCTGGACGAGTGCGAATGCCGCATACTCAGAGTCTGGGGCCGTCGCAAGTGGGTACGTCGTGTTTTGGTCCGGTGCCGCAGTGCGCGCGGAGCCTATCAATGGGCCTTGAGGGAGAGACGGGTACGATCGCGCTCAGCAGCTCCTTTCATACCGGTGAGGTCGTCCGCGAGGTGCAGCCACGACCGCTTGCGGATGAGTGCAAGACGCGTGACGCCGAGCAAACGATCGGCATCAATCACCGCCGCTCCGACGGATCAGCGTCGCTACACCGGACACTTCCGGGGGCTCGAGAAATGAGAGTTCCGGTGAATTTATGCGGTATTTTTATGGTCGCGCCGATTCTCAGCAGCAGTATCTGGCGAAGAATCCGGACGGATATTGCGGAATCGGATGTGCGTGGCTCCTTGTAAAAACGAGCGGGTTAGATGTGGGGCGGATGAATGGGTGACGTATGGACCGAGAGGGATTCCTGACGAAGATCGCCGCTTCTGGCGAGGAGGGGCGGTTTTCTGCGGCGGGCGAGGTTTTCTGAGCGAGATAGGTCGGTTCGCACAAGTACAAGCAAAGTTGAGCAGACAGGCCGGCACCTTCCGCCTCGGCACGCCCGATGCGCCGTTCCGGGCGCACGTACTCGGGGATCTGAGCTCGATGCTGCTCGAAGGAGAGCTGGAGCTTCAGACCGAGAAATGCGAGCCGGGGCCGGTGCAGGTGCACACGGTGGAGCGCCTCGCCTTCGCCCACGAGGCGCTGCAGATGACTGGTGGCATCCTGGAGCTCGAATCTTCCGAGGGCACCGCCATCATCACGTTCAATGAGAACGGATCGGTGACGCTCGAAGACACGGAAGGTCGCACCCGCACGATCCAGCCCGAAGCCGTGCCGAACGCCTGGGATTCGGACTGCTTCAGCAGCTGAGCGTGATGCGCTGATCCTGCGATGTGAATTTCTGCGCTGCCCAAGGATCAGGCGGCACGAGCTTCCGCCCGTGCCGCCGTTAGGCGACGCGATCAGCGCGTTTGGTCATCGTGCTTCTACCGGTAGATCTGCCCGCTCGCCTGATTCCGCTTGTGGTGCAGGTCACGCCGTTCGGCGCGCGTCAGTAACCGTCGAACTCTAGATCGAGCCGCTACTCAAGGCAGGAGAGCGTCGGTTCTAGGTCAGAGCGGATGCCTGTGCAGGAAAGAATGCGCTAGACTTCGTCGCCTCATGCGGGCCGTCAAAACCAGAATCCAGCGGTCCGCAAACCTCCCGACACATTTCAGTGGCTGCGCAAATGAAACGTAACATGCTCGCTCGATCGTCGATGCCTATCGCACTGACCCTGGCAGTCCTGCTGGCCGCGTCGGCGAATGCAGCTGCCCCGGTGAAACCGCAGCCGTTCGTGGTTGGTGAGACCCTGCAGATGGAATCCAGGGTTCTCGCGGAAACCCGCACTTACATCATCCACACGCCGGCGTCCTACAAATCCGGGAAGGATCGCTATCCGGTGCTGGTGCTCCAGGACGGGGAGTCGAATTTCGCGCACACCGTCGCCGCAGTCGACCTGCTCGCCGACAACGGCCGGATCCCGGAGATGATCGTCGTCGGCGTCAACAACACGGACCGCTCGCGCGACATGACGCCGACGCGGCCCGCCACCGGGTGGGGTGGGACGCCGTGGTCGGGTTCTGCCGGCGGGGCCGACAAGTTCCTGGCTTTCATCGCCGATGAGCTGTTGCCGGCGGTGGATCGCGACTACCGCACCCGGCCCTATCGCATCCTGGTGGGTCACTCCTTGGGTGGGTTGTTCGCGATCTACGCACTGACGACCCGGCCCGAGGTATTCAACGGCTACCTGGCGATAAGTCCGTCGCTGTGGTGGGACGACCAGGCGCTGGTGAAGAAAGCGCAGCCGTTCTTCGCCGTTCATCCGCAGCTGCGGGCCGACCTCTACATGACGATGGGGGACGAAGGCCAGGCGATGCTCGGAGGCGCGTGGAAGCTCGCCGCTGTCCTCGAGGAGAGCAAGCTCAAGGACGTGCGCTGGCAGTTCAAGCGCTCGGTCGAAGAGGATCACGGCACCATTCCCTACCTCAGCACCTACGAAGGCCTGCAGGCGATCTTCAGCGGATATCGAATCACTGATCCTGTCGCCCTGTACGACCAGGGTGGGACAGCAGCCTTGGACCGACACTATGCGGAGTTCTCGCGTCGACTGGGATACCCCATCAAGGTGCCGGAGAGCCTGTACCACGTCATGATGTGGAGGTTGGGGGAGCTCGAGCGGTTTTCCGATGCGGAGGTCATCGGCAAGCAGGCGTTGGCGCTCGAGCCCAGGGATGCGTCCATCCATAGCACTCTGGCGGAGCTCGCGGGCATGCAGAAGGACACCCCGCGCGCGATTGCGCATCTCACGGAGGCCTTGCGACTGTACCCGGGAAATACCGATACCAGGAAGGCGCTGGCCGACTACAAGGTCGACGTCAACAGCATCGTGCCGGACACGCGGCTCTCTTCCAGGCAGCTGGCGCCTTATCTGGGCACGTATCGGTTCAACGATGAGCTCATCAAGGTC
Organism: Steroidobacteraceae bacterium; assembly: GCA_044225565.1. Taxonomy (GTDB): domain Bacteria; phylum Pseudomonadota; class Gammaproteobacteria; order Steroidobacterales; family Steroidobacteraceae; genus CAVXAE01. The sequence goes on along the minus strand of JBGAIL010000107.1, from coordinate 10,871 downwards.
GCCTACGAGAAGGATGTGCTCACGGCATCCGGGACGATCGAGAAGTGCGAGTTGCGGCCGGTGTCGCCGACCCGGTTCTACTGCGTCGATGTCGATCTGGAGATCGGCTTCGACAAAGATGCCGGAGGTCGTGTCGTCGGACTGACGGCGGAATACCCCGACCGCACCGATCAGTTCCGCAGAGTGCGCTGAGAGCAAATCAGGCCGGCGGTTCCAGTAAATGCCTTTCTCCCTCGCGCGCTTCCTCGCCACGGCGGTGATGGCGCTGCTCTGCGGAGCGGCTCTATCCGCCCCGCTGGTGGATCACCATCAGCACTTGTTCAGCCCGGAAATCGTGGCGCGATCACCAGGTCTCGCGTCATTGAGCGCCCGCGATCTGGTCGCATTGCTGGATTCGGCTGGCATCGAGCGCGCGCTGGTGCTGTCCACGGCCTATCAGCTCGGGAACCCGAACAAGCCGGTGATTGCAGACGAGTACGCGCGGGTCCGCTCGGAAAACGACTGGACCAGCCGGCAAGTGGGGCTTTTTCCAGGCCGTCTTCGTGGATTCTGCGGGTTCAACCCTCTCAAAGAGTATGCGATTGCCGAGGTCGAGCGTTGCGCGGGCGATCCCCGGATGCGCTTCGGGATCAAGCTGCACTTCGGCAATTCGGACGTCGACCTGACTGACCCGACGCAGGTAGAGCAACTGGTCAAGGTGTTCAAGGCCGCTGCCAACCGGAACATGGCTGTCGCAGTGCACATGCGGCCATCGGTGACGCGAAATCGTCCCTATGGCGCGGCGCAGGCACGAATATTCCTGAACGAGCTCATCGGGGCTGCTCCAGGCACGGTGATTCAGATTGCGCACCTGGCTGGTGCTGGCGGTTATGACGATCCTTCGATCGATGAGGCGCTGTCGGTATTCGTCGAGGCCGTCGAGCGTGACGATCCCAGGATGGCGCACTTGTACTTCGATGTGTCGGGCGTCGCCGGCGTCGGAGACTGGCGCTCGAAAGCGAGCCTCGTCGCACGCCGCATTCGGCAGCTGGGAGTGCAGAGGGTGCTTTATGGTTCGGACGGCGCAGTCGGCGGCGGCATGACTCCCGCGCAGGGGTGGAAGGCATTTCGAGAGCTGCCACTGACGGAACGCGAGTTCAGGGAGATCGAAAGCAATGTCGCGCCCTATATGCGA
>JBGAIL010000107.1:0-9646 GCA_044225565.1 Steroidobacteraceae bacterium | reverse complement strand
GATAGCGGTGGTGGAGTCGCTACGTAGAGAAAGTAGATCTCGCGGACGGGAAGCTCGATGGGAAGATCGCGCGCCCTCAGAGTGCGATGGACTGTCCGGCTTGTGCAAAACGCATACTCAAGACATCGGTCGTGTGTCCGTGGTGCAGCAAGCGATTGATTTCAGGAAACGCCTTCGAAGGTACCTGAAGGTGAGCTCGCCGCCCGCTGGGGCTTGGCCATTGATCCCGTGTCTGCGCCTGTAATTTGGGCCTCCTGTAAGGCTCACTCCGAAGGTTCCGTCCCCTCCTGGATCATGAGCTCCCCACACTCGAACGCGGCGATCACGCCTCTGGCCTCCTCGACCTGATCACTGCGCACCTGCAGCCGCACCCCGCCCGATGCGGCGGAGAGGAAATTGTTCGCCGTCGCGAGGTGCTCGCCCCACACGAAACAGAACAGGCCGTGCGCTTCCAGGCAGGCCCTCAGCAGATGGGCCTGCACCGGATCCCAGAACTCGGCGACGGTGGTCAGATCGATGGCCTGGTCATCGGTGACGTCGCTGCTCGCTGCCGGTGAAGCAGGCTCCATGCCGCGCGAGCGCAGTTCGGCCTCAGCCACTTCCTGGGCCAATGGAGTCAATGTCCCGCTACCCGCCCGGCTCAGCAGCTCTTCGTCCGAGAACGACCGGAATCTCTCGGTGAGGTCTTCGCGCGAGATCTTCATGGATGACACGGACGATAGCGCGGTTCGACGCCCCGCGCGACTCGATGAAGCCGTCAGGTCGCTATCCCGTCAGCGTGCCAAAAGACACGCCGTGCCAGCCGTGGCATCGTGCCGTTGACAACCATACAGTGTTAGATAAACTAACACCGTTAGTCATAGTGTGCACAAGCCGGCTCTAAAGGGGGAACCGCACCATGCCCACGCACATCACCGCGGCCGGCGGCCGGCGGTTGTTGACTGGAACGCTTGCCTGCCTGTGCGGTATTTCCGCCCAGGTGCCATGCGCGCACGCCGGGCAGCCCGAGGCAGAGGCGCTGGAGGAGCTGGTCGTCTCAGCGCGCAAGCGCGACGAGCGGGCACAGGATGTGCCGATCGCGATCACGACGCTGTCCGCCAGCGTGCTGGAGCGTGCGGGTATCGAGCAGGTGGCCGAGCTCGTCCAGCTCGTTCCCAACGTCACTTTCCAGAGCGGCATAAACATGGGGGAGAATCACCTGACGATCCGCGGCCTGAGCCAGATCCAGAACGGACCACCTCCGGCGGCGATCGTGCAGGACGGCGTGCTTCTCATCAGCCCCTCGATGCAGTTCAACGTGGAAGAGTTCGATCTCGAGCGCGTCGAAGTCCTGAAGGGACCGCAAGGCGCGCTCTACGGGCGCAATGCAATCGGCGGCGCCATAAACATTCTCACCCGCGCTCCGTCCGACGAGCTGGAAATCTCGGCGATGGCTGGTCTTGCGCACGGAAATGAGTACACCGCCCGGGCCGCGGTCGGCGGCCCGCTGGTCGACGAGAAGTTGCTGGCGCGCGCGTCGGTCTCATACCGGAATCGGGATGGGCAGTTGCGCAACGAGACCAATGGCCACTACATGGATCATCTCGAGGACCTCTCCGCGCGGCTGCGTTTCCTTCTCAGGCCCTCGGACGTCTTCGAGTTGGACCTGAAGCTGGGTTACAGCACCACTCACGGCGGCGATCCGGCGTATGTCAGCATCCCCGTCGATGGCATGCCGAACGAGAACGAGCTGCCGGTGACGACCGACACCATCGGCAACAACCCGCGCATCGTGCGCGATGTCTCCGGCAAGGCGAGCTGGACCACCGACGCCGGCACCTTGTCTCTGATCGGAGCGTACCTGCGCGGCAGCGAGCGCTTGTTCGCGGACTTCGACGTCACCGCATTGCCGATACTCACGGCTTTCCGCGAGATCCGCGACAGCGGAAGTTCGCAGGAGATCCGTTTCACATCGCCCTCTGCCCGGCGCTTCCGCTGGATCGTCGGCGGATATCACGTGAGATCCCACAGCTCCATCCGCACGCTCGGACTTGCCGATATCGGCTTCTTTCTCGACCCGCCCGCGCCGACGGGAAGCATCGATTTTCCCGTGCTGGACAATACGGACCACCGGCGCTTCGAGAACCATGCCGCGTTCGGACAGGCCGAGCTCGACCTGGACGACCGGCTCGAGATCGCGGTCGCCCTGCGTTACGACGACGATCGCATCGAGCTCAACGACGCGAGCGAAGCCAGCTTCTCGAAGCTGCAGCCCAAGCTCACCCTGAGATACCGGGTGTCACCGGCCGTCACGCTTTACAGCTCCTACGGAGAAGGCTTCCGCAGCGGCGATTTCAACCCGAGCGAAGCGACCATCGGTGAGGCCGTCATGCGCGCCGAGGAGGGGCGTACCGCCGAGTTGGGCATGAAGAGCACGCTTCTTGCGCAGCGTCTCTCGGTCAACGTCGCCGCTTTCCACATGAAGCTCAAGGACGCGCAGCAGCAGGTTCTCGACTTCACGACCGGTGCCAACGTGGGCCTCAACATCGACAGGTCCACGATCCGCGGCTTCGAGATCGAGACGGCGGCATTCGTCGGGCATGGGCTCGCGCTCAACGTCTCCGGTGGCATGGTCGATTCCAGGATCGACCGGTTCAGCGCCGACCCCGGCGTCAGGGGGAACAAGCTGCCCCGCGTTCCGGATTACACCATCAACGCCGGCGCTTCCTATGAGCGGCCGTTGAGCGGATCCTGGGGGCTCTTCCTGCGCACGGACTACAACCGCCTGGGGCGCGCGCCCTGGCACCTGGACAACGCCGACGTCCGCCGGCAGGTCGACTATCTCAATCTGCGCATAGGGGCGCGGACCGACGATGAGCGATGGACGGTCAGTGCATGGCTGAAGAACGCCCTGGACGACCGGACCACGCAGGACTTCCAGGCCGTGGAGTACAGCGGCAATCCCTTTGGGCTCGATGCCTACTCGCCGATGGTCGGGCGCACTTACGGTGTCGATGTGAGCGCGCGGCTGTAGATTCCTTCAGCCGACGATTGCCGGATATACTGCGGGCCTTCGCGCGCATGCGCTCCGTTCGCCCGAATCACTGCCGACCATGGGAATCCGACGAGAAGAGGTGCTGGCTGCCGCCCTGAGAGTCCTCGACAGGGAGGGAATCGAAGGCTTGAGCATGCGAGTGCTCGCCAAGGAGCTCGACATCCAGGCGCCGTCACTGTACTGGCACTTCGCCAACAAGCAGTCGCTGCTCGAAGCGATTGCTGACGAGCTTCTGCGGGACGTCGCGCGCAAGGTGAGCCCTACCGCCTCGTGGGACTCGGTGATCGAGAAAGTCGCACAGGAATTCCGCGCGGCCCTGGCGAAGCACCGCGATGGCGCGAGAGTCTTCGGCGGCATTTACGCCACCACCGAGAATGTGGTTCGAAGCGGCGAGACCATGATCGCCACGCTGCGCAGGGCAGGCGCCTCGCCCGAGGTGGCCGCGTGGGGCTGGCTCAGCATCAGTTATTTCGTGATCGGCTTCGTGATCGAGGAGCAGGATCTCAATCAGAAGGGCGGTCGCGCCACCGTGGATCTCGAAGCCGCGCAACGCGGCCTGCAGAATTTCGCGCCCGCCAGGATTCCAGCGATGCTCGAAGCCATGCCCGCCCTCCTGAGCCAGAATTTCGACCGGCGATTCGATTTCGGTCTCCACCTCGTGCTCGAGGGCCTGAGACACGAGATCGGCAAGAAACAGGCCGCACGCGGCAAGCGCGCTTCACAGCGCTAGCATTGCCAAACCTAACGGTGTTAGGTAGGATGCCGTCGCCTACCGGAGATACCGATGTTCCTACGCAATTCCTGGTACGTGGCGGCCCTGTCCCGCGACGTCGGCCGCAAGCCCCTGCAGAAATGGATGCTCGGAGAGCCGGTGGTGCTCTTCCGCACCCAGGCCGGAGAGCCCGTCGCGATGCGCGACCGCTGCCCTCATCGCCAGGCGCCGCTGTCCAAGGGCGCGCTCCTCGGCGATGAGATCCAGTGTCGCTACCACGGATTCCAGTTCGACTCCGGCGGGCGCTGCACCCGGGTGCCGGGCGAGAAGACGGTTCCGCAGGCACTTCGCGTCGATCGGTTCGGCGTGGCCGAAGCGCATGGATTCGTCTGGGTCTGGCTGGGAGAGCAGGAGAAATGCGATGCAGCCGCCATTCCGCGCTGGCCCTGGATGGACAAGGCGGGCTTTCTTTCCTACCACACGGAGAGCGTCTTCCAGGCGCCGTTCCAGCTGATCGTGGACAACCTGATGGACCTGACGCACGTGCACTTCCTGCACAGCATCCTCGGCGCGGACAACCTGATCCACGAGTCCGAGCCCATGAAAACATGGGAGGAGGGTGCGCACGTCCACTATCGCAGGGATCTCAAGACGCCGAAGAGCGCCGCCACGGGAATCTACATGGAGATCAGCGGGGAATACATTCCGCCTTCGTGCGTCATCACTTCGGGCGTGCCGAAGCGCGAAGGGAGCGAAGAGATACAGCCGGGGCCGATCTCCCAGGTATTGCATTGCCTCACGCCGCAAACCGCGGAGTCCACGCGCTACTTCGGCGTGAAGTGCTGGAACATGCTCCTGAAGCCCCACGAGATCGCTGGCGTGCAGCACCAGGTGGACGTCACCATCGAGGAAGACCGGGAAATGATCGAGGCTCAGTACCGCGTCGCCCGCGCCGCGCCACCCGGCGTGCAGGAGAAGCTGATTCGTGCCGATCGAGCGGCGGTCATGGCGCGGCGGAGTTACGAGAAGCTGCTCGAAACGCAGGTGAACGCGGCCGTGTAATGCACGTGGAGCCCGAAACGGTATTGTTGCAGAACGCTCTGGTGTTTGATGGAGCATCGCCGGAGCTCATCGAGGGCGCCAGTGTGCTGGTGGAAGGGCAGCGCATCAAGGAGGTAGGCGATCGCACCTTGAGGTCATCGGCCGTGCGTACGATCGATCTCGGTGGAAGGTTCCTGATGCCGGGCCTGATCGACGCGCACTTCCACGCCTACGGCATCAGTCTGGATGTCGCGCATTTCGACAACTTGCCGATGTCGCTGCTCGCGCTTCACGCAGCGCGCTTGCTGAATGACGCCCTGATGCGCGGGTACACGACCGTGCGCGACGCAGCAGGCGCCGATCGTGGGCTGGCGCGGGCGGTGGAGATCGGCCTGATCGCCGGTCCGCGCATCTTCTTTGCCGGAAAATCGCTGAGCCAGACGGGTGGTCACGGCGATTTGCGCTCGGCAGACCACTGCGAGCTCTGCGCATGCGGGTACTCCGGGGTGCTCGCGCGCGTCGTGGATGGAGAGGATGAGGTGCGCAAGGCGGCGCGCGACGAGCTGCGCCATGGCGCGCACCAGATCAAGATTCACGTCTCGGGAGGCGTGCTTTCGCCCACCGACCCGCTGTGGATGCCGCAATTCACGCGGGTCGAGATTTGCGCGGCGGTCGAGGAAGCAGCCGCCCGCCGCTCGTATGTCATGGCTCATGCGCACACCGCCGAGGCCGCCCGCCGTTGCATCGAATGTGGGGTGCGCAGCATCGAGCACGGAACTTTCATAGATGGAGCGACGGCAGGCCTCATCGCAAGCGCTGGCGCGTTCGTCGTGCCCACTCTGGCAGTCGTGGAGCGCATACAGCTCCTGGGCCGAGGCGCCGGTTTGAGCGCATCGAGCGTCGCAAAGCTTGCCGAAGTCGGGCGCCATGGCCTCGAGGCGTTCGAGAACTGCGTCCGGGCCGGCGTCCGCATCGGGTTCGGGACCGATCTTCTGGGCAGCCTGCACCGCGATCAGAACGTCGAGTTCTCCGTGCGGCGTCGCGTCGCTTCCGCGTTCGAGATACTGAAATCGGCGACGTCGGTGAACGCGGCGCTGCTGCAACGCGATGGAGAGCTGGGCGTGGTCGCGCCCGGCGCCCTGGCGGATCTCATCGTCCTCGACGCCAACCCGCTCGAGGACATCTCGATTTTCGAGCGCAGCGCCGAATCGCTCAGGCTCATCATGAAAGATGGCGTGATACACCGCAATTCCCTGAACTGATCCGAGGAGCAAGCCGATGTCCGATCCGAACCTGAGCGTCGTCGTCCGGTCGTTCGAGTGGTTCAACGCAGTGATGGCGAACCCGCAGGCCGTCATCGACCGCGAGCAGGTCGAGAAGCGGTTTACGGCGGATGCGAGAATGATCGCCAACGGCCAGGTCAAGTGCGCGGGCATCGACGGGCATGTGCGACATTTTCAGGAGCTGCAGAGAAAGCTCTCCCATTTCCGCATCCGGCTGCCTCTCGAGCTCACCGTGAGCGCAGGCGACCGCTGCGCCGCTTACTATCTCATCGACTACGCGACCGCCGATGGCGTCAGGGGGACCATCCACGACAACGCCTTGTGGACCATTCGCGAGGGCCGGATCGCTCAAATGGTCGAGACCGTGTACTTCGAGGGGAGCGAGGTCGCACTCGACAACCATGTCTGAGGCATGCTTTGCAGCCATCGTATTCCGATCAGCGTAATGACGGGGAGAGGCAGGATGGGATCTCGCGATGACGGGTCGATCTTCTCCCAGGACAGCGGGACGATCAGGCGCGGGATCGATGCTGACCTGGATCGCTTCATGCAAGCGTCCGGCTGGAGCATCACGCAGAAGGCAGCTCTCTCGTGCCGCATCCTCGCGAAGGAAGGTCATGCCAGAACTCTCGCGGGACAGATCACCGTGCGAGCCGAGCAGGCTGGAACGTTCTGGACACCGCGTTTCGGGCTCGGCTTCGCCGAAGTGCGGACCGGCGATCTGTTGCGTGTCGACGAGAACATGCAATTGCTCGAGGGCGCAGGGATGCCCAACCCGGCCATTCGTTTCCATCTCTGGATCTACGCGCGGCGCCCGGACGTGAGCTGCATCGTACATACCCATCCTCCTTATGCTTCCGCGCTCGGCATGACGGGCGAGCCACTGGCGGTGGCGCACATGGACGCTACCATGTTCCACGACGATTGCGCCTACCTCGCAGAGTGGCCTGGTGTGCCGTTCGCGAACGAGGAGGGGCGTATCATCTGCGAGGCGCTGGGTACGAAGCGCTCGATCCTTCTTGCGCACCACGGGCTGCTCACTACTGGAGCGTCGATGGAAGAGGCGGTGTATCTGGCGGTATTGCTCGAGCACGCCGCGCAGCTGCACGTTCGGGCACGCGCGATCGGCCCGATCGTCCCCATTCAGGCGCATCTGGCGCGGGACGCTCATGACTTCCTGATCAGCCCGAAAGTCGTGCAGGCCACCTTCGATTCCTGGGCCCGGCAGATCCTGTAGCAGGCGCACGGATCGAAGCCAACGAAGACCGTGCGATCGGACCGTGACGAGCGAACTGCCATTATCCCTGAGTCCGATGGAAAAATAGCCGTCGCCGGCTTCCCGTGCCCGCATCAGGCACGTTTCGACTCCATAACCGCAGTATCCTAGGGGCGTGGATGAGGCCCTGAACACCTGGTTTGCCCGCGAGATCCTGATCCATGAGGCCGCTCTGGTCAGGTATCTCGCGCGGCTGTGGCCGAGCCGCGAGGAGGTCCACGACCTGCGGCAGGAGACTTACATGAGGGTGTACGAAGCCGCCGGGAAGTCGCGGCCGCATTCACCCAAATCATTCCTGTTCACCACCGCGCGCCATCTGATGGCCGACCGGATCCGCCGGAGCCGGGTCGTCTCGATCGAGACCATCGGGGATTTGGAGTCCCTGAACGTCCTGGTGGAGGACGATTCTCCGGAGCAGCGGCTCCAGGCGAGGCAGGAGCTCATGCAGCTCGCGCGCGCCTTCAGCGTGTTGCCGCCCAGATGCCGGGAGGTCGTCTGGCTGAGAAGGGTGGACGGGTTCTCGCAACGGGAAGTTGCGAGCCGCCTCAATATCACCGAGAAGACCGTGGAGAGCCACATCGTCAAGGGCACCCGCCTGCTCGCCGACGCCTTGTTTGGCAGAAAGGCACGGGGCGCGCAGAGCATACTCATGACCTCCGACATCGAAGCCGAGCATGGAAAGCAGCATACAGATTGAAGAGCGCGCCGCCGTCTGGCTTGCCCGGCGCGACGGTAGCCAGTGGAGCGAGGCCGATGAGGCTGCGTTCGATGCATGGCTCGCGCAGTCGACCCTGCACGTCGTCGCGTTCGTTCGCCTGGAGGCTGCGTGGAAGCAAGCGAAGCGCTTGAAGGCGCTCGGCGCTGGTGTGGCGCCGGGAGAGGTTCCCGTCACCGAGGAATGGAAGCTTGCGTCGTTCTTTGACAAAGACGCACCGTTCGATGCGCCTGCGCAGGATGATGCGCCCTTGCCAGCAGAAGGCTCCCGCAGCAATGCGGGCGCAGGGCGTCCGTTGGCGATGCGTTGGGCTTTCGCGGCGATGCTGCTCGTCGCCATGTGTGGAAGTATCGCGTTCCACCTCTGGCCCATCGATTCCACCTACCGTACGCCCGTTGGCGGCACTGCATCGGTGCCCATCAGCGACGGGTCCAAGGTCGTCCTGAATACCGACAGCAGGATCCGCCTCGATATCACCGATATCGAGCGCCGCGTCGAATTGCAGAAAGGCGAGGCGTTCTTCGACGTTGCCAGGGATCCGACGAGGCCCTTCGTCGTCGAGGCAGGAGAGAGGCGCGTGATCGCAGTCGGTACGCAGTTTTCGGTGCGGCGCGAGCGTGACGGCCTTCGTGTCTTCGTCACGGAAGGCAGAGTGCGTATCGAGGATGCAAGGGAGCCGGCGCTGGAGCGCAAGAGGGAAGACCCGCTGCTCATGCTCGCCGCCGGCAGCATCGTTCGCGCCGGCGAAGCAGGCGTGTTGGTGGATCGCAGGGCGGTCTCGGAGGTGGAGGGATATCTCAGCTGGCGGACCGGGCATCTGATATTCCGCGATACCCCGCTTGCCGACGCCGTCGCCGAATTCAACCGTTACAACACTCGCAAGATCGTCATCGATGACCCTGTCGTCGCGGCGCTTCGGATCAGCGGGAAATTTCGCGCTACGCAGTTCGAGGCCTTCGTGCGCATCCTGGAAGACGGTTTCCCGGTGCAGGCGCGCCACAAGGACGACGAGATCGTATTGACCGCGAGCCGCAATCCGCGTGAGGCGGTGATGCAATAGAGACTCGAGAGGACGCCCCCGCGTTCGGGCATCGCGAGTCAGGGATTTTTCCCGCCGCTTCGTCATGGTACTCCGACGGCCGATCACCAGGGCCGGTACGCGGGGAAACGAGATGCCGAAGACTTCGATCATGAAAGCCACGTTCATCGCATTGATGGGCAGCATCTCCTTTGCCGCGCATGCCGTGGCGAACGCGCAGCGAATCGAGATTCCTGCCGGAGAGCTGGTCGTGGCGCTCGAGTCGCTGGCGAAACAGGCCGAAGTCGACCTTGTCTATTCGGAGGCACAGGTCAGGGGACTCAGGACGGCGGGCGTGAGCGGCGATCTGTCGCCGCGCGAGGCGATCGAGAAGCTGCTCGAGGGCACCTCGCTCGAGGTGCGCACGGATGAGGCATCGGGTGCATTGCTGATTGCGATGCCGGTAGCGAGCCCTCGGGTGAAGCTCGACGAGGCGGATCCGGGCGCGAGCACCGATACCTCGACCCGGAACGGGGAGCCGGCCGAGGGGTCGCGGGCGCTCTCGTT
>JBGAIL010000106.1:0-17587 GCA_044225565.1 Steroidobacteraceae bacterium | reverse complement strand
CGCCGATCGCCTTGTGCAGCAAGGCCGCCACTACAGAGGAATCTACGCCGCCGGAAAGCCCCAGCAGCACCTTGCCGCGACCCACCTGGGCACGCACGCGCGCCACCGCATCGTCGATGATGCTCGCCGCCCGCCAGGCATTGCCGCACCCGCAGATCTCATGCACGAACCGCGAATAGATGCGCGCGCCCTGCTTGGTGTGCGTCACCTCGGGGTGGAACTGCACGCCGTAGTAGCGCCGAGTCTCGTCCGCCATGCCGGCGAGCGGCAGGTCCGGCGTCGAGGCGATTAGCTTGAAGTCCGGCGGCAGATCGGTAACGCGGTCCCCGTGGGACATCCACACGTCCAGCTGGCCGTGGCCCTCGGCATTCACCCGATCCTCGATGCCGTTCAGCAGCTGCGAATGCCCGCGCGCGCGAATCTCCGCGTAGCCGAATTCCTTGTTGTCGTGCGGCTCGACCACGCCGCCGAAGCGCTTCGCCATGGCCTGCATGCCGTAGCAGATGCCGAGCACCGGCACGCCGAGCTGCCACACGGCCTCGGGCACCGTCGGCGAGCCCGGCGCCGTCACGGATTCCGGCCCGCCGGAGAGGATCACGCCTTTGGGCCTGAACGCCCGCACGGCCTCGTCGGCCATGTCCCAGGGATGCAGCTCGCTGTACACCCCGAGCTCGCGCACCCGCCGCGCGATGAGCTGCGTGAACTGCGAGCCGAAGTCGAGGATCAGTATCCGGTCGGCATGGATGTCCGACCCGGCACCGCCGCTCATCGGCTCACGCGGTAGTTCGGGGCTTCCTTGGTGATGGCGACGTCGTGCACGTGGCTCTCCCGGATGCCCGCGTTGGTGATGCGGACGAATTTCGGTTTCGTGCGCATGTCGTTGATGTTCCGGCTTCCGGTGTACCCCATCGCCGCGCGCAGGCCGCCCGCCAGCTGGTGCAGGATGGTGACCACGCTGCCCTTGTAAGGCACGCGACCCTCCACGCCTTCCGGCACCAGCTTCTCGAGCTCGGAGGCCGCATCCTGGAAATACCGGTCCGCCGAGCCGTGCCGCTCCGACATGGCGCCCAGCGAGCCCATGCCGCGATAGCTCTTGTACGAGGCGCCCTGATACAGCTCCACCTCGCCCGGCGATTCCTCGGTGCCCGCGAACAGGCTGCCGATCATCACCGCGTGGGCGCCCGCGACGAGCGCCTTGGCGATATCTCCCGAGTACCGGATGCCGCCGTCCGAAATCACCGGAATCTCGGCGTTCAGCGCATCCGCGATGCCGGCCACGGCCGAGATCTGCGGCACGCCCACGCCCGCCACCACGCGCGTCGTGCAGATGGAGCCGGGGCCGATGCCCACCTTCACCGCATCCGCGCCCGCCTCGGCCAGCGCCTTCGCGGCTTCCAGCGTGGCGATGTTCCCGCCGATCACCTGCTGGTCGCCCCACTTCGCCTTGATGTGCCGCACCGTCTCCAGCACGCCGCGCGAATGGCCGTGCGCGGTATCCACGATCACCACGTCCACGCCGGCATCGCGCAACGCGGCCACGCGATCCAGCGTATCCGGTGTAGTACCCACGGCCGCGCCCACGCGCAGCCGGCCGCGATCGTCCTTGGAAGCTCTAGGAAATTCAGTGGCTTTCTGGAAATCCTTCACGGTGATCATACCGGCCAGCTCGCCGCTGCCGTTCACCACCAGCACCTTCTCGATGCGGTGCCTGTGCAGCAGGCCGAGCACCTCTTCCTTCGGCGCGTTCTCGCGCACGGTGATCAGGCGCTCCTGCGGCGTCATCACGGTGGAGACGGGCGCGTCCAGCTTCTCCTCGAACCGCAGGTCGCGGTGCGTGACGATGCCTACCACCTTCTTGCCGCTCACCACCGGCATGCCCGAGATGCCCCGCGAGCGCGTGAGCTCCAGCACCTGCCGGATGGTCATGTCCGGCGTCACGGTGATGGGGTCCTTGATGACGCCGCTCTCGTATTTCTTCACGCGCGCCACTTCGCGCGCCTGCGCCTCGATGGACATGTTCTTGTGGATGACGCCGATGCCGCCTTCCTGCGCCATGGTGATGGCGAGCCGCGCCTCGGTGACGGTGTCCATGGCGGCAGAGAGCAGCGGCAGGTTCAGGCGGATGCGGCGCGTGAGCTGGGTGGAAAGGTCCACTTCGCGCGGCAGGATTTCCGAGTAGGCCGGGACGAGGAGGACGTCGTCGAAAGTGAGCGCTTCTTCGAGGATACGCATGCGTCTCGAGGCACCGGTTCGCCCCGGCCTCCTTAGCTAAGGTGGCGCGCGATTGTACACGGAACCGGCCCCGGCCCGTGCTACTTTTCCGCCCCGATGTCCCTCTTCCCGCCCACCCGCGACGTCTACACGGTCGCCCGCCTGAACCGCGAGGCGCGGGCGCTGCTCGAGCGCGGCCTGGGGGTGCTCTGGGTGGAGGGCGAGATCTCCAACTTCTCCCAGCCCTCCTCCGGCCACTGGTATTTCACGCTGAAGGACCGCGACGCCCAGCTGCGCTGCGCCATGTTCCGCCAGCGGAATTCCGGCCTGCGCTTCACCCCTTCCGCGGGCCTGCACGTGCTGGCACGGGGGCGCATCAGCCTGTACGAGCCGCGCGGCGACTACCAGCTCATCGTGGAGCACATGGAGGAAGCCGGGCTCGGCGCGCTCAACCGGGAGTTCGAGCGGCTGAAGGCCAAGCTGGCGGCGGAAGGCCTGTTCGCGGAATCGCGCAAGCGCGTGCTGCCACGGTTTCCGCAGCGCATCGGCGTGGTCACCTCGCCCAGCGGCGCGGCCATCCGGGACATCCTGCACATCCTGCGGCGGCGCTTCCCGCCTTCGGATGTGCTCATCTACCCAACTTCCGTGCAGGGCGCGGCCGCGGTGCCGGAGATCGTCACGGCGCTGGGGCTGGCGGCGGCCCGCGCCGAGTGCGACGTGCTCATCGTGGCGCGCGGCGGCGGCTCCATCGAGGACCTCTGGGCCTTCAACGACGAGTCGGTGGCACGTGCCATCTGCGCGAGCCCCATCCCGGTGGTCTCCGGCATCGGCCACGAAATCGATTTCACCATCTCGGATTTCGTGGCGGACGCCCGAGCGCCCACACCTTCGGGCGCCGCAGAGCTGGTCGTGCCGGATCGCCACGCCTGCCTGGAAGCGCTGACGCACACGGCCAGCCGGTTCGGCGTCGCCATGAGCCGCGAGCTTCGCGCACTCGGCGCGCTGCTCGAAGCGATGAGCCATCGCCTGAGCCTCGCGCATCCCGGCGCACGGCTCGCCCAGCAGGAGCAACGGCTGGACGATCTCGAGCAGCGCCTCGCGAGCGCAGTGCGCGGCAGCCTGCTCGACGGCAGCCATCGCCTCTCCGAACTATGGGCCAGCCTGCTGCAGTGCGCGCCGGATCAGGCAGTGAACGAGTTCCGGCTGAAGCACGATGCGCTGGCGGCGCGGCTGCGCCACGCAGTGCAGGATCTGCTGGCAGGCGCCGAGCATCGGCTCGCCATGGCCGGCCGCACGCTGAATACGGTGAGCCCGCTCGCCACGCTGGATCGCGGCTTCGCCATCGTGACGCGCGCGGACGATGGCACATTGCTCACGGACGCCGAAGCCGTTCAGCCGGGAGATGACGTGGAGATCCGGCTCGCGCGAGGGCGTTTGCTCTCGAAAGTGCTGGGCCGCCGCTGATCGCTCAGCGCAGATAGCGGCGCATCACCTGCAGCAGCGCCTCCGTGTCCTCGCTGCCCGTGGGCTTCAGGTGCTCCCGCACATGGCCTTCCAGCACCACGAGCATCAGCCCGTTCACGGCGCCCCTCACTGCGGCGATCTGCTGCAACACCCGGGCGCACTCCTCGCCCTGCGCCAGCGCCTTCTCGACGGCGTCGACCTGACCCCTTAGCCGCCTCACCCGCGCACGAAGCTGCTGCCCGCCCCTTTTCGTGTGTGCCATCCGACCGCTCCTGCCGTATACTCCCGGGGAGTATACCGGGAGGCACGATGCCATCCACATCTTTTGAAGCCACGCACAGCCATTCCTTCGGCGAGAGCAACCCGCTCGCCGAGAAGCGCACGCGCCAGGTGATGATCCTCACCGCCGTCATGATGGTCATCGAGATCGTCGCCGGCACCGTCTTCGGATCGATGGCGCTGCTCGCCGACGGCTGGCACATGAGCTCGCATGCGGTCGCCCTGGGCGTCGCCGCCGGCGCCTACGCGCTTTCACGCCGCTACGCGGCGGATCCCCGTTTCGCCTTCGGCACGTGGAAGATCGAGGTGCTGGGCGGATACACGAGCGCGCTCTTCCTGCTCGCGGTCGCCTTGTACATGGGGATCGAGTCGGCCCATCGACTGCTGAATCCCGTCGCCATCCACTTCGAGCAGGCGCTGTGGGTCGCCATCCTCGGGCTGGCCGTCAATGCGGTGTCCGCGTACATGCTCTCGCGCGGAACTCATCACCATGGGCATGGGCACGCCCACCAGCATGAACATGCGCATGCGCACGACCACGGCTCCGACCCCGCTCCTCCCGCGCACCATCACGACCTCAACCTGAAGGCGGCCTACCTGCACGTGGTGGCCGATGCGTTGACCTCCGTGCTCGCGATCGTCGCCTTGCTGGGGGGCCGCTATATCGGCGCCTCATGGCTCGACCCCGCCATGGGGCTGCTTGGAATGGTGCTCGTGGGCCGCTGGGCGATCTCGCTGCTGCGCGAAACCACCCGCGTTCTGCTCGATGCGGAAATGGATGCGCCCGTGGTCGAAGAGGTGCGCGAGGCGGTGCGCGGGCTCGCGCACGCCGTCATCCGGGACCTGCACGTATGGCGAGTCGGAAGGGGAAAGTACGCCTGCATCCTCAGCCTCGAATCGCAATCGCCGCTCGCGGCCGAGCAGGTGCATCGAGCGCTGCGTGCACATTCAGAGCTCGTGCACATCACCGTCGAGGTCGCGTGACGCGTGCGCTTCTAAATTCCGGCCGTTGCCGGTATGGTGCCGCCACCATGCGCACCCTTGCTCTCATCCTCGCCGTGGCAGCTCACGCGGCCGCCGCTTCCGCCACTGAAACCTCCATTCTTCCGCGGGAAGAGCTCGTTCCGGGCGGCATCCTCATCCTGCCTATCGAGGCTCCCGCGGATCTCAGGCCCACCGTGCTTTTCGACGGCCGTCGCGCCATGGTCGTGCGCGAAGGCGACCAGTGGAAGGCCGTGGTAGGCCTGCCGCTCTCGGCGAAGCTCGGCACGAACGAGGTGCTGGTGCAGGCCGGCACGGCGCCGGGGAAGAAGGTGCCGTTCGAGATCGTCGACAAGAAGTACGCCACGCAGAGCCTGAAGGTGAAGCCGGGCCAGGTGGATCTCTCGAAGGAAGATCAGGAGCGCGTCAATGCGGAGCGCCCGCGCCTGAGCGCGGCCACCGCCACGTTCTCGAAAGTGCCGCCGCCCACCCTCATCCTGGAAGCGCCCGTTCCGGGGCCGCGCTCGAGCTCCTATGGTCTGCGACGCATCTTCAACGGACAGTCCCGGAATCCGCACAGCGGCATGGACATCGCCGCGCCCACCGGCACGCCGATCAAGGCGCCGGCCGACGGCCGCGTGATCGAGGCGGGGAATTTCTTCTTCAACGGCAACTCGATCTACATCGATCACGGCCAGGGCCTCATCACCATGTACTGCCACATGAGCGAGATCGGCGTGAAGACGGGCGACGTGGTGAAGACCGGCGACGTCGTCGGCAAGGTGGGCTCGACCGGCCGTGCCACCGGCCCGCACCTGCATTGGGGCGTGGCGTTGAACGATACCTTCGTGGACCCTGCCCTCTTCCTGCGCCCGGAACAGAAATAGCCCGCACCGCGCCGCGCCTCATCTAGAATCGCGGCGAGGAACCTTCGTCAGCCACGGATCCGGCTCGACTGGCTCAACTCGGCTTTTCAGTCTCCATTGAGGAGGGACGTATGACCGTGCGCGCGCATTTGAGCGATGCAGACCCTTTGCCGGGTGAAGAACCCTCTGTCGAATACGAGGATGACCTGACGCAGGAGGAATGGGACGAGATCGCCGCGATGGTGGATGAGGAAGAGCTCAGGGGCGAGAAGCCCATCTTCAACTCGGGCGATTACGCCACGAACGAGGAAGCCATGGCAGCACTCAAGGCACTCATGGATGACGTTCTCAGGAAAGTTCTGGATGATGCGGCCACTACTGCACATGATGCCGAGAGCGATCAGCGATCTCGATGATTGCCTGCGGTTCGTCTCCCGGCATCCGGCAAGCAAGCCGAAGGAGCGCGAGGAGGACGTCTACTCCCGCGCGCGCAACGCAGCCACCAGCCCCATCGCGCAGCTGCAGCGAACCTCCACGGCTGCGTCCGCGCTACCACCCCACACGGGCTCGGGCTGCCGGTAACGCAGGCCCGTCAGGAAGAACTCGACGTCATTGCACTCCAGGCTCACGAGCGCCCGGGCGATGGCCTGCTTGGCGATGCATTTGGGATCGCGCTTGACGGGGTCCTCGAGAAAGCGCGCGAAGGCGGCCACCAGATCCGGCACGCGCTCTTTGAGCGAGAACTCCTCGCAGAGCTCGGCCGCCTGGGCGACGACCCGAAAGCTGCGATCCGCCAATGCCTGCGCCAGCCGCGAGCTCCGGACGACGCGATCGGGCTCGTCGCCGAGCCGGCCGAGTGTCTCGAGCCTCTGCTCGACGGCCAGGCTCGAAGAGCGCTTCATTGCGCTACACGTCCAGGCCGAGCCGTTTCTCGTGACGGATGTACCAGCCGTCGCTCGCACGCTCAAACACGCCGCAATGGTCCATCTCGCCACCGTACACGTGCACGGACACCGCGGGTCGGCTGCCGGCATTGCGGATGGTGTGGTACTCGTGCGGAGGAATCAGGCAACCGGCGCTGCCGATGCCCGCCTGGAACGAGCCGCGAGGCTCGAAGCGATAGCGCTCGCCCTCGTGCGCCGTGAGCTCGAACTGCTGCACTTCGATGCTGCCTTTGAACACGCCTTCCACGCACCACAGGCCCGCGTGGTCGTGGATGGAAGTGCCCTGCCCCGGCGCCCACGTCATGGCGACGATCGAATAGCCGTGCGCTTCGTCGCTGTGCAGCAGCCTTCGCGCATAGTGGTCACCGCGCGTTGGTCTGGATGCGCGGCGACAGCTCCACCTCGCCCGAATTGATGAGATCGCACAGCCCCGTGCGCAACCGCTCGACGATGCGCTCGGCGCCCTGGAGCGCCACGGCTTCTTCGACGAGTGCGACGGAGAGTTTGAGTTCCGTTCATGGCCAGCCAGTGGTGGGTGCAGGAAAGGCGACCACTTTAGCACTCCACGCCGACGACGACGCGTGGGCGGCGCCAGCACCTGAAGGACCGCCAGCCACGGGCGTACTCTGCCCTGGCCGCAGGATCAGCGCTTCTTCGGCCCTCGGCGGGGTGCGGCCTTGCGCGGCCGGCCGCCCAGCCGGCGCAGGCGCTCGGGCTGCTTGCGGGCCGCATAAGGATTACTGTCCGTCCGGAATTCCATCGCCACAGGGGTCGCGAACAGGTCGAATGCCTTGCGGAACACGTTCGCGAGGTGCGGCTGTAGGCGGCCGGCACCGAGACCATGCATCACGCGCATGGCGGCCTCGTAGGCGCGGCCCGTCGAAGCCATCAGCCGCCGACGCCGCAGCTGACGGGCCGGGAGATGAAATGCAGCGGCGCGAACTGCACGAAATCGAGCTTGAGGTCGAGCTGCCGCCGCACCTCGTCGCGCCGTTCCATGGGAATGCCATCCCACTTGTTCACCGCGATCAGCAGCGCGCGGCCGCGCTCGAGCGCGAGCCCCAGCACGCTCGCGTCCTGCTCGCCGACGCCCTCGTGCGCGTCGACCACGTGGATGACCACGTGCGCCTCGTCGATGGCCTGCAGGGTCTTCGCGACGCTCACGCGCTCGATGACGTCGTCCACTTTCGAGCGGCGGCGCACGCCCGCCGTGTCGATGAGCATGAACTTGCGGCCGTCGCGCTCGAAGGGCACGAAGATGCGGTCGCGCGTGGTGCCCGGCATGTCGCTGGCGATCACGCGCTCCTCGCCGATGAGGCGGTTCACCAGCGTGGACTTGCCGACGTTCGGGCGGCCGATCACGGCGATGCGGATCTCTCCAGTCTCGCTGGGCTCATCGCTCGCGCTGGCCACGAAACCTTCCAGCACGCGATCCATGAGGTCGTCGCAGCCGTCGTGATGGCTGGCGGAGATCGCAATGGGATCGCCTAGCGCGAGCGCGTGGAAGTCCGCGGCCACCACGTCCGAATCCAGCCCTTCGGCCTTGTTGATAGCGAGGAAGACAGGCTTGCCCGAACGCCGCAGTTCACGCGCGACGAAGTGGTCCTGCGGCGTCAGCCCCGCGCGCGCGTCCGCCAGAAAGACGAGGCGATCCGCCTCTTCGACCGCGCGCTCGGTCTGCTCGCGCATCTGCGCTTCGATGCCGGTGGGATTCTCGACGAGACCGCCCGTGTCGATGGCGACGTAGGGCACGGGGCCGATGCGGCCGTAACCGTATTGCCGGTCCCGCGTGACGCCTGGAACGTCTGCGACGATGGCGTCGCGCGTGCCCGTCAATGCGTTGAACAGCGTCGACTTGCCGACGTTGGGGCGGCCTACCAGTGCGATGACGGGAAGCACGAAAGTCTCACTGGCCTGCCGCGCGATTACTGCGGCGGCGGCGCACTTTCGGCAGGCGCGGCCTCGGCAGGCGGCACGCTCTCGGGCGCGACCGGCTCCGCTGGCGAAGGTGCGCGCTCGCTGACGGGCGGCTCGCTCGGCGCGGGCGCTGCTTTTGCCGGCGTGGGCTCCGCCGCCGGCGCGCGCTTGGCTCGCTTCGCAGCCACCGCACCCGCCACGCGGAACGCGCTGACGTGGCCCACGTCATTGATCACGAGCAGCTCATCACCCGCCACGACGGGCGGATTGCTCACCCGCTTTCCACCGGTCGCCATGCGGGCGGCCAGTCCGCCAGTGGCCTTGTCCAGCCAGTGCACATAGCCTTCGAAATCCGCCACGGCCACCGCATCGCCATGGGCAGCCACCGCCGAAAGCCCGCGGTACTTCAGCGCGCCCTGCCGCCACAGCTCCACACCGTTGTCCTTCCGCAGCGCCACCACTTCGCCCGCGGCGTCCGCGAAATACAGGTTGTCGTCGTCCAGCGCGATGCCGCGATAGCTCGAGGCATCGCGCGCCCACCACACCTGCCCGCTATCCAGCGCGAGCTTCGCCACGCGCCCCTGGAACCCGACCACATAGATCTCGTTGCCCACCACCTGGATGGCCGAGTCGATGTCCACGAGCCGCTCGAGCTCCGTGCGGCCGCGTGAGGGCGCGACCGTGGCCTCCCACACCAGGCTGCCGTCCGCCATGCTCACGGACGCGACCTTGCCGTTGTCGAAGCCGCAGATGACCACGTCGCCCACGATGACCGGCTGCGCCGTGCCGCGCAGCGAGAGCTTCGGCACCGGCTGCTCGTAGAACCACAGCTCGCGTCCGTCCGCGTTCGCGAGCGCCCGCAGGCGCCCGTCGACGGTGCGCACGATGACCGAGGTGGCACCCACCGCCGGCGCCGAAAGCACTTCGCCTCCGACCGGCACTTTCCAGCGCGTTGAGCCGTCCGCCGCATTGATCGCGATGGCCTGCCCGTCGCTCGTGCCCACCACCACCAGCTCGCCACCGGCGCCCGGCCCGCCGGCGAGCGGCGCCTTCACGTGCGAGCGCCACAGCTGCTTGCCGCTCTTCACCTCGAACGCCGCCACGTCGCCGTCGCGGCCCGCGGCGTACACACGCTCGCCGACCACGGCCAGCGAGAGGCCGAGCCGCAGCGGGTCCTTCTCCCCGCCCAGGCTGGCATCCCAGGCACGGTCCACCTTGAGGGTCTGCGAGAACTCCGTGAGCTCGGCCGGCGGGTCGATCTCCTTGTCCTTGGAACAGGCCGCCAGGGCGAGCAGTGCGAGGGCGATGAGGGTCAGACGCATGGGTTCACTTCTCCGGCTTGGCGCCGTCCGAGAGGTCGTTGATCTTGAGATCCAGCAGCTCGCCGTCGACGGTGCCGCTCTGGGCGCCTTCACGCGCGGCCCGGTATTCCTTCAGCGCGCCGGCCTTGTCGCCCTTCGCGAGCAGGATGTCGCCGCGGGCTTCCTGGTAGCGCGCCTCGAAAGCGCCGAGATCCTTCGCGGCGCCGAGCGTGGCGAGCGCGTCTTCCGGCTTGTTCTGCGCGAGTTGCACACGCGCGAGGCGCAGGCGAGCCGCCACGGCCAGTTGTTCGTCTTTCGTGCGCTCCATGACGCTGCGCAGGTTCCCGGCGGCCTTGTCGAGCTGCCCGTTCTGCACGTAGATGCGCGCTTCGGCGAGCTGCGCCTGGTCGTTGTAGGGGGATTTCGGATGCTCGCGGCCCATCTCGCCGATGAGCGTGAGGGCGCGGGTGCGATCGCCTTTGTCGAAGGCTTCCAGGATGGCTTCGTACTTCACGCTGGCATCCACCGCCTGCTTCTCGACGTGCTCCTGCCAGGCCCTCCAGCCGTAGATGCCGGCCGCCGCGAGGGCGATGCCGCCGAGGATCCAGCCGCCGTTGGCCCGCAGCCAGGCCTTCAGCACCTCCCATTGTTCTTTTTCCGACAGGTAATCTTCCACGGAATCTCCTCAGGCGCGCGCGAGCTCGTTGAGCCTTGCTTCGATTTGTTGCGGCAGGTCGGCCAGCGCGCACTCGCTCTGACCGGCTTCCAGGCGTAAAGGTTTCAGGGCGGCGACGCCGCGAGCCAGCTCGTCGTCGCCCAGGATGACGGCGAGCGCGGCGCCGCTGCGGTCCGCGCGCCGGAACTGGGCCTTGAAATTGCCACCGCCCAGGTTCAGCGAGATGGCGCGGCGCGGCAGCTGGTCGCGCAGGCGCTCGGTGATGCCCAGGGCCTGCACCCCCGCCTTCTCCCCGCTCACGACGACGTACACGTCCGCCGCGCTGGGGGCCGGTGTGCGGTTGGCCAGCCCGAGCAACTCGACGACCCGCTCCATCCCCATGGCGAAGCCGACAGCAGGCGTCGCCTCTCCACCCAGCTGGGAAATGAGCCCGTCGTAGCGGCCGCCGGAGCACACGGCGTCCTGCGAGCCGAGCGCATCCGTGATCCACTCGAACACCGTGCGCGTGTAGTAGTCCAGCCCGCGCACGAGGCGCGGATTGATGCTGTACCGAATGCCGAGGTCGTCGAGCGAGGCGCAGACGGCGGCGAAATGCGCGCGCGACTCGTCGTCCAGATGCTCGGTGAGCAACGGCGCTCCCGCAACGATCTCCTGCATGTCCGGATTCTTGCTGTCCAGGATGCGCAGCGGATTGCCTTCGAGGCGGCGCTGGCTGTCCGCGTCCAGCTTCGCAGCGTGACCGCGGAAATACGTCACCAGCTTCTCGCGATACACGCGGCGCGATTCGGGAGTGCCGAGGGAGTTGATCTGAAGCTGCACGCGCTCGAGCCCCAGGCGCTTCCACAGCCGCGCGGTCATCGCGATGAGCTCCGCGTCGATGTCCGGACCCGCGTGGCCGATAGCCTCGACGTTGAGCTGGTGGAACTGCCGGTAGCGACCTTTCTGCGGCTTCTCGTGCCGGAACATCGGCCCGATGCACCACAGCTTCCAGCGCTGGCCGCGCAGCATGCTGTTGGAGATGACGGCGCGCACGACGCCGGCCGTGGCTTCCGGGCGCAGCGTGAGGAAATCCCCGCCGAGGTCCTGGAACGTATACATCTCTTTCGAGACGACGTCCGTGTGCTCGCCGATGGCGCGCTTGAAGAGCTCCGTGTGCTCGACCACGGGCGTGCGCATCTCCTCGAAGCCATAGCCCGTGAGCAGGTCGCGGATCTCGCGCTCGAGGAGCTGCCAGGTACCGATGGCTTCGGGCAGGATGTCGTTCATGCCCTTCACGCGTTGCACGATGCCGCTCATTGCGGGCCTCGTCGGCGCGCGTCGTTTGTTTTCTGGGAAGTCATCAGCCGGGGTTGCGGAGCAGATCGGGAAGCGATCGCGTCTGTCGGGAGCCCGGGAATTCGGCGCGCAGGCGGCGGGCGTACTGTTCCGCGGCCGTGCGATCGCCTTGCGCCTGGGCGGCGCGCACGCCAAGCAGCAGCAGATCGGGGGTGGCGGCGAACGTAACCATGTAGCTGTCGATCTGCGCTCGCGTGTTCTGCGGTCTTCCGCGCTCCAGGTCGAGGTCGCCGAGCTGATAGGCCGCTTCGGAGAAGTTGGGCCGGGCGCGCAGCGCCGCTATGAAATTGGTCTGGGCTTCGTCGAACCGCTTCGCGTTGCGCAGGCAGACCCCCGCGTTCGTGTAGGCGGCGGCCGGCGTGCCGTAGAGCGGGTTGCGCGCGGCCTGCAGGAAGCGCTTCACACCATCTTCCGTGCGGCCGGTTTTGCACAGATAGACGGCGTAGTTGTTGTTGATTTCCGGGTCGTCCGGCGCGAGGCGAACGGCGGTGCGGTAGTGCTCGTCCACCTGTGCGGGCTTCTCGAGGCGCTCATAGAGCAGCGCGAGCGCGCTGTGCACGTGCGGGTCGCGGGGACTTTGCTTCTCCGCGCGCTCGAGCTTTTCCTTCGCGACGGGCAGGTTGCCCTGCTGCAGGTAGGCAACCCCGAGCTGCAGGTTGTAGTTGGCCGCGTTGTCGCGCGGGGTGGATTCGCGAGGACCCGGCGTGCTCGAGCAGGCGGCGAGGCTGAGCGCTGCAACGATAGTGGCGGCTCGAACATGCGCCGCGAGCGCACCGCCGGCCGCCACCAGGCCTGCCCGCTCGCCACGGCTCTTGGGCGTTCCCACCTTCGCGCTCATGCCTGCACCGCCACGCCGATGACCTTGTTGCCGAGCCGCACGGTGGTGCGGTCGATGACGCGACCGGCCAGCTGCCCGCAGGCGGCGTCGATGTCGTCCCCACGCGTACGGCGGATGGTGGCGAGCACTCCGCGCTGGATCAGCTCGTCCCGGAATGCCTTGATGACGTGCGCGGGCGAGCGCCGGTACTGCGTGCCCGGGAACGGATTGAAGGGAATGAGGTTCATCTTGGCGGGGTGCCCCTTCATGAGCCGCGCGAGCTGGCGTGCCTGCGCGAGCGAGTCGTTCACGCCATCCAGCATCACGTATTCGAAGGTGACGCTGCGGCCGTTCTGCTCGTCGTTGTAGTGCCAGCACGCCTCGAGCAGCTCCGCGATGGGATGCTTGCGGTTGATGGGCACGAGCTCGTTGCGCAGCTCGTCGTCCGGCGCGTGCAGCGAGACCGCGAGCGCGATGTTCACTTCCTCGGCGAGCTTGTACATCTGCGGCACGAGGCCGGATGTGGAGAGCGTGACGCGGCGACGCGAGAGGTCGAAACCGATGTCGTCCGTGAGGATGCGCAGCGCCGGCACCACGTTGCGGAAGTTCGCGAGCGGCTCGCCCATGCCCATGAACACCACGTTGGTGACGATGCGCTCACGAGTGCTGCCCTCCTCGCCAGGAGCAGCCGTCGCCACGGCGCCTCGCGCGCCGGCGAACTCACCCAGCTCGCGCTTGGCCAGCATCACCTGCCCCACGATCTCGGCCGTGGTGAGGTTGCGGTTGAAGCCCTGCTGGGCCGTCGAGCAGAAGGAGCAATCCAGCACGCAGCCCACCTGCGAAGAGATGCAGAGCGTGCCGCGGTCGTCTTCGGGGATGAAGACCATCTCGATGGCCTGCGCGCCGCTGCCGCGCGGGGCGAGCTGGCTGGCGCTTCCGCCTGCGCCACCGCCACCTTCCACGCCGGCAGGCGCGCGGAGCAGCCACTTGCGCGTGCCGTCGGCGGAGCGCTGCTCGCTCACGATCTCGGGCAGGCGGATCTCGGCGCGCCCGGCGAGCTGCGCCCGGAAATCCTTGGCGAGGTCCGTCATGGCGGCGAAGTCGCCCACGCCCTTCTTGTACAGCCAGCCCATGAGCTGGCGGGCGCGGAACGGCTTGTTGCCCAGCTCCTGCACGAACGAATCCAGCGCCGGCCGTTCGAGGCCGAGCAGGTTCACGCGTTCTGGTGCGGACGGGGTGGACATAGGGCCATCGTTGGAATGCGGACGGGGCGCTCGTGCCCCCGGCGAAGCCGCGAAGTCTACCCCGGCCATCCCGGCAACGCCAACGCCGGGCGCGCCGGAAGTGCCGGTTTCCTAAGCGTTTTTAGGCCCGGCGCCCCGCGACATGACCGCTGCGGCACCGGTGCGAGCGGCTGGTGTCAGCGCGAGTGCAACGCGGTGCCGGCGAAGAAGAAGGCGATCTCGCGGGCCGCGGTGTCGGCGGCGTCGGAGCCGTGCACCACGTTGCGCTCGATGCTCTCGGCCAGATCCGCGCGGATGGTGCCCTTGGTGGCCTTCTTGGGGTCCGTGGCACCCATGATCTCGCGGTTCTTCGCGATGGCGCCCTCGCCCTCGAGCACCTGGATCATCACCGGGCCGGAGGTCATGTAGCGCACGAGGTCGCCGTAGAACGGGCGCTCCTTGTGCACGGCGTAGAAGGCTTCCGCCTCGCGCTGGGACAGGTGGGCCATGCGGGCGGCCACGATGCTGAGGCCCGCCTGCTCGAAGCGGCGATACACCTCGCCGATGAGGTTGCGGCCGACGCCGTCGGGCTTGACGATGGACAGGGTGCGCTCGAGCGCCATGCGGGGATCTCCGGGGTGAAAAGGCGCGCGAGTCTACCCGGGAAGGGGCAGCTCGGTAAGAGGGACTTTTATCGCCTATAGACAATATTCCCGGAATATCATATAAAGCTGATATCGACTGGATATCAGGCAAAGGCGATACCGTGGACTACCTCTGCAAGACGCCCCGCCAGCTCGGCCAGATCCTCAAAGGCCTGCGCCGCGATAAAGGCATCACCCAGGCGCAGGCAGGCAGCCGCATCGGGCTGCGCCAGAGCGAGATCTCGAGCCTCGAGGCCGATCCGAGCAAGTCCAGCCTGGAGCGCCTCTTCAGGCTCGCTTCGACCCTGGAGCTCGACTTCGTCGTGCGCGATCGGACCGGGCCTCCGTCCCGCTCCCGAAAGATCAAAGCGAAGCGCGGTGACGCGTGGTGAAACCGACCCGCACCGGTTCGCTCGGCGTCTGGATGAACGGCGAGCATGTCGGCCATTGGGCTTTCGGCTCCGGCGTGCACGAATTCGCTTATGCGGAATCTTGGCTGGAAAGCGAAGCCGCCCGGCCAATCTCCATGTCCATGCCTCTGCTTCCTGCGAGCCAGGCGTACCGTGGCGCCGAGGTCGAGGCGTACTTCGAGAACCTGCTGCCGGACAATCGGCTGATCCGCGAGAGGATCCAGCGCCGCTTTGCCACGGCGTCCACCCGTGCGTTCGACCTTCTGGCCGAGATAGGGCGCGACTGCGTCGGCGCACTCCAGCTGATGCCCGGGGACGAGAAACCCCAGGACGTGAGACGGATACGCGGTGAGCCACTGAGCGCGCAGGACGTGGAAAACCTGCTGTCCTCCGCCTTGAGCCCTGCGCCGCTCGGCCGCGATCCGGATGAAGACGGGGACTTTCGCATCTCTCTCGCGGGCGCGCAGGAGAAGACCGCACTCCTGCGGCACGAAGGAGGCTGGCAGCGACCGCTCGGCACGACGCCCACCACGCACATCGTGAAGCTACCCATCGGCACAGGCATCACCGGCATCGATCTCAGCACATCGGTCGAGAACGAATGGCTCTGCTCGCAGATCGTCCGGGGCTACGGCATCGAAGTTGCCCGTTGCGAGATGCAGACGTTCGGCCGCTACAAGACGCTGGTCGTCGAACGTTTCGACCGCCGGCTCGCGGATGACGGCCGCTGGTGGATTCGCCTGCCTCAGGAGGACTTCTGTCAGGCTACGGGTACGCCGCCCGGCATGAAGTACGAAAGCGACGGCGGGCCCGGGATCCGGCGCATCCTCGAGCTGCTGCTCGGCTCGACGCAGTCCGCGGCGGATCGAAGGGATTTCATGCGCACGCAACTCGTCTTCTGGCTGCTCTGCGCGATCGACGGTCACGCGAAGAATTTCAGCCTGTTCCTGCTGCCGCAGGGGCAGTACCGGATGACGCCTCGCTACGATGTGCTTTCGGCGCATCCCGTCCTCGGCCACGGCAGCCGGAGCCTGTCACCTCGCAAGGTGAAGATGGCGATGGCCGTGGAAGGCAGCAACCGTCACTACCATTGGGACAAGATCATGCGCCGGCACTGGACGGAGACTGCCAGGCGTTGCGGAATGCAGGGAGAGATCGAGTCGCTCATCGAGGAAATCCTGGAATCCACCCCCAGAGCGCTCGCCACAGCCCAGGCAGCGCTGCCGCGGGAGTTTCCAGCGCAGATCGCCGAAAGCATCTTCAAGGGGGTGCAGGCGGCCGCGAAGCGCCTGCGGGAACAGCCGGCCTGAGTCGGGGCATACCCGATCGCCCATGAGCGCAAAAATACTCGATCGAGTATTTCCAGCCCTCAAACGTTGAAGCTCTCCCCGCAGCCGCACTCCCCCTTCACGTTGGGGTTGCGGAAGCGGAAGGCCTCGTTCAGGCCCTGCTTCACGAAGTCCACGATGGTGCCGTTGACGAGCGGCAGGCTGGCGGGGTCCACGAACACCTTGACGCCGCGGTCCTCGAACACGAGGTCGTCCGGCTGGGCGGCATCCGCGTAGTTGATGACGTAGGCGAAGCCTGAGCAGCCGGTCTTGCGGACTCCGAGGCGCAGCCCGATGCCCTGCCCGCGGGCGGCGAGAAAGGTCCTGACGCGTTCGGCGGCGGATTCGGTGAGTGAGATGGCCATCGTTGGGGTATGCAGTTTAAGGCCTCGCGGGCCAGTGTTGCAGACATTCACGCAGTGCGTCTTCGACGATCAGCAGCCGGCCGAGCTTCTCGACCGGCACCTCGAGCGTCCGCGCCCATTCTCGCGGCTCGCCGATAACAAGTGGGTCACGTTGCCGACCCGGCAGGCGCTCCGTGAGCCAGGACGCGGCAGCCAGAGTATGGGGGCAGCCGTAAGCCTGGAACCGTGCGGCCTTCACAGCATCGCCTTCGACGAGCAGATGGAAGCGGACCCATGCCTCCTGCGCGGGGCTTCCGGCCTCGCCGGTGACGAGCGCGCCCGTTGGCGTAACGCCCGCGAACGGGTTCGCCCCGGAAGCGGGCGAGAGCGCACGCAAGCGGAGCACTTCCCGCTTCACTGCGGCGGCTGCCGCATCGACGTCCGCACGCGTGGTGGAGCGCCCGAAACTGAATCGCAAGGAGCTCTGCGCGAGCTGGGCATCGCGCCCGAGCGCGCGCAGCACGTATGAAGGCTCGGCCGAAGCCGAATTGCAGGCCGAACCGGTCGACAGCGCGAGCTCCGCAAGCCCCATCACCAGACTCTCTCCCTCCACTCCCTCGAAAGACACATTCAGAATGTGGGCCACGCGCGGCGCGGCCTCCGCGTTGAGATGCACTGCCGGCAATTCGGCCAGCGACTTCCACAGCCTGTCGCGCAGCTCGACGAGCTTCTGCTGCTCCCCCAGCCGCTGCGCGGCCAGCGCGCAGGCCTCACCGAAGCCCACGATCTGATGTGTGGGCAATGTGCCCGGGCGCAAGCCCTGCTCCTGCCCGCCGCCGAAGGTGAC
>JBGAIL010000105.1:0-16721 GCA_044225565.1 Steroidobacteraceae bacterium | reverse complement strand
CCAGGGCCAGATGATGGACCCGTCAGGCATGGACAAATCCTCGCACCTCCAGAAGCTGCTCGAGAGCTGGGGCGTTGACTTCGATCCCGGCAAGGTCATCGGTGATTCCGAGCTCGCGCTGCAGGTGGGCATGCAGCCCGGCATGCCGCCGGTGCGGCACCTCGGCATCCTCGGTCTCAACCAGGACAGCTTCGACCGCAAGGACGTGGTCACCGCCGGCCTCTCGAACGTGAACGTCGCCACCGCGGGCTTCGTGAGCGCGCGCAAGGACGGCGGCGTCACTTTCGAGCCCCTGCTGCAGACCACCGTGAGCGCGGCTCCGATCCCGAAGCAGAAGTTCGAGATGATGTTCGATCCCAGGACGCTGCTCGATGGCTTCAATCCCACCGGCCAGCGCTATGCGATCGCGGCGCGCGTCTCGGGCAAGATCAAGACGGCGTTCCCCGGCGGCGCGCCCACCGGCGTCACACTGCCGGAAGGCCAGAAGGCGCTGGCGGCTTCCGAGAAGCCGCTCAATCTCATCGTGGTGGCGGACACGGACATCCTGTCTGACTTCCTCTGGGTACGCGTGCAGAACTTCTTCGGGCAGAGCATGGCCCAGGCGTTCGCGCACAACGGCGATTTCGTGTTCAACGCGCTGGACAACCTCTCCGGCAACGAGGCGCTGATCAGCGTGCGCGGCCGCGCCACCTTCAACCGGCCGTTCGTGGTGGTCGACAAGCTGCGCGCCGCGGCGGAATCGCGCTTCCGCTCCAAGGAGCAGGAGCTGCAGACGCAGCTCGACGACACGGAGAAGAAGCTCACCGAGCTCGAGTCCAAGCGCAACGACAAGTCCTCGCTGATCCTCACGCCGGAGCAGGAGAAGGCGCTGCAGGGCTTCCAGGACGAGAAGCTGCGCATCCGCAAGGAGCTGCGCGCCGTGAAACTCGGGCTGGATCAGGACATCAAGGGCCTCGGCATGCGCCTCAAGCTCATCAACATCGTGTTCGTGCCGCTCGCCTTCGCTCTCATCGCGTGGGCCATCGCCATCTGGCGACGGGAGCGGCGCGGCACCGCCAAGGGGAGCCGCTCGTGAGCCCGCGTCGCATCGGCATCCTCCTCGCCGTCGCGGTGGTGGTCATCGCGGTGGCGTTCTGGCTCTCCAGCCGCGGCCATCACGACCTTTCGGAAGCGGTGGGCAAGCCCGTGCTGCCCGATCTCAAGAAATCGCTGAACGAGGTGAGCGAGCTGCGCTTCGCGAAGGCGGACGGCGCGCACGCCACGCTGCGGAAAGAAGGCGATGGCTGGGTGGTGGCGGAACGCGAGTTCGCGGCGGACGCGAGCCGCGTGCGCAAGCTGCTCCTGGATCTCTCCTCGCTCGAGGTGGTGGAGGAGAAAACCAGCAATCCGGAGCGGTACTCGGCGCTCAGCGTCGAGGATGTCGGCCCCGCCGACGCGTCGAAGCCCGCGCCGGCGAAGGCGAACGCGTACGACTTCGGTGGCGCGGTCGCAGCCACGCGCATCGATGTGGTGACGCCCGGCAAGACCTGGAGCCTGATCAACGGCAAGTCGGGCGGCGGGAAGGCCGGCTACGTGCGCGTGGTCGGCAGCAAGCAGAGCCTGCTCGCGAGCCCCCGGCTGGATACGGATTCGGAGCCCCAGCGCTGGCTGGAAAAGACCATCGTGGACATTCCGCAGGCGCGCATCCAGAGCGTCGCGGTGCAGCCCCCGAAGGGAGCGGCATACACCGTCTCCCGAGACAAGAAGGAGACCGAGAATTTCTCGGTGTCCAACCTGCCGAAGGGTCGCAAGCTCTCGTACGAAGGGGCTGGCAACTCGCTCGCCAGCTCTCTGGAGTCCGTGTCGCTGGACGACATCCGTGCGAAGGCCACGGCGCCTTCGCCGGCCGCCGCGGGCCTGAGCGTGGAGACCTCGAAGGCCACGTACAAGACATTCGACGGCCTGACGGTCGAGCTCACCGGCCGCAAGGAGAGCGCCCCCGGCCTGAAGAAGGATGATCCCAAGGTCGAGCATCACTTCATCTCGCTCGCCGCTTCCTCCACCGACAAGGCGACGCAGCCCGAGGCGGAGAAGCTCAACGCGCACGTGGCGGGCAAGGAGTTCGAGGTCTCGAGCTACAAGTTCGAGGGGATGTTCAAGCCGCTCGAGGACCTGCTCGAGCCGTTGCCCGAGAAGAAGAAGCCCGGCGGGAAGACCGACGCCAAGTGACGCTGCGTTGACGCGTGCGGCGTGGGGGCTGGCTTCGGAGCGGAGTGGCACTGGCGCTGACGCAAGGGAGAGTCGGATCGGGCGGAGTTTGGGGGACCGCCGTGAATCCGTCCCTGAGGCTTGTCAAAAACATCCCTGTTTTTGACATCCCCCAAACCCCGCCCGATCCGACTCTCCCCTCCACACCGTCGAGAACTCGGTGCCGAAGAGGCACAAGGTTGAAGGCTGGGCTCGGAGTTCGACTCGCGCTCGAAATTCAGCTCGGCTCAGAGTCTCAGGGGCCCGGTAGCGCGGTGGCTCGAGGTGAGTTTGGTATGCGCGTAAGCATCCGCTGACCTTCTTTTTTCCGGGAACACGACGTCGAGCGCGCGTGGTGGGTTGGGGAGGCGTGGGTGGTGAGTGGCTTTGGGGGGTATCAAAAACAGGGACGTTTTTGATAAGCCTCCAGGGACGGATTCACGGCGTCCCCCCAAAGCCGCTCGCCGCCCGCGCCTCCTCGCGCCGCGCTCCGCCCCTCACCGCCCACGCCTCCCTGGGCCGCCGCTCGCCACCGTTCGCCCTCGTAGCTCGCGGTTATCGCGCCCGCACCAACAACCCCACACTCACCGCAGCAATCAACACCGTCGGCAGCCACGCCAGCACGATCGGGTTCAGCCCGAACGCGAACGTCCCGCTCTCGATCAGCTTCTGCAGCAGGAAGAACCCGATGCCCAGCATCAGCCCCACCACCGTGCGCGCCCCATGGCCCGCGGACCGCAACGAGCCCAGCACGAACGGAATGGCGAGCAGCACCGCGAACAGGATGGCGACCGTGCGCGCGATGCGCGACCAGAACGCAAACTCGTATGCCCGCGCATCCAGCCCGTTCGCGCCGTAGTACCGGATGAGCCGCCACAGCGTGAACGCCTCGAGCTGCCCCGGATTCGCCACGGCCAACCCCAGGAAATCCGCGCTCACGGTGGAGTCGAGCCGCAGCTGGCCGCTGGTCCGCGCCAGCACGCGGTCCGAGGTGAAACGCGACTCGGCGTAGTCCCGCAGCAGCCACGTGCGGTTGGACGTGGAGATGGCGCTGTCCGCCCGGCCGATCGCGAGCAGCCGGTGGTCGGGCGAGAGCTCGAACACCTGCATGCCGCCGAACTGCCGTGCCCCGGACTGCCGCTCCACGTTCAGGATGCGGTTGCCGTCCCGCACCCAGGCGCCCCCGCCACCCCCGAAGCTCACGTCCGAGAATTTGCTGAACGCCTTCTGTTGCCGGGCCACCTGCTGCAGCGGCGGCGCCAGGAACTCCCCGAGCAACACCGCGAGGAAGATGAGGAGCAACGCTGCGATGCCCGCCGCCACGCCGATGCGCATGGGAGACACCCCGACCGCGCGCATCACCGAGATCTCGCTGCCGCGCGCCAGCGAGCCCAGGCCCAGCAACGCGCCGACCAGCGCTGCGATGGGCATGAGGTCCCAGGCCTGCTGCGGCAAGTTCAGCAGCACGAAGATGAATGCCTGCGCGGCGTAACCGCCCACGCCGATGTCGTCCTGCTGGCCGATGAACAGGAACAGGCCGCCGAGCACCAGCAGCACCGCCATGACCATGAGCACCGACCCGAGGATCGCGCGAATGAGGTACCGGTCCAGCAGGCCCATGCTCAGCTCCTGTACCGCGCGCGGGCCAGCAGGCGCGGCGTCCAGATCACTGCGAGCGCGAGAGCGACGATGCCCAGGTGCACCCACCACAGCCCCGCCACCTCGGGTACCGTGCCGCGAGCCAGCCAGATCTTCCCGGCCGACACGAGGTTCGAGTACACGAAATAGATGAGCACTGCGAGCCACACCCGCGAATAGCGCCCCTGCCGCGGCTTGAGCCGGCTGAGCGGAATGGCGAGCAGCGTCAGGATGAGGCACATGACCGGCAGGCCGATGCGCCAGTGCAGCTCCGCCCGCTTCTCCCGATCGGCGGACGCCAGCAGATCCGTGGTCGGAACGGTTTCGAGCCGCGTCGCCGAATCCACGAGCGGAGGCACCTGCACGGGAATGGTGTGCTCACCGAATCGCACGATCCGAAACTTCGCGGTGCCCGGCACGCCTTCGAAGCGCTCGCCGTCGTATAGCGTGATCGTATGAGTCATGCCATCCTCGGCCACCTGGTGGCGGGCCCGGTGCGCCACGGCGACTTCCGTACGCTGGTCCCGCGTGCGCTCGACGAACACGTTGGACAGCACCCCCTGGGGATCGACGCTCTCGGCATAAACCACTGCATCACCGCCGCCGAATGTACGGAATTTCCCCGGCGCGATCGGCGCGAACTGCCCTGCCCTCAGGGCTTCGCTGCGCAACGAGAGCGTGCGGCCCGTGGCCTGCGGAGCCAGCACCAGCGTGAGCCATGCGAGTGCGGCGGTGACGAACAGGGCGAACAGCGTCACGGGAACGTACATGCGCCGAGGCCGGACGCCACACGCGAACATGGCGGCCATCTCGCTGTCGTGATAGAGGCGGCCGAAGGCGAGCACCACGCCTAGCAGCAACCCCACCGGCAGCACAAGCCCCAGGTTCTGCAAAGCGCCCAGGCCGATGAGCTCGAACACCACCGCCCGCGGGTAGCCGTTCGCGGCGGCACGCTCCAGGGTGTCGGCCAGCTGCTTGGTGAGCAGGATGGCGAGCAGCACACCCGTGACGACGACCCAGCCCGCGACCACCTCGCGGAGGATGTAGCGGTCCAGAATCCGCCGCAAAGCGCCACCTGCCTCTATTAAGCTACACTCGCGCCGCGAATTTACCTCACATCGCGCGATCCACGGAGAAAAGAAGAATGTCATTCGATGTCTGGACGAAAGGCCTGCCCTCGCTCGAGGTCGACTCGCTGGTCCTCGGCGTGTTCGACGACGGCGAGCTGGCCGACGACGCCCGCTCCGTGGACGCCGCGAGCGGCGGTCGCCTGAAATCGGCCGTCGCGCGCGGCGACATCGCCGGCCGCGTCGGAGACACGCTGCTGCTGCTCGACCTCCCCGGCGTCAAAGCCACGCGCGTCGTGCTGGCCGGCCTCGGCCCCCGCAAGGAATTCAGCCGCAAGAGCTATCGACGTGCCGTGGATGCCGCCATCGCCACGCTCTTGCGCACACGCGTGGAGAGCACCGCCATCGCACTGCAACGTCCAGCCGCGAAGGAGCTGGACGACTACTACCTCGGCCGTGCCATCGCGGAGATCGTCGGCGCCCGCCTCTACCGCATCAACGACCTCAAGACCGCCAAGAAGCCGAAGCCTTACGCGCTCGAGCGCGTGCTGGCAGGTCCGGTGCGCGGCAATGGCGCCAAGGCCACCCGGCGCGGCCTCGCCCATGGCGCAGCCATCGCGCTCGCCTGCCGCACTCAGCGCGACCTCGGCAACCTGCCGCCGAACGTATGCACGCCGAGCCATCTGGCGGACCAGGCCCGTGCCCTCTCCAAAAAATATCCGTCCGTCAAGGTGCAGGTGCTCGACGAGGCCGGCATCCGCAAGGAGAAGATGGGCTGCTTCCTCGCCGTCACGCAGGGCAGCGAGGAGCCGCCCCGCTTCATCGTCATCGAGCACAAGGGCGGCAAGGCCGGGCAGGCCCCGGTGGTGCTGGTCGGCAAGGGCATCACCTTCGACACCGGCGGCATCTCGCTCAAGGACCCGGGCGCCATGGACGAGATGAAGTTCGACATGAGCGGCTCGGGCGCCGTCATCTCCTCGCTGCTCATGGCGGCGGAGCTGCGCCTGCCGCTCAACGTGGTGGGCCTCATCGCCGCCTGCGAGAACATGCCGAGCGGCAAGGCCGTGAAGCCCGGCGACATCGTCACCAGCGCCGCGGGGCAGACGGTGGAGATCCTCAACACCGACGCCGAAGGCCGCCTCGTGCTGTGTGATGCGCTCAACTACGCGCGCCGCTTCAAGCCGGCCGCGGTGGTGGACATCGCCACGCTCACCGGTGCGTGCGTCATCGCACTCGGCTCGCATCACACCGGCGTCATGAGCAACGACGATGCGCTGGCCAGGGAGATCGTCGCGGCCGGCCTGCGGGCGGACGATCGCGCCTGGCAGCTCCCCCTCACGGAGGAGTACGCCGAGCAGCTGCGCAGCAACTTCGCGGACATGGCGAACATCGGCGGCCGCGAAGGCGGCGCGATCACGGCGGGCGCCTTCCTCGGCAAGTTCGCCAACGGCCTCTCGTGGGCGCACCTCGACGTGGCCGGTACGGCTTATGTCAGCGGCAAGGCCAAGGGCAGCACCGGCCGGCCCGTGCCGCTGCTGGCCGACTTTTTGATCCGGCGCGCCGGGGGCTGATACGCTTCGGTAGATGGAGAAAGTCTACGCGCCGCACGAGATCGAGCGGCGGATCTACGAGCGCTGGGAGTCGGAAGGCCGGTTCGCGCCGCAAGGCGACGGGCCCGCCTACTGCATCATGATCCCGCCTCCCAACGTCACCGGGACGCTGCACATGGGGCATGCGTTCCAGCACACGCTGATGGATGCGCTCACCCGGTACCACCGCATGCGCGGCGACGCCACGCTCTGGCAGCCGGGCACGGACCACGCCGGCATCGCCACCCAGATGGTCGTGGAACGCCAGCTCAACGCCCAGGGCGTGAAGCGCGGGGACATCGGGCGCGAGGCGTTCATCGAGCGCGTGTGGAAATGGAAGGAGCAGTCCGGCGGCACCATCGCGGGGCAGATGCGCCGGCTCGGCGACTCCGTGGACTGGTCACGGGACCGCTTCACCATGGACCCCGGCCTGTCCGAGGCGGTGGTGGAAGTCTTCGTGCGGCTGCACCAGGAAGGCATCATCTACCGGGGCAAGCGGCTCGTGAACTGGGACCCGGTGCTGCTCACGGCGGTGTCGGACCTCGAGGTGCAGAGCGAAGAGGAAGAAGGCCACCTCTGGCACATCCGCTATCCGCTCACCGAAGGCGGCGGCCACGTCGTGGTCGCGACCACGCGGCCCGAGACGCTGCTCGGCGATACGGCAGTGGCCGTGAATCCGGACGACGAGCGCTACCGGCCGCTGGTCGGAAAACGGCTGCAGCTGCCGCTCACGGAGCGGCAGATTCCCGTCATCGCCGATGCCTACGTGGACGCGAGTTTCGGCTCCGGCTGCGTGAAGATCACGCCCGCGCACGATTTCAACGACTACGAGGTGGGGCAGCGCCACGGCCTCGAGCAGATCAACATCTTCACGCCGCAGGCGGCGCTGAACGATTCGGTTCCCGCGCGATTCCGCGGCCTCGACCGCTTCGAGGCGCGCAAGCGCATCGTGGCGGAGCTCGATGCGGCGGGCCTGCTGGAACGCGTGGAGAAGCATCGGCACAACGTCCCGCGTGGTGATCGCAGCGGAGCAGTGCTCGAACCTTATCTCACGGACCAGTGGTACGTGAGGATCGCGCCGCTCGCCGGGCCCGCGATCGAAGCCGTGGAGTCCGGGCGCACGAGATTCATTCCCGAGAGCTGGTCGAAGACCTACTTCGAGTGGATGCGCAACATCCGCGACTGGTGCGTGAGCCGCCAGCTGTGGTGGGGCCATCGCATCCCGGCCTGGTACGACGCGAACGGCAACGTCTACGTCGCCCGAACCGAGAGCGAGGCACGCACGCTGAACGGCCTCACGAGTGACGTCGCGCTGCGCCAGGACGAGGACGTGCTGGACACCTGGTTCTCTTCCGCACTCTGGCCGTTCTCCACGCTGGGCTGGCCGCGCGAGACGCCGGAGCTCGCCAAGTTCTACCCCGGCAGCGTGCTGGTGACGGGCTTCGACATCATCTTCTTCTGGGTCGCCCGCATGATGATGATGGGGCTGAAGTTCCGCGGCGACGTGCCGTTCCGCGAGGTGTACATCACCGGCCTCATCCGCGACGAGAACGGCGACAAGATGTCGAAGTCCAAGGGCAACGTCATCGACCCGCTCGACATCGTGGACGGGATCGATCTCGAGTCCCTGGTGGCCAAACGGACCACGGGCCTCATGCAGCCGCAGCTCGCACCGAAGATCGAGAAGCACACGCGCAAACAGTTCCCGCAGGGCATCGCGCCGCACGGTACGGACGCGCTGCGTTTCACCTTCGCCGCCCTCGCCTCGCCGAGCCGCGACATCCGCTTCGACATGGCGCGAGTCGCGGGCTACCGCAATTTCTGCAACAAGCTGTGGAATGCCGCCCGGTTCGTGACGATGACGGCGGGCGAGCACGCGACCCGGGGAGCCGGCGGCACGGCGCCTGCCGCAGAGCCCGGCATCGCGGACCGCTGGATCCGCTCCCGTTTCGGGCAAATGCTGGCTCAAGTGGAAAGCGCGCTCGCCGACTACCGATTCGACTACGCGGCCTCTGCGCTCTACGAGTTCACCTGGCACGAGTTCTGCGACTGGTATCTGGAGCTCACCAAGCCCGTCCTGCAGTCGGAAGCAGCATCCTCAGGCGCGCAACAGGCCACGCGCGAAACGCTGGTCGGCGTTCTCGAGGCGCTGCAGCGCGCGCTACATCCTTTCATGCCGTTCATCACCGAGGAAATCTGGCAACGCGTGGCGCCGTTGGCCGGGGGTGCGCACGGCGCGAACACAGTGATGCTGCAGCCCTACCCTTCGTCCACGCAGTTCCCGACGGACTCCGAAGCCGATCGCGAGGTCGCCTGGATCCGCAAATTCATCCTCGCGGTGCGGCAGATCCGCGGCGAGATGGACATCAGCCCGGCGAAGAAGCTGCCCGTACTGCTCAAGGGCACGAACGAGGCGGATCGTGCGTTGATCCGGCAGCACCGTCCCTACCTCGAGAGGCTGGCCGGTCTCGAAAGCGTCACGCTGCTCGATGACGCCGCTACCGCACCGGAATCCGCCACCGCGCTGGTCGAGCACCTCACGCTGCTGGTGCCCATGGCGGGGCTCATCGATCCTGCAGCCGAAGCGGACCGGCTCGACAAGCGGCTCGGCAAGACACGCGACGAGCTGAGGAAGGCGCTCGGCAAGCTCTCCAATGAGAACTTCGTGCGCAATGCGCCGGAAGCCGTGGTGACTCAGGAGCGCGAGCGCGTCAGCGAGTTCGAACGCGCCATCTCCGGGCTCGAGAGCCAGCTCGCGCGGGTGCGCGCGATGCTTGGAGGCTGACGTGAGCTCCAACCCTCCCGCTGGCCTGGCCAATGCCTTGCAGGCGCTCGAGACGGTGGTGCTCGGCAAGCCGCGGCAGATCCGCATGTGCCTCGCCTGTCTGCTGGCGCGCGGCCATCTCCTCATCGAGGACGTGCCCGGCGTCGGCAAGACCACGCTGGCCCACGCGCTCGCGCACGTGCTCGGGCTCGCCTGGCAGCGCGTTCAGTTCACCAGCGACCTGCTGCCTGCAGACATCATCGGCGTCTCGGTCTTCGAGCGCGAGAGCCAGCAGTTTCATTTCCGCAAGGGCCCCCTCTTCACGCAGCTGCTGCTCGCGGACGAAGTGAATCGCGCGAGCCCGCGCACGCAGAGCGCACTGCTCGAGGCCATGGAAGAGCGGCAAGTGAGCGCGGACGTCACCACCTACCGCCTGCCCGATCCATTCTTCGTGGTCGCCACGCAGAACCCGCACGAGCAGCTCGGCACCTTCGCCCTGCCGGAATCGCAGCTCGACCG
Source organism: Steroidobacteraceae bacterium (assembly GCA_044225565.1). Taxonomy (GTDB): domain Bacteria; phylum Pseudomonadota; class Gammaproteobacteria; order Steroidobacterales; family Steroidobacteraceae; genus CAVXAE01. The sequence goes on along the minus strand of JBGAIL010000105.1, from coordinate 6,918 downwards.
CTTCCTCATGCGCGTGACGCTGGGCTATCCGGACGAGACGCACGAACGCGAGCTGCTGCGCAGCGGCGAGCGACGGGACCTGCTGCCGCAGATTCCGCCGGCGCTGAACCCCGATGGGGTCGTCGCGCTGCAAGCGACAGTGCGCAAGGTGCACATCTCCGAAGCGCTGCTCGACTATGCGCAAACGCTCATAGGGCGCACCCGCACGCGCGGCGATCTCAAGCTCGGCCTGTCACCCCGCGCCGGCCAGGGACTGATCCGCGCCGCCCAGGCCTGGGCGTACATCGCCGGTCGCAGCGAAGTGCTGCCCGAAGACGTCCAGGCCGTATTCCCCTCCGTCGTGTCGCACCGGCTGGAGCGCCGGGACGCAGCGGGCGCCTCCACCAGCGACAGCATCGCGCAGGAACTGATCCGCTCCACGCCGCTCGCGCCGTGACGCGGTATCTCAAAGCCCGCCTGGCCACCTGGATCCGAAGCCGCCAGGGCCAGGACGCGCTGCCCGTCACCATCCATCGCCGTCGCCTCTACATCCTGCCGACGCGCGCTGGCGTATCCTTCGCCGCGCTGCTGCTGGTGATGCTTCTCGCGGGGCTCAACTATTCGAACAGCCTCGCGCTGCTGCTCACCTTCATGCTCGGCGGCTTCGCACTGGTGGTGATGCATCAGTGTCATCGCAATCTCCTTGGAGTCTCGCTGCATGGCGCGGCACCCGGCACTGCGTTCGCGGGCGACACGGCACGGCTGCGATTGAGCCTGGGAAATCCGGCGAAGCTGCTGCGCCATCAGATCGAGGCGGACGTGCATCCCGACATGCGCGTCGACACCGACATCCCGGGGCGCGGCGGCAGCGACGTCGAGCTCGCAGTGCCCACGACCCGGCGCGGCGTGATGCGCATCGAGCGTGTCCGCATCTCGACGACGCATCCGTTCGGCCTCTTCCGCTCGTGGGCATGGATGCACTTCCCGCTCGAGGTCACGGTATATCCGCGCCCGCGAGGCAACCTGCCGATGCCCCAGGACAGCGGCACGCGGTCCGGCGAGCGGTCACGCATCGGCAGCGGCACCGAGGAATGGATGGGCCTGCGCGATTTCCGTGATGGCGATTCACCGCGGCAGGTGGCATGGAAAGCCTATGCGCGCGGCGCCCCGCTGCTCGTGAAGGAGTACAGCTCCGCAGGTTCGGAGCTGCGATTGTTCGATTTCGCCACGCTCGGCGCGCTCGATACCGAAGCACGGCTCGAGCAGCTCTCGCGCTGGATCGTCGACGCGGAAGCGCGGGGCGAGCGCTATGCGCTTGCGATGCCCTCTCTCAGGATCGCCGCCGATCACGGCCCTGAGCATCGGCATCGCTGCCTGAGTGCGCTCGCCACGTATGGCGGGGAACCGTCGCCGTGAGGCGGTTGCCAGAAGCTCATCTCAAGCCCTTGCTGTGGGCCATTGCCGCGTTCGTCGGCGGCACGCTGCTGAACGTGGACCGCGTGCCACTGTGGGCGGGTGCGGCAGCTGCCATCTGCCTCACATGGCGCATGGCAGCGGCGTTCGGCCTTCTCGGCATGCCGGTGAAATCGGCGCGCTGGGCGCTCGCCGTAGTGCTGGTGGTTGCCGTCTACAGCCAGTTCCGCACGCTCAACGGTCTCACGGCCGGCACTGCGCTACTGGTGGTCATGGGATCCATCAAGCTCCTCGAGACTCGCGAGCGCCGCGACCGCGCGATCCTCATCGGCGTGTCGCTGGTATTGCTGCTGGCTGCCTGCCTCGACCGCCAGAACCTGATCCGCGCACCGCTGTATCTCGCGCAGGCCTGGCTGTGCATCACCGCGTTCGCCATGACCTCGCACGACGGCAAAGGGCTCACCAATCGCTCGGCAATGGTGCTCGCGGCGCGCAACCTGCTGCTGGCGGCACCGCTCTCCTTCATGCTGTTCACACTGTTCCCGCGCATCACGGGCTCGTTCTGGGCGCTGCCGCAGCTCTCGCAGGCCGTCACCGGCCTGGGTGACACCATGAGCCCCGGCAGCATCTCCTCGCTGACGGATTCCGCCGAGCTCGCTTTCCGCGTCCGCTTCTCCGGTGAGCCGCCTCCGCCCGAGGAACGCTACTGGCGTGGCCCGGTACTGCAGGAATTCGATGGATACACCTGGCGACGCGTGCGCGGGCGGTTCTACCAGCAGCAGGCGCTCGAATACCTCGGCCGGCCGTACATCTACACCGTCACCATGGAGCCCCATGCGAACAACTGGTGGTTCGCGCTGGACATGGTGCGGCGCTCGCCCCGCCCCGGCGTCTATCTCACCCACGACTACCAGCTGCTCTCGAGCGAGCCGGTGAGTCAGCAGACGACGTTCGAAGCCGTCTCCTACACGCATACACGCTCGCCCGACCCACTGTCGCAGCTCGCACGGCGGTACAACACGACGCTGCCCGAAGGCCGCAATGTCCGCAGTGCCCAACTGGCGCGCGACATGCGGGCGGAGGCCGGCAGCGACGCGGCATTCGTCGATGCGGTGCTCAGCTATTTCCGCAAGCGCGGCTTCGAGTACACGCTCACGCCCCCGCGGCTGGACTATGACTCCGTCGACGATTTCCTGTTCAACACGCGCAAAGGCTTCTGCGGCCACTATGCGTCCGCGTTCGTCTCGCTGATGCGGGCCGCCGGCGTGCCTTCACGCGTCGTCACGGGCTATCTGGGCGGCGAATGGAATCCCGTCGGCGGCTTCTTCGTGGTGCGGCAATCGGAAGCGCACGCGTGGGCCGAGGTGTGGCTGGACGGTCGCGGCTGGGCGCGAGTGGACCCGACGGCGGTGGTGGCGCCGGAAAGGCTCCAGATGGGCATCTACGACCTGCTGCCGAACGCCGGCTCCGGCACCGAGCGGCTGATGCGGGGCCTGCCCTGGCTCTCGGTGGCGCGGCAGAACTGGCAGGCGCTGAATGCCTGGTGGGACGATAGCGTGCTGCGCTTCGATTTCAAGAAGCAGCTCGACATGCTGCGCCTGCTTGGCATCGACGAGCCCGATGCTCAACAGCTCGGATGGGGGCTGGCGGCGGGGCTCATCCTCTGGATGCTGTGGATCAACCGGCGTATCGCGCGCCGGTTGCGCCCCGCGATGCCGGACCGCGTGGCACGCGCTTACGCGACCCTGTGCAAGAAGCTCGCGCGCACCGGACTGGAACGCGAGCCCCATCAGGGCCCGCTCGCTTACGCAGCCGCGCTCGCCGAATATCGCCCGGACGTCGCCGAAGCAGTCGCGCCGCTGTTGAGGCACTACGCCGCACTGCGCTATGGCAATTCGAAGGACGTCCTGGGCTTCACTCAGGCCGTTGCGAGATTGCGCGTGCCGAAGGCAGCGGCGCCCTTCCCGGCCGAGTGGCGTGCGCTGCTGGAAAAGAATGTTCCGCTCTATCGCAGAATGCCGGTCGAGCTGCGCCTGCGCATCGAGCCGCTGACACGCGGCTTCCTGAAGCGGGTCGACTTCGTAGGGTGCAGCGGACTCACCGTCACCGACGAGATGCGCATCACCGTGGCCGCGCAGGCCTGCCTGCTCATCGCGAAGCACCACGGCTACGCATACGAGGACCTGCGCAGCGTGCTGCTGTATCCGGACGAGTTCGTCGTCACCGAGAGCGAGCAGGATGAAGCCGGCGTCGTCACCGAGGGATCGCGCGCACTCTCGGGTCAGGCGGTCGACACCTCACGAATCGTGCTCTCGTGGAACGACGTGCTGCAGACCGGCGCCGACGGAGAAGCGTACAACGTGACGCTGCACGAGTTCGCCCACCACCTCGACCACAGCATGGATGGCGCCCTAACCGACGGGATATCGGGACGGCACCGGGCCGACTTCGAGCGCTGGCACTCGGTCTTCGAGCGCGAGTACGAAGCCCTCTGCGATGCGGTGGATCGCGACGAGGAGACGCTGATCGACCCCTACGCCACCGAGCACCCGGCGGAATTCTTCGCGGTGGCGACGGAGACCTTCTTCGAGCTGCCGCGCGAGCTGCACGCCAGACACCCGCACCTGTACGCCGAGCTGGCTCGCTACTACGGCCTCGACCCGGCCGGCTGGACCTGAACGCGGCTCAGGAAGAGCGCGCCGATCACGAAGAGGATGGAGATGGAGACGATCGCGAGCCGCGAGTCGTGCGTCGTGTACGCCACGACGCCGGTGAGGATCGGGCCGAGGATGGCCGCCGCCTTGCCCATGAGGTTGTAGAAGCCGAAGAACTCCCCGGCCTTGCCCTGCGGCACGAGCCTGCCGTAAAGCGAGCGGGACAGCGACTGCACGCCGCCCTGCACCAGCCCGATGATCAGCGCGAGCGTCATGAACTCACGCTCCGAGTCCAGGAAATACGCGTAGCCCGCAGCACCCGTATACACCGCGATGGCGATGAAGATGCCGGTGCGCGGCCCGATGCGCTTGCCCAGCCAGCCGAAGGCCAGCGCCGCGGGAAAGCCCACGAACTGCGTGAGCAGCAGCGCCTTGATCAGCGCGGTCTGCTCGAGGCCGAGCGAGAGGCCGTAGTCCACCGCCATCTTGATGATGGTGTTCACGCCGTCGATGTAGAACCAGTACGCGAGCAGGAACCACAGCAGGGTGCGATCGCCACGCAAATGAGCGAGCGTGCTCCTGAGCTCGCGCCAGCCTGCGCCAATGGCGCGAGCGAAGGGTAGCGCAGAAGCACGGTTCTCCTTCACGAAGAGCAGCACCGGGAGCGTGAAGACGACCCACCACACTCCGACGCTCACGAAGGACAGCTTCACGGCCTGGGAGGCATCCGCGATACCGAACTTCTGCGGCTGCGTCACCATCAGGACGTTCACCGCGAACAGCAGGCCGCCGCCGAGATAGCCGAGCGAGTAACCGTAGCCCGAGACGAGGTCGTAGTCCTTCTCTTCCGCCACGTCCGTGAGCAGGGAGTCGTAGAACTGGTTGTTGCCCCAGAAACCGAGCGAGGCCGCGATGTACAGCAGCGTCGCCGCCAGCCATTCGCCCTTGCCCACCAGATACAACGCCGCAGTCATCGCGGCGCCGAGCACCGTGAAGAGCGCGAGCAGCCGGATTCGCGCCCCGCCCTTGTCCGCGATGGCCCCGATGAGGGGTGCGACGAGCGCCACCACCAGGCTCGCCACGCCATTGGCCACGCCCAGCCGGAACGTGCTTTCGGTCGCGGGCACGCCAGCATTCCAGAACTGCTTGAAATAGAGCGGGAAGAACCCCGCCATCACGGTGGTGGCGAACGCGGAGTTCGCCCAGTCGCACAGCGCCCAGGAGAGGACCGGTCGCCGCAGCAGGAGGGAGCGCATGTCAGTCCGCCAGGTGCTCGCGCGTCTCGAGGAAACGGATGCCGGGCCAGCGCTCGATGGTCAGCTCGAGATTGACCCGGGACGGCGCAAGATACACCAGCGCCCCGCTGTGATCGAGCGCGAGGTTGTCGTACGCCTTGGCGCGGAACTCCTCGAGCTTCTTCTCGTCGTCGCTGCGGATCCAGCGTGTCGTGTGCACGGCGACGGTATCGAACACGCACTGCACGGTGTATTCGTCCTGCAGTCGGAACGCCACCACCTCGAACTGCAGCTGCCCGACGGCGCCGAGGATCATGTCGTTGTTGCGCAGCGGCTTGAAGAGCTGCGTCGCGCCCTCTTCGCAGAGCTGCGCGAGACCCTTGGAGAGCGCCTTGGCCTTCAAAGGATCCTTGAGCACCGCGCGCCGGAAGAGCTCCGGCGCGAAGTTCGGTATCCCCGTGAACGCGAGCTTCTCGCCTTCCGTGAAGGTGTCCCCGATGTTGATGGTGCCGTGGTTGTGCAGCCCGATGATGTCTCCCGCGAACGCTTCCTGTGCCTGCGCGCGATCCGCGGCCATGAAGGTGAGCGCGTCGGCGACGCGGACCTCCTTGCCCAGCCGCACGTGGTGCATGCGCATGCCGCGCGAGTACTTGCCGGAACAGAGCCGCATGAAGGCGATGCGGTCGCGGTGCGCCGGGTCCATGTTCGCCTGGATCTTGAACACGAATCCCGTGAGCTTGCCTTCGAACGGCTCCACCGGGCGCTCGCGCGTCTGCCGGGCGATCGGCTCCGGCGCATGGGCCGCGAAGGCGGCAAGCAGCTCTTCCACACCGAAATTGTTGATGGCGGAGCCGAAGAACACCGGGGTCTGCCGCGCCGCGAGATACTGCTTCTCCTCGAACGCATCGGTGGCGCCCTTCACGAGCTCGATCTCCTCGGCGAAGGAAGATGCGAGGTCGCCGAGGAACTCCTGCGCTTGCGCGCTCTGCAGGCCGTCGATGGAGAGATTCTCGCCCACCCGGCCGCGCTCTCCGGCGGAGTATGCGTAGATGCGGTCCTCGAGCAGGTGATAGATGCCCTTGAGCTCGCGCCCCATGCCGATGGGCCAGGTGATGGGCGCGGTGCGGATGCCGAGCACCTTCTCGATCTCGTCCAGCAGCTCGATGGGCTGGCGGCCGTCGCGATCGAGCTTGTTGATGAAGGTCATGATGGGCGTGTCGCGCAGGCGGCAGACCTCCATGAGCTTCACCGTGCGCTCCTCGACGCCCTTGGCGCAGTCGATGACCATCAGCGCCGAGTCGACCGCCGTGAGGGTGCGGTAGGTGTCCTCGGAGAAATCCTCGTGGCCGGGGGTGTCGAGCAGGTTCACCACCGCATCGCGATACGGGAACTGCATGACTGAGGAGGTGACGGAGATTCCGCGCTGCTGCTCGAGCCGCATCCAGTCCGAGGTGGCGTGGCGCGCGGCTTTGCGGCCCTTGACGGTGCCGGCCATCTGGATGGCCCCTCCGAAGAGCAGCAGCTTCTCGGTGAGGGTGGTCTTGCCGGCGTCGGGGTGGGAGATGATGGCAAATGTCCTTCTTTGCCTTATTTTTCCTATACTTAGCTCATCCAGCATTCATCGTCACTCGACAAAA
>JBGAIL010000320.1:0-2205 GCA_044225565.1 Steroidobacteraceae bacterium | reverse complement strand
CCCGCCGTCAGACCGTCATAGCACCGCCGACGTTCCCCGAGGGGGCGCATATCGTCGGCCGCCCCGCGCAACTGCCTGTCGCCAGCGATTGCATGGACGCCGTGCTATTACCCCACACGCTCGAGTTCGTCGCGGATCCGTACGCCATCGTGCGGGAAGCGGACCGTGTGCTGGTCGGAGAAGGGCAGCTGCTGGTGCTCGGGTTCCGTCCATGGAGTCTGTGGGGAGTGCGCGCGCGCGCGACCCGCAGTGGTTTTCCGCCTACGTTGCGCCGTGTGATCTCCGAACGCCGGTTGCGTGACTGGCTTGTGTTGCTGGGCTACGAAGTAGTGGCCACCCGGCACTACCTGTACGCGGGCCCGTGGTCCAGCGGAGTGCCGGGCAAGGCAGGCAGCGCTCTCCGGCGCGGATTGCTGAACCCGTTTCCCGCGGGCGCGTATCTGCTGAAGGCGCGCAAGCGCATCTACACGATGACCCCCATCCGCCCGCGATTCCGCGAAAAGACCAAGGTGCTCGGCGGGCTCGTCGAGCCGACGACCCGTTCGAGCTCATGAGCCTGGTGGAGATCTACGCCGACGGCGCATGCCGCGGCAACCCGGGGCCGGGCGGCTGGGGCGCGCTGCTCATCTTCGAGGGTCGCGAGAGGGAGCTGTCCGGAGCCGAGGGCCTCACCACCAACAATCGCATGGAGCTCACCGCGGTCATCCAGGCGCTCGAGGCGTTGAAACGGCCCGTGAAGGCGCGCGTGTATACGGATTCCGAGTACGTGCGGCGCGGCATCACGGAATGGCTCGCGGCGTGGAAGGCGCGCGGCTGGCGCACGGCAGACCGCAAGCCCGTGAAGAACCAGGATCTGTGGGAGCGGCTGGAGGCCGCAGCAGCCGGGCACGACATCGAGTGGCGCTGGGTGAAGGGGCACTCCGGCGTGCCGGGCAACGAGCGCGTGGACCACCTCGCCAACCAGGCGATCGACTCACTCCTCCGTTAATATTCTCATGCGCTGCGCGCAACTCCCACGGGGTTCGAAACGAACCCCGTCCGAGTAGCGGCGCGAGGCGCGCCGGAGGAAGCTGCAAAGACATGCGTCAGATCGTCCTGGATACCGAGACCACGGGTCTCGAGCCCGAGCTCGGGCACCGCATCATCGAGATCGGCTGCGTCGAGCTGCTGAACCGCCGCCCGACCGGCCGGCACTTCCACCACTACCTGAACCCCGAGCGGGATATCGACGAGGGCGCGCTCGCCGTCCACGGCATCTCCCGGGCCGACCTGGAAGGCAAGCCCTGCTTCCGGGACGTCGCCGAGGAGCTGGTGACCTTCATCGGCGGGGCGGAGCTGGTGATCCATAACGCGGCGTTCGACGTCGCATTCCTGGACGCCGAGCTCAAGCTACTCGATGCGGTGCGCGGGACTGCGCGCACCGTCACATCGCTGTGCCGTGTGCTTGATACGCTGGCGCTCGCGCGCGAGATGCATCCTGGCCAGCGCAACAGCCTGGACGCCCTCTGCAAGCGCTACGAGGTGGACAACTCCCGCCGCGAGCTGCACGGAGCCTTGCTGGACGCCCAGATCCTCGCCGAGGTGTACCTGGCGATGACGGGCGGCCAGAGCTCGTTGCTGCTCGATTCGGCCGGTCCTGCCGGTGCGGCTGAAAACGGCAGCACGGTGCGCGCGCTGGTGCGTCCCGCGGTGCCGCTGCGCGTGCTGGCGGCCAGCGAGGAAGAGCTTCGCTCGCACGCCATATTGCTCGAGGCGATCGGCAAGGCCAGCGGTGGCCGGTGCGTGTGGCGCGCTCTCGAGGCGGCGTCACAGGATGCGACAGCGGGCCAGTCCGCCTCGCGGGCCTGAAGATTTCGAACATTTAGGGTGGTCATGCTGAATCTGAGCAAATGCCGCGTCGGCGTCGTCGGTCTGGGCTATGTCGGCCTGCCGCTCGCCGTCGAGTTCGGGAAGAATTTCGATACCATGGGCTTCGACGTGAAGGCCGCGCGCATCGCGGAGCTCAAGTCGGGCCGCGACAGCACGCTCGAGACGAGCCGTGCCGAGCTTCGCGAGGCGAGGCGGCTCTCGTTCACCACGAGCCTCGCGGACCTGAAGCGCTGCAGCGTCTTCATCGTGACGGTGCCCACTCCCATCGACAAGTACAACCGGCCCGACCTCACGCCGCTCGAGCGGGCGAGCGAGAGCGTCGGCAAGGTGCTGAAG
>JBGAIL010000104.1:0-16949 GCA_044225565.1 Steroidobacteraceae bacterium | reverse complement strand
CTCTACCGTGGATCTTACCGTTCCCGAGCGCCACCGTGGGCGCAAGGTCGGGCGAATTTCCACTGGCGAGGCGGGTGGGCGCATGACATCTTTGCGCCTTCCGAACCCGAACCCGGGAGATTCTTTCCGCTCATGAGCCCGCGCCCGATCCGCAGCCTGCTCATCGCCAACCGTGGTGAGATCTCCATCCGCGTCATGCGCGCCGCCAACGAGCTCGGCTGCCGCACGGTGGCCATCTACTCGCAGGAAGACCGGTTCTCTCTCCACCGCACCAAGGCGGACGAAGCGTATCTCGTCGGCAGTGGGAAGGGCCCCGTCGAGGCCTACCTGGACATCGAGGACATCCTGCGCGTTGCGAAAGCCGCAGGCGTCGATGCCGTGCATCCGGGCTACGGTTTCCTCTCGGAGAATCCCGAGTTCGCCGAAAGCTGCGCCAGGGCAGGCATCGTCTTCATCGGGCCGACGCCCGAGACCATGCGCACGCTGGGCAACAAGGTATCCGCGCGCAACCTGGCCACCTCCGCCGCAGTGCCGGTGATGCCTGCCACTCCCCCGCTGCCTGCCGATTCCGCAACCTGCGCGAAGCTCGCAGCAGGCATCGGTTATCCCGTCATGCTCAAAGCGAGCTGGGGCGGCGGCGGTCGCGGCATGCGCGTGGTGGAGAGCGAAGCGCAGCTGGCAGAAGTGCTGCCCATGGCCCGCCGTGAAGCGAAGGCAGCCTTCGGCAACGACGAGGTGTATCTCGAGAAGCTCGTACGCCGCGCGCGGCACATCGAAGTGCAGATCCTGGGTGACTCCCACGGCAACCTCGTTCATCTCTTCGAGCGGGATTGCACCGTGCAACGCCGGAACCAGAAGGTGGTGGAGCGCGCGCCGGCAGTGTTCCTCAGTGATGCGCAACGCGGCGAGCTTTGCGAAGCCGCGTTGAAGATCGGTCGTGCGGTCGGCTATCTCAACGCGGGCACGGTGGAGTTCCTGCAGGATGCGGACACCGGCAGTTTCTACTTCATCGAGGTGAACCCGCGCATCCAGGTAGAGCACACGGTGACGGAATGCGCCACGGGCATCGATCTGGTGAAGGCGCAGATCCGCATCGCGGGCGGTGCGCAGATCGGCACGGTGGAAAGCGGTGTGCCCGCGCAGAAGGACATCCGCATCGGCGCGCACGCCCTGCAGTGCCGCGTCACCACGGAAGACCCGGAAAACAACTTCATTCCGGACTACGGTACGATCACGGCATATCGCAGCCCCGCCGGGTTCGGCGTACGACTGGATGCCGGCACGGCCTACAGCGGCGCAATAATCGGGCGCTCCTACGATTCGCTGCTGGTGAAAGTGACCTCCTGGGCCCCCACGCCCGAAGAGACCATCGCGCGCATGCATCGCGCGCTCTGGGAATTCCGCATCCGCGGCGTGGTGACGAACCTGCGCTTCCTCGATCAGGTGATCACGCATCCACGCTTCGCGCGCGGCGAGTACACCACCAGGTTCATCGACGAGACGCCGGAGCTGTTTCGGTGGCCTCGCAAGCGGGATCGCGCTACGCGCATCCTCACGTTCATCGGCGAGACCATCGTGAACGGCAACGCGGAAGTGAAGACGCGCACCCGTCCCGCCCAATTCCAGCTCGCGCGGCTGCCGAAAGTGGCCCTGCAATCGCCGCCGCCGGCCGGCACCAAACAGAAGCTCGACGAGCTGGGCCCGGAGCGCTTCGCGCAGTGGATGCTGAACGAGAGCCGCGTGCTGCTCACGGATACCACCATGCGCGACGCGCACCAGTCGCTGCTGGCCACGCGGGTGCGCAGCATCGACATGGCCGCCATCGCGCCTTACTACGCGAGCCTGTTGCCGCAGCTCTTTTCCATGGAATGCTGGGGCGGCGCCACGTTCGACGTGGCCATGCGCTTCCTGCGCGAAGACCCGTGGGCGCGCCTGGCGCGCCTGCGCGAGGCGATGCCGAATCTGCTGCTGCAGATGCTGCTGCGCTCGGCGAACGCGGTGGGCTACACCAACTATCCCGACAACGTCGTGCGCTTCTTCGTGAAGCAGGCGGCGCAGGGTGGCATCGATCTTTTCCGGGTGTTCGACTCTCTGAACTGGGTGGAGAACATGCGCGTCGCCATCGATGCGGTGCGCGAGACCGGAAAGCTGTGCGAAGCAGCTATTTGCTACACGGGGAATCTCGCGGATCCGAACGAGAAGAAATATACGCTGGACTACTACCTGAAGCTCGCGCGTGAGCTGAAGGCGGCCGGCACTCACATCATCGGTGTGAAGGACATGGCCGGCCTGTGCCGGCCGGCCGCCGCGCGCATCCTGATCAAGGCGCTGAAGGACGAGATCGGGCTGCCCGTCCATTTCCATACGCATGACACCAGCGGCATCGCCGCAGCCAGCGTGATCGCTGCCGTCGAGGCGGGGGTCGACGCCGTGGACGGGGCGCTCGATTCCATGAGCGGCCTCACGTCCCAGCCCAATCTCGGCTCCATCGTCGAGGCGTTGCGCTTCGGCCCGCGCGACACGGGCATCGATCCTGCGAAGCTGCGCGTGCTCTCTGCTTATTGGGAGCAGGTGCGGCGCAACTATGTCGCGTTCGAAAGCGACATACGTTCGGGCGCTTCCGAGGTGTACGTGCACGGCATGCCGGGCGGCCAATACACCAATCTGCGGGAGCAGGCGCGCTCGCTGGGCATCGAGGATGCACGCTGGCCGGAAGTCGCGCAGACTTACGCCGACGTCAACGAGATGTTCGGTGACATCGTGAAGGTCACGCCGACCTCGAAGGTCGTCGGCGACATGGCCATCCTCATGGTGACGAGCGGGCTCACCAGGCAGCAGGTGCTGGATCCCGCGGTCGAAGTCGCGTTTCCGGAATCCGTGGTGCAGTTGTTCCACGGCGACCTCGGGCAGCCTTGCGGTGGATTCCCGGCGGCATTGCAGCAGAAAGTGCTCAAGGGCAGGCCGCCGCTCACGGCGCGGCCCGGTGCCTCGCTGCCGCCGGTAGACCTCGATGCCCGGCGCGCGAAGGTGCAGGAGAAGCTGCCGCGGCCCGTCACGGATTACGACCTTGCTTCCTGTCTCATGTATCCGAAGGTGTGGACGGAGTACATGGCGGACCGGCTCCAGTATGGAGACGTCGGCATCCTGCCGACACCGGTGTTCTTCTACGGCATGGAGCCGGGGCAGGAAGTGAGCGTGGACATCGAGCGCGGCAAGACGTTAATCGTGCGCTACATCGCCACCAGCGATGCGCACGACGACGGTACGCGCACCGTGTTCTTCGAGCTCAACGGCCAGCCGCGCTCGGTGCAGGTGATGGATCGCAGCCAGGTGGCGCGTCGTCCCGTGCAACCCAAAGCCGAGACGGGCAATGCAAAGCACGTTGCCGCGCCGATGCCAGGCAACATCGCCACGATTGCGGTGAGCCCGGGACGCAAGGTGGCGCGGGGCGATGCGTTGCTGACCATCGAGGCGATGAAGATGGAGACGGCGGTGCGCGCGGAGAGCGACGGCGAGGTCGCGGAAGTGCGGGTGCGCGTCGGCCAGCAGGTGGACGCGAAAGATCTGCTGGTGGTGATGAAGTAGCTGCGGCGAGCGGGTCGGCTCAGCGGCTGTGCCGTTGGCCATCTTCGTTGCGCGGCTCGAACTTGTAGAGCACCGCGAGCACGATCCACGCGAGCACGGCGCCGATCAGGCCGAGTACGATCTGACCCATGCCGATGGCGATGCTGACCGCAGCCGTCATCCAGATGCCGGCGGCCGTGGTGATGCCGTGGATCTCCTGCGGCCCTTCGCGTTTCATGATGGCACCCGTTCCGAGGAACCCGATGCCCGTGACCAGCCCCTGCACCACGCGCGACAGCGCATCGTTCTGCATGCCGTACTCGATGGCACAGATGACGAACGTCGACGTGCCCATCGCCACCAGCAGGTGCGTGCGCAGGCCGGCAGCCTTGCCGGCGCGCTCCCGCTGATAGCCGATGATGGCGCCCACGATCAGCGCCGCGAGCAGCCGCCAGCCCACGCGGACCAGATGACGTGTGTCCGGCAGCGTGCCGACGATTTCCTCGATGATGATGCTCATGGCGGCCTCCGGATGGCTGCGTGCCCGGCACGCAAGCCTCGTGCCGCGAAACGCTACACCCAGCCGAACCCGTGCGCCATCACGCCCAGCAGCGTGGCGGCGAGACTGACGTAAAGCAGCACTGCCCATACCTTGGCGGACGCGAGCGAGCGCGCCAGGTCGTCGAATTTCCCGGAGAGCTCGCTGCGGACCTGAGTGATCTGCCCTGAGAGGCCAGTGCGGACGTCCTGGATCTGGCCGGAGAACTCCGTGCGCATGCTTTCGAACTTGTCATCCAGCCTGCGCAGGTCGACCTTGATGTCCGAGACATCCGAACGGATGTGCCGGACGTCCGATTCCAGTGTTGCGATTCGAGCTTCCACGTCGTCTCCTCCGCCGCCATGGCCCCCGAGCCGGGCGATGTCGCTCCGGATTGCGGGGATCGGGATGGCCAGCGCGTTCATGCATTTGACTGTAGATCATATACATCAGATGGGCAAGGCGTTTGAGCGTGAAAGGCGGCTGTTTTTGAGACTCTTTCACACTTCACGCACAGCTGGATTCGCGTGGGCATACGCGTGCAAATCAACCGCGAATCTGCCCGAGTGAAAAAGACGCGATGACCCCGCGTGTTGAGTTCGCGCGGGACGGAGAAACTCAAATTTTCCGCGGACGGGTGACGCCCACCGGAAGCTGATCTGCGCGCCGCATCTCCGGGTCGTCGAACAGCGTGGGATCACCAAGAAAGTCCATCACCATGCCGAACGCATCGTGACCCCAGAACACCTGGTCGCCGACGACGAAGGAAGGCACGCCGAACACGCCGCGCTCGATGGCCCACGAGGTGTTGTCGTGCAGCGCTTGTTTCACCGCGGGATTCGTTATGGCCTGTTGCGCATCGGCGATGCCGAGCATGCCGGCGAGATCCGCGATGACCTCGGGCTGCGAGACGTCGCGACCATGCAGGAAAACGGCGTCAAACACGGTTTCCACCGCGCGCGCGGTGGTGCCGGCCGCGATGATGAGCCGCAGTGCCATCAGCGGATTGAACGGATGCGAAGGCGGGAAGCGCAGTGCGACACCCATCTTTCTCGCGCGCCACAGGCAGAACCGATACGTGAACTGCCGCTTCGCGGGGATCTCCGCCGGCCCCACGATGCCGTGATGGTTGAGCAGGCTGGCGAACAGCACGGGCACGCGCTGCAGCTCCGTGCCTGCGGGGAGTTGGGACAGCTGTCTCATGCCCAGGTAGGAGAAGGGCGAGATCACGTCGAAAACCCAGGACACTTTCATGGTCGGGGTGCCTCCGCGCAGGCCTTCATAATAGAATGCGCCGCCATGAGCGGCCTCATCATTTTTGCCGCGCTGATCTGCAGCGCGAGCATCGTTCGCGCTGCCGAAAGCCCTGGCGTCATCTCCGAGCCTCTGGTCCGTGCCCACATGGAATTCCTGGCGAGCGACGCCCTGAGCGGGCGGGGCAGCGGCACCCGCGACGAATGGATCGCCGCCACGTACATCGGCTCGCAATTCCGTCGAATCGGCCTCGCCCCACTGGGCGACGCCGGCGGATATGTGCAGCGCGTCCAGATTCCGCCCAGGAGCGGGAAAGGTGCTCCCTCCGTCACGTGGAACGTGCTCGCGTCGCTGCCCGGCAGTGATCCGAAGCGGGCCGCCGAGGTCATCCTTCTCAGCGCGCACCTGGACCACCTCGGCGTGGCGAAGGAAGGGGGGGATCGCATCTACAACGGCGCGGATGACGACGCCTCCGGCACCACGGCCGTGCTGGCGCTGGCCGAGGCGCTCGCTCGTGGGGAGAGGCTGCAACGCACCGTGCTGTTCGTGCTGTTCGGCAGCGAAGAGCTGGGCGGGCTCGGCTCGCAATGGGTGGTCGAGCATCCGCCCGTGCCGCTCGAGCGCATCATCGCCAATCTCGAGTTCGAGATGATCGGGCGGCCGGATCCGAAGGTGGCCGCGAAGACCCTGTGGCTCACGGGCTGGGAGCGCAGCGATCTGGGACCACGGCTCGCGGCCCACGGCGCGCGGCTGGTCGCGGATCCGCACCCGGATCAGAATTTCTTCATGCGCTCGGACAACATCGTGCTTGCCCGCCGCGGCGTCATCGCGCAGACGGTGTCCAGCTTCGGGCTGCACCGCGAGTACCACCAACCCACGGACGATCTCGCGCACATCGACTTCGCCCACATGACCGAAGCGATCGAATCCATGGTGGACTCCGTGCGCTGGCTCGCGAGCTCGAGCTTCAGGCCGCAGTGGCGGCCCGGCGGCCGGCCGTAGCGGCGCCGCGCATGGGCGAGCTCGCGATCACCGACGCGCAACTGCGCGAGCTTTCAACGGAGGCGCTGCGTCTCGCGAACGAATACTGGGCGGAGGTCGAGCGGCGCCCGGCGTATCCCCGCACCGACGGTGGTCGCACCACTGAACTTTTTTCGAGACCCTGGGCGGATGCGGGCAGGGGCGCGGTCGTGCTGGAGGATTTCGAATCCATCGCGGCGCATTCGCGGCCGTCCGGCGGAAAGTTCTTCGCGTACGTCTTCGGCTCGGGCGAGCCCGTGAGCGCGCTCGCGGACCTGTTGGCCGGCACGCTCAACCAGAACGTCACGGCATGGCGCTCGGGTCCCGCAGCCGCGGCCATCGAGCATACGGTGGTCGGCTGGCTCGCCTCGGCGCTCGGCTGCGAAGGCATGAAGGGAACGCTGTGCGGTGGCGGCTCCGCTGCCAATCTCATGGCACTCGCGATGGCGCGAGAGTCGCGGCTGCCGGCAAACGAAGAGGGCGTGCGGCCGTGCGCGGTGTACATGTCGGAGCAGGCGCACATGTCGATGCCGAAGGCCGTCGCCATGCTCGGCATCGGGCGCCGCAATCTGCGCGCCGTCCCGGTGGACGATCAATTCCGCATGCGCACGGACATGCTGGAAACCGCGATCGAAGCCGACAAGGCGGCGGGGCTCACGCCGATCGCCGTGGTCGCCACGGCAGGCACGGTGAACACAGGCGCCATAGACCCGCTGCAGGAAGTCTCCGCCATCGCACGACGTCACGGACTTTGGATGCACGTGGACGGCGCCTATGGCGCTCTGGCTGCGCTCGCCGCGCCGGAGAAGTTTGCGGGCCTGTCACTCGCGGATTCGATCTCGCTGGATGCGCACAAATGGCTCTACCAGACGGTGGACTGCAGCTGCCTGCTGTACCGGGACGCGCAGGCGGCGCGCAAGGCGTTCGCCTTCAGCGGCGATTACGCGAAGTCCCTGAGCCACGATCCCATCGAAGGTCACGTCTTCTTCGACGAAACGATGGAGCTGTCGCGCCGTTTCCGTGCGCTGAAGCTCTGGATGTCCCTGCAGTACCACGGCCGCAAGGCTTTCCGTGACGCCATCGCGAAGGATCTCGAGCACGCGCGGCTGTTCGCGGACCTGGTGCGCTCGGAGCGGCAGCTCGAGCTGCTCGCTCCGGTGGAATTGAGCGCCGTCTGTTTCAGGCACAGAGACAGGGACAACGCCGCCATACTGCCGGGAGTGATCGGGCGCGGCCGCGTTTACATCTCCAATGCGACGATTCACGGCAGGTTCGCGCTGCGCGCCTGCTTCGTCAACCACCGCGCGACCGAAGCGGACGTGCGGGCCATCGTTTCCGAGGTGCTCGCCGTCGCCGGCGGGCTTTGAAAAGGGGAAATCCGGATGTTTCGCATTGCCGCCGCGGCGCTCGCCGCCTTCTTTTCGATCCAGGTCGCCGCCGCGGAGCCACCCGCCGCATCGAAGGTGCGCTTCCAGTGGGGCGTCAAGATTCCCATGCGGGATGGCATCAAGCTGAACGCCACCGCCTACGTGCCGCGCCAGCAGGCAGCGCCCGCGCCGTGCATCTTCACGCTCACACCTTATATATCCCAGAGCTACCACGACCGCGGCATCTATTTCGCCTCGCATGGCCTCGCGTTCCTGACGGTGGACGTGCGCGGCCGCGGCAACTCCGACGGACGTTTCCGGCCCATGCTCCAGGAAGCGAAGGACGGGCACGACGTGGTCGAATGGCTCGCGAAGCAGCCCTACTGCAACGGCAAGGTGACGATGTGGGGCGGCTCCTATGCGGGCTACGACCAGTGGGCCGCCGCGAAGGAGATGCCGCCGCATCTCGCCACCATCGTGCCGGCCGCCGCCGCGCATCCCGGCGTCGACTTTCCCTACCGCAACAACATCTCGTATCCCTACACGATGCAGTGGCTCACCTTCACGAGCGGCCGCGCTTCGCAGGACCGCATCTTCGGTGACGGCGACTTCTGGCTCGCCCTCAACCGCGAATGGTTCGAGAACGGCCGGCCGCTCGAGGATCTGGACACGATGCTGGGCAATCCCTCGTCCACCTTCCATGAGTGGCTCGCGCATCCTTCGCGCGATACGTATTGGGATTCCTACGTCCCGACCCGGGAGCAGTACGGGAAGCTGCAGATTCCGATCCTCACCATCACGGGCAGCTACGACGCGGATCAGCCGGGAGCGATGGAGTTCTATCGCGATCACATGAAATACGGCTCGGCAGAGGCGAAGTCGCGCCACTACCTGGTGATCGGCCCCTGGGATCATGCCGGCACGCGCACGCCGCAGGCCGAGTTCGGCGGCCTGAAATTCGCGCCGGCGAGCCTGGTCGACCTGCCGAAGCTGCATCTGGATTGGTACGCCTGGACGATGCAGGGCGGGCCGAAGCCCGAGTTCCTCAAGGCCGCCGTGGCGTACTACGTGATGGGCGCGGAAGAGTGGCGGTACGCGCCGTCCCTCGAGGCGGTGACCGCCGAGAGCCGCCCGATGTATCTGGCCTCGCGGTCCAACGCCAACGACGTGTTCGCTTCCGGCTCGCTCGAGGCAGCGAAGGTGGAAGGCGCGAGCGGGCCCGATCACTATGTCTACGATCCCCGGGACGTGAGCATCGCCGCCACCGAGGCGGAAGTGGCCGGCGACAGCCTGGTGGACCAGAAGATCGTGTTCGCCTCGCGCGGCAGGCAGCTCGTCTATCACACGGCGCCCTTCGAGAAGGGTACCGAGATCAGCGGCTACTTCAGGCTTTCCGCCTGGATCGCCATCGACCAGCCGGACACCGATTTCGTCGCCTCGGTGTACGAGATCGGCGCCGACGGCTCGAGCATCCTGCTGTCCAACGACTTCCTGCGGGCGCGGTATCGGGAGAGCGCGCGGCAGCAGAAACTGGTGGCCACGCGCGAGCCGCTGCAGTATGACTTCGACAAGTTCACTTTCGTCTCGCGGCAGGTGAAGGCCGGCAGCCGGCTGCGCCTGGTGCTCGGCCCCATCAACTCGATGTCCGTGGAGAAGAACTACAACACCGGAGGTGTGGTGGCGGCGGAGTCGGTGAAAGACGCGCGGACGGTGGCCGTGAAGCTCTTCCACGACGCCCGGCACCCGAGCGCGCTGTACGTGCCGATCGGGCAGCCGAAATGAAGGCTGCCGGCGCGTGCCGAAGCACGTCGGCGCGGAATCGCCGTTGACGGAATCGCCGCTGACGGAATCGCTGCGCTAGGTAGTTCAGCGGCTTCGAACGTCGCAGCGCCGGGCGCCCCGCGAAAGGCGAAACGGGCTCGGCGCTGCAGTAGAATCGGCCGGCCATGAAGAGCCGCTCCAGTGCGCAGGCCGTGACGGGTCCGGAAGATTCCGGTGAGCCGGGCGGCGTGGCCGGGGCGTTCGTGCGCTATCGCGCGCGCCTGCAGGGCTACATCGCGCGCATCGTCCGCTCTCCCCACGACGTGGACGACCTGGTCCAGGAAACGTTCCTGCACGTCTGGGCTCGGCGGGAAGGCGTGCCGGTCACTTCCCCGCGGGCGTATCTTTTTCGAACCGCGAGGCACGTCGCCATCGACACGCTCAGGCAGAAAGCCGTGCGTCTGGCGCACGACGAGTCCCTGGAGGTGCCGGAGTCCGAACGGCCCACCGCTCCTGCCAGCGAGCAGGTGATCGAGCAGCGGCAGGAGCTGGATCGTGCGATGCAGCTCATCGGGCAGATGCCTCCCCAGTGCCGCAAGGTCTTCCTGCTCCGTCGCGTCGAAGGCCTCTCGCACCGCGAGATCGCCGTGCGGCTGGGCCTTTCGGTCCGCACCGTCGAGAACCACATTGCCCGCGCCATGCGGGATTGCAGGAGTCACTACCATGAGTCCTGACTCGTTCACCGATCGGCAGGCTTCGCAGTGGCTCGCGCGGCTGGATTCCGGCGAGATGTCGGAGCAGGACCAACTCGCCATGCGGGAATGGATGGCGTGCGATGCCCGGCATCGCGAGGCCGTGAGCAGGATGGACGGCGCCTGGCGGGCGACAGATTTCCTTGCCACGCTCTCCGAGCAGGACCGTTGCCGGCTTCTGGGGGGGCTCGACGGCCACGTCGGGAGTGGCTCGGTTGCCGGAACCACGAGCGGTGCGGCGTCGGGTGCCTCCCATGCCAACGTTTGGATCACGCGCGTCATCGCCGTAGCAGCGGCCGTGCTCGTCGCCGTCATCGGCCTGTTCGTGGTCCGCCAGGCCGCACCGGGCGAGGTTTACCGGACGAACGTCGGAGAGCAGCGCAAGCTCGTGCTCGCGGATGGATCGGCCGTCACACTGAACACCGGCTCGATGTTGCGCGTGAGTTACTCACCGACGGCCCGGTCGCTCACCCTCGAGCGTGGCGAGGCCTTCTTCGAAGTAGCGGCGGATCGCTCGCGTCCGTTTCGCGTGAGCGTGGATGGCCGTGAGGTTAGGGCGCTGGGCACGGCGTTCGGTGTTCGCCGTGACGGGCGCGACTTCGACCTCATCGTCACCGAAGGAACGGTGGAAGTGGCGAAGGATGCGCAGTCGCGGTCACAGCCGCACGCGCAGTTCGAGCGGCTGCGCGTGACTCGTGGAGAGGTGGCGCGCGTCCCCCATGATGACCGCCCGGTAATCCTCGCCGCCGCGGAGAAGCCGAACCTCGCGTGGCGCGAGGGGCTGCTCGAGTTCAACGGCGAGACGCTCGAACGGGTGGTGCGCGAATTCGGCCGGTATACGCACAGGCAGATCCTGTTCGCCGACGAGGGCGTGAAGGCGTTGCGACTGGGCGGAGTCTTCAAGGCCGGCGACGTCGAGGCGCTCACCTCGGCGGTGGATCTCATGCTGCCCGTGAAAGTCACGCGGATCACCCCCTACGTCATCGTGTTGTCGATGGAAGCCTCTGCGGACTAGGTAGTCCGTCGTGCTCGCCCGTCTTTAGGTTTCGAAGCACGCGATCCTCTCCGGATCGACAGGGGTTGAAACCGATGACCGCACGAAACCCGAACACCTCACGCGCCCTGCGCCATGCAGTCCGCCGCATCCTCGTTGCGGCCGCCATTGCCGGCATCGCGGCTCACGAGCCGGTCGCGCTCGCGCAGTCGAAAAGCGTCAACGTCAGCATCCCGTCGCAGGACGCGAGCTCGGCGCTGCGCGACTTCGCGAAGAAGACCGGCGTGCAGCTCGTCTATCCGCAGGACGTCATGGAGGGCATCACGACCAACGGCATCGAAGGATCGGTGAGCGTGGAGGAAGGGTTGAGCCGGATGCTCGAGGGTACGGGTCTCGAGTACCGGTTCTCGGACCAGGGCGTGGTCATCGTCACGCGCAAGGCCGCTGCGCCCGCCCGGCGGTTGTCCTACAACGATGCCGCTGCTTCCGGAACGGCAGGCGCCGGCGATCCCGATGCGCTCGAGGAAGTCGTGGTCTCGGGCAAGGTCATCTTCACGCAGAACGATGCCTTCGGCGCCACCAAGATGGGCCTTTCGATCAAGGACACGCCGCAGACGGTGATGGTGGTCACCTCCGACCTCATCGATCTTTCCGGCATGCAGACCTTGGGTGACGTCTACAAGGTGGACGCTTCCGGCGGCACCGCGCATGCGATCGACGGCTTCCCCCGCAACTACTATCGCGGCTTCGCGCAGCAGGGCGACAACGCGGTGCGCGTCGACGGCTTTCGCATGCCAGGCAACATGGACCTGGACCTCGCAACGTTCGATCGCATCGAGGTGATCAAAGGCGCGACGTCGACGCTCTACGGCCAGACGTCCGTGGCGGGCACGCTCAACGCGGTCTCCAAGCTGCCGCAGAGCCGTTTCGGCCTGGACCTGCGCCTCACCGGCGGGCAGTTCAGCGACTATCGCGCGGATGCCGACGTGACAGGGGCGCTGGGCTCGAGTGAGGCCTGGTCGTACCGCTTGATCGGCGCCTACGAGGACGCCGACTCCTTCCTCGACTTCAGCCGGAACGATCTGCGCCTGATCTCCGGCGCGCTGCAGTTCGCGCCGGGACCGGGCACGAAGATCATCGCGCGCCTCACGCATCAGCAGAAGGAGGTGGGCTTGCACTTCGCGCCGGTCCTGCAGCTGGCGGGGCCGAGCACCGGAGACGTGCTGCAGGACATTCTCGACGATGGGCTCAAGATTCCCGATGTACCGCGCTCCCGCTTCTACGGCATGCCGTGGAACGATGCGCACATCGACGCAAACTTCGCGCAGCTGCAGATCGACCACTCGCTGCCGGGAGACTGGGTGATCCGCGCGCACGCGCAGTACAACCGCGTCGACTACAAATCGAACGCCTTTGCCGTGAACGGCCCGTTCGACGAGGACGGTTACGCCTACTTCGGTTATGGCTACGGCTGGGACAACGACAACACGCTGTACGGCAGCGAGGTCAACCTGTTCGGCAAGTTCAGCGCACTGGGCCGTGAGCACACTCTGTTCTTCGGGGTCGACTACGCACGCATCACGGAGAACAAGCGTCTCGGCTACGCGCCGACCTTCGGTGGCTATGCGGATTCGGTGTTCAACCTGTTCGATCCCGACTACTCGGCGGTCCCGGAACTGGCGCTAGCCGAGTATCCCGGCATCTACGACGAGGAGAACGAGACGGTTCTCTATGGCGGCACGGTGCAGCTCATCATGCATCCCGCGGATCGACTCAGCGTGTTGCTGAGCGCGCGCGAGTCGCGCAGCACGCTGCTCGAGAAGGAGCGTGGCGGGGACGTCATCGGCGTCGTGGACGCGATGCCCTTCACTACGGCTTCGGACCTGTCGTTCCACAAGTTCACGATGCAGACGGGCGTCACGTACGAGCTCAACGACGAGGTGAACGTCTACGCGAGCTACGGCGAGACCTTCGAGCCCAAATCGAATCGTACGTACGAAGGCGAGGGTCTGCCCGGCAGGCTGATCGACCCGGAGGAGGGCAGGGCCTACGAGATCGGCGCGAAGGCCAGCGTCTCGAAGGACCTCTCGGTCACCGCGGCGGTGTTCCAGATGGAGCGCACGAACATCGCGCAGACCGACCCGGCCCATCCGTTGTATTCGGTGGCGCTCGGCACGCAGCGCAGCCGCGGCGTGGAGCTGGGCGCCCAGGGCCGGCTCACGCGCGAGATCAACCTGTTCGCCTCGCTGGCCTGGCTCGACGCGGAGTTCTCCGAAGGCGAGTTCAAGGGCCTGCAGCCGCCGAACGCGCCGAAGCTCGGCGCCTCCGTCTATGGCACCTACGAAGTGCTCGAAGGTGGCCTGAAAGGCCTGGGCTTCTCCCTGGGCGTGGTGCACAAGGAAGGCCTGAAGACCTTCGACGACGGCCTCACCAGCGCGGCCGGCGTGCCCGTCACGTTCGACTTCGGGGACTTCACGGAAGTGGACGCCAGGGTGTTCTACGGCCGCGAGCGCTGGACGGTCTCACTTTCGGGCACGAACCTGTTCGACGAGAAGTATTACTCGCCGAGCTTCACCAGCTTCACGCGCGGCACGCACGTCAATCCGCCGCGCATGGTGCGGGCCAGCCTGCGATACAACTTCTGACCGGAGCGCGCCGTTGGTGTATCCCGCTCATGCGGTGTCCGGCACCGGCACTACTGCCTGCTCGAGAAGTCGGCGATGGCCTCGAGCACGGCGTCCGGCTGGTCCCGGTGCGGGGAGTGGCGGCAATCGTCGAGCTTGAGCAGCTCCACCCGCGGGGCGCCGCGCCCGATGCGTCCAAGCTGCTCCATCGTCGCGTACTCGTCCTGCTCGCCCTGGATGGCGAGTACGGGACACTGGATGCGCGGCAGATACTCTTCGATGTTCCAGCTACGGAAGGCCGGGCTCAGCCAGATGTCGCCCCAGCCGCGGAAAGCCCCATCCACGTCGGCGTGATGGCGCGCCAGCCGTTTCCTGAGGTCCGTCGAGACGTATGCTCTGCACGTGGCCTCGATCCCTGCCACCGTCACGTCCTCCACCATCACGTGCGGCGCCATCGCGACGACGCCACTCACCGAACGGCCGCTGCCGCCTGCATGGATGAGTGCGATGGAAGCACCGTCACTGTGCCCGATGAGCAGCGGACTTGCCACGCCTAGGGCATCCAGAAACGCCGGCAGCACCTCGAGCGCCTCATCGTGCATGTAGGTGACGGCTCGCGGCTTCGAAAGCCGCGAAGACCCTCCATACCCCTGGCGCGAGTACGCCAGCACGCGCCGGCCGGTGACCTGGGCCAGCTGGCTGGGGAAATCCCGCCACATTCCGACGCTCCCCAGGCCCTCATGCAGCAGAACCGCGGGCGCGACGGTGTCGTCGCCGCGAATCCATTCGTACTCGAGCCTCAGCCCGTTCAGATCCAGCATCTTCACGGCTGCTAGAGTAGCAGCGGGCGCGGCACCATTGGACGCGCACGAGACCTTCCGCTGGATCAGAACTTGCGCGCCACGGACAGCCGCCAGTTGCGCGGCTCGCCGGGCGTCACGCGGTCCACGCAGCACGCGTCCGGAAAGTAGCGTTTGTCGGCGACGTTGTTCACGTTGAGCCGCATCTGCCAAGTTCCCAGCAGATAGGACAGCCCCACGTCCACGATGTGGTAGGACGGCAGCGTGAAGAGCGAGATCGGATCGAAAGCGCCGTCGCCGTCGAGATCCTCGGGCCACAGGGTGGCGTTCTTGCGATCGTTGTAGAGCAGGCCCAGGCTCACGCCGAGATGGGCAAGCGGCCCGCCGGGCACCACGTATTCGCCGTAGAAATTGACTGCATTTTCCGGAACGTTGGCGAGCGGTGCGCCCACGGTGAACAGGTTGTCCTTCGTCACTTGCGCATCCAGGTACGCGTAGGCGAGCGACAGCGTCCACGGCTGTGAAGGTTTCCACAGCGCCTCCGCTTCGAAGCCGCGGCTGCGCTGCTCGCCCGTGACGACGTAGAAGAACGGATTCGCGGGATCCTCCGTCGCCACGTTCTGCCGCGTCAGCTCGAACACCGCGAGCGTGCCCGTGAGGCGGCCTGCGGTGTCCGCGAACTTCAGACCGGCTTCGATGTTGCGGCCCGTCTCGGGCTGCAGCGCGTCGCCTTCCACGGTGAAATAGCCCACTTGCGGCGTGAACGACTTCGACCAGCTGGCATACAGCGAAGCCGCCGGCGTGAGGCGCCAGGTCGCGCCGATGCGCGGGCTGAACTTCCGGTCCGTCGCGCCATCGGTGGTGGCCTCGTCCCAGCGGCCGCCGAGCGTGGCGGTGAAGCGCGAGCCGATGCCAATGTGGTCCTGCAGGTAGAAGCCGGTCTGGCGCGACTTGCCGGCACCGGAATAGGCCCATGCGGGGTCGTGCACCAGAGGCACGGAATAGTCGGGATCGAGCACGTCGAGCGGATTCGCGGTGGGGTCGAAGTTGCCGCCCTCGTCGGAGTACACGCTGCGATTGCGACGATAGTCGACGCCCAACAGGAGCTCGTGGCGTAGCGCGCCGCTGCCGAGCCGGGCGGTCATCCGGCTGTCGACGGCGAAGTCCTCGTCGGTCTCGCGGAAGGGGCCGTACACGTAGCGGCCCATCACGTGGCCCTGCTGCACGTCGTCCACGATGCCGCCGTCGACGAAGCCGGCCGCGAAGACCCAGTTGTTCCAGAACACCTTGCCGTGCGTGTAGCGCAAGGTCTGGCTGAAGGAGAGCGCTTCGGAGAAGTGGTGATCGAAGACGTACCCGGCCTGCTTGTTCCACTGGTCGTGGATCGCGCGGTCCGCGCCGTCGTCATCACCGTTGATCGTGAAGTCGATGGGCAGCTCGCCGAGCGCGCTGGCCAGCACGGTGCCCCATGCGCTCGTCGGCGACCACGGGTTGTCCTGGTCGCGCTGATAGCGGGTGAGCAGCGTGAGCCGCGTGCTTTCCGCGATGTTCCAGGTGACGGCGGGCGCGACGTACAGCCTTTCCTTTCCGGAGTGCCGGACGAAATCGCCACTGTCGCGATACACGACGTTCAGGCGGCCCAGCCAGGTTTCGGACGATGTGAGCGCCGAGTTGGCGTCGAGCGTCGTCTCGCGCAGGCCATACGAGCCCGTGGCGAGGCTGGCATCGAAGAACGTCTCCGTCACGGGCCGCTTGCTCACCAGGTTCACGATGCCGCCGAGCGGTGCAGAGCCGTAGAGCATGGAGGCCGGGCCCTTTACGACCTCCACCTGCTCGAGACCGGCGAGCTCGTTGTTGGTGCCGGCGACGTTCGAGCTGAGCAGGCCATCGAGATACACGCTGCCGTAAGCGGCGTCGTAACCGCGAATTTGATACGCATCGTAGTAGCCATAAGTGCTGCTGCGCGTGACTCCAGCCACGGTGCGCAGCGCATCGGCGAGGCGGGTGATGCCCCGGGTTTCGATCATGGAGCCGGTGACGACCGAGATGGCCTGCGGATTCTCGAGCCAGGGCATCTCGATCTTGCCGGACACAGGCGGTGCGACGACGCGGCCGTGCACGGTGACTTCGTGGAGGTCGCCCTCCACCGTGGCATCGTCGGCGAGCGTGGAAAGCGGCGTGGAGATCAGCATCCCGGCAGCCAGGATTTTCATGGGACGCATCAGACGGTCCTCGAATGCCGCGCCCGTGGGCGCGGTTGGTGGATGAGTGAGGA
>JBGAIL010000103.1:0-16953 GCA_044225565.1 Steroidobacteraceae bacterium | reverse complement strand
GTGCTCGATCACGCCACGGTGAGCCACCTCGCGCGACAGCTCTACGACGCGCGCAAGAGCCGCACGCAGCTGCGCCACTTCTCGAAGCAGTATCCCGGCATGACGATCGAGGATGGCTACGCGATCCAGCGCGAATGGGTCCGGCTCGAGCTGGCCGACGGCCGCACGATCAGGGGCCGCAAGATCGGCCTCACGTCGCGCGCGATGCAGATGGCCAGCCAGATCACCGAGCCCGACTACGCGCCGCTGATGGATGACATGTTCTTCGAGACCGGTGGCGATATCCCCCTGGACCGCTTCATCGCGCCGCGCGTCGAGGTGGAGCTGGCTTTCGTGCTCGGCAAACCGCTGAAGGGTCCCGGCGTCACGCTGTTCCAGGTCCTGGATGCCACCGAGTACGTCACGCCGGCGATCGAGATCATCGATTCGCGCATCGAGCAGTTCGACCGCGAGACCCGGGCCATGCGCAAGGTGTTCGACACCATCTCCGACTTCGCGGCGAACGCGGGCATCGTCCTCGGTGGACGCGCGGTGCGCCCGATGGACGTCGACCTGCGCTGGTGCGGGGCGCTGCTGCACAAGAACGCGGTGATCGAGGAGACGGGCCTCGCCGCCGCGGTGCTGAACCATCCCGCAACGGGCGTGGCGTGGCTGGCCAACAAGATCGCCCCCTACGATGAGCAGCTCGACGCCGGTGACATCGTGCTCGCGGGCTCATTCACCCGACCGACCGCCGCCGCCCGCGGGGACAGCTTCCATGCAGACTACGGGCGGCTGGGCAGCATCTCGTTCCGCTTCGTGTGAGTGACACCCATGCAGGCAGATCAGTTTCCGGACAATCCGTTCAAGCGCACACTGAAGGAAGGCCGCCCGCAGATCGGGCTGTGGCTCGGCATGGCCGACCCTTACGTCGCCGAGCTGCTCGCCGGCACCGGCTTCGACTGGCTGGCGATCGACGGCGAGCACGCGCCCAACGATCTGCGACAGGTGCTCGCCCAATTGCAGGCCATCGCGCCCTACCCCGTGCACCCCATCGTGCGCCCGGTTCAGGCGGACACGGCCCTCATCAAGCAATACCTCGACATCGGCGTGCAGACCCTGCTCGTGCCGATGATCGAGACGCCCGGGCAGGCCGCGCAGGTGGTCGCGGCCACGCGCTACCCGCCTCGAGGTATCCGCGGCGTCGGCAGCGCGCTCGCGCGAGCCTCGCGCTGGAATCAAATCGAAGGCTATCTCCAGAAAGCCGATCGGGAGATGTGCGTGCTGGTGCAGATCGAGTCCGTGCGGGCCCTCGAGAATCTCGAAGCGATCGCTGCAGTGGAAGGCGTCGATGGCGTCTTCTTCGGCCCCGCCGATCTGTCGGCGTCGATGGGTCACCTGGGTGAGCCGGGGAACGAGGCGGTCCAGCGAGCCATCACGGAGGGTATCGCCTGTGTACGGCGCGCGGGCAAGGCGGCAGGAATCCTCAGCGCAGACCCTCTGCTGGCTCGCAAATATCTCGAGATGGGAGCGCTGTTCGTGGCCGTGGGCGTCGACACGACGCTGCTCGCCCAAGCCGCGCGCAAGCTCGCGCGAACGTTCAAGGACGGTCTCGCAGCCGGCCCGGCGGGCGGCACCGTGTACTGATCCTGCCCTCGAGCCGGCGCCCGCTCAGGGATCAACTTCGGCGATCAGTTTGAACTCGACGGGTGTCCGGAACGGCAGCGAGCCCATGCCGATGGCCGCGCGGGCGTGCCGCCCACGCTCGCCGAATACTTCGACGAGCAGATCCGAGGCCCCGTCGATCACTTTCGGGTGATGCTCGAAATCCGGCACGGCCCAGACCATGCCGGTCACCTCGACGATGCGGCGCAGCCTCGACAGATCGCCGAGGTGGGACTTCAGGGTGATGATCATCCGGATGGCCGTGACCCTCGAGGCTTCATAGGCTTCCTCGACGGTCAACTCGTCTCCGACACGACCGACGATCATCTTGCCGTCACGCCTGCGAGGACCGTGCCCCGCCAGGAACAGCAGGTTGCCGGTCCGCACGGCCGACACGTAGTTGGCCACCGGTGCGCCGTAGTCGCTGATATCGATTCCCAGCGCCGCCAGCACCTCTTCGGGCGTTCGCTGCGCCGCCGGTTCGCCTGTCCGGCTCACTCCCTCACCGGGCGGCCGGCGACACGGTCATCGCAGGGTTCCTGTCGAAGAAGTTGTGCGGCATCAGCGTGAACCCCGTCCAGTGCGCGGGCATCACCGGCCAGTCTTCGGAGCGCGGCACGTGGTGGAACCCGACCGTGTACCAGGTCACGATGTCCTTGTCCCGGATCGACCGGTTCGCCTTCACCCAGTTCTTCAGCGTGTCCTCGCCGCTGCTCTGGATCGAGTAAGCCCCGCCCGCATAGCGCTGCGCCGGATCGTACGCGGTGACCCAGAACTGATTCTCGACGTACGCATTGCGCTTGACCGCGCTGTCGCTCTCGTCCAGCAACGGGTATGCGGCGCTGCCACCGGGCATCAGCATGTAGGCCGGATGCTGCTTGAGGGAATTGCTGACGTTCGGATTGAACACGCCGAGCATCGACGGCGAGGCCAGGTTCAACCGGGTCACCGCATCCATCTCCTGCGCCGGCACGTCGTGATCGACCGTCCAGTACGACCTTCTCGGGACGCCCGAGTCGATACGGGTCGGGACGAGCTTCATCTTCATGAACGAGTTGCGCTCGCCGTCGATGTCGAAATCGATCCGGAAGTTGAAGAAGTGCGAATGATTCGGCGCCACGATGTTGGGCCGGATCAGCGTGCCGTACCGCGTGTCCGCCTGCGCCGTGGGCGAGCCCATGTCCGTGGCGGCCACGCCCTTGACCGCATCGATGCCGACGGCGCCGATCCTCACGTCGATCGAGCCATCCTGGCGGAACACGTAGTCCACCATGTAGTCGTAGTTGCCCACCGCCGAGGCGTGACGGATGACGAGATCGGTCGCCGCACGCCCCTCGGCGAGGCGCCGCCAGGCCGGGTCTCCGACGGTGCGCTCGAACACGCAGATCGCGCCCTTGCGGACGACGGGAGCGCCGTCCGGGCCCACGCCGATGGCGTCCATGAAAGCGGCGTGTGGCGGGCAATCGATGCCGGGAGACAGAGTGGTCATCGAAGCGCCGAACCCGTATTCGCCCGTGTCCATGTAGGTGCGCCAGTACCAGCCCTCGGACGGGTCGGAATACGGCACGAAGACCTCGGAGAGATACATCTCGTAGATGAGCCGGCGCCAGGTGTCGCCGTCCCGGACCTCGATGCTGTTCAGCATCACGCCGGGCCGGTCGTCCGACGAGATATTGAGGCGCCAGATGTCCCACTGCAGATGGCCGCCGCCGAGCACATAGCCCGGGCCGCCCGCCTGCGTCATCGTCGTGGGATGCGCCTCGGCGCCGCGCTTGCCGAAGCGCGCCTCGATCTCTTCCTGCTCGTGGCCCCAGGGATCGGCCTCGAGCGCCACGACGCCGGTGTCGACGAACTCGATCACCTTGCGGCTGCGCAGATCGACGGTCGCCACGATGCCTTCGACCGGCACGTACAACGACGATCCGGATTTCTTCGCGGTGCAGGTCGTCTTGAAGTTGCGCTGCTTCTCCTCGCCCGCCCTGCCGGAAGTCCAGGCCAGCAGCGACACGCAGCGCACCAGCTCGAGATCGGTCAGGCCGCGGCGCTCGAGCGCCTTCAGCACCCGCGCATCCTTCATCGCGATGGCGCTCGCCAGGTCCATCTCCGCCTCGGTCACCATCCCCTGGCCACCCGCCGCTTGCCAGGAAACCAGTCGCCCGGCGATCAGGTCGACCTCGGCGCGATAGTGGACGCCCGCGCGATCGACGATCGCGACCGCACGGCGCGGAAACGGCTTGCCGGCCGACCAGCCTGCGAGCAGCGCCTTGTCCGGCGACAGCAGGCTGATGGAGTTGAACACGGAAGAGGCATCGGCACGCCTCTCCTTGCGCAGGATGGCGGCAACGGAGCCGATCTCCGCTTCGGTCAGCGAGGCCAGCGGGTGATCCACCGCGAAGGCCGGGCCGCCCATCCAGCACTGCGTCAGTGCCAGAACCGCGATCGACCAACGCACTCTATTGCGATTCATCTGCGTCTCCCCGATCGGCGCCTGTCGAAGACGCGCGCTTGTCGAACAGCACCTTGCCACCGACCACCGACATCAGCACCTGGACGTCGCCGACCTCGGTGATCGGAACCTCGAACAGATTGCGGTCGAGAACGATGAAGTCGGCATCCTTGCCGGCCTCGAGCGATCCCGAGGAATCCGGCACCTTGTTCACGAGCGCTCCGTTGCGGGTGAAGATCCGGATCGCCGTGGGCAGATCGACGGCCTCCCCGGGAGAGTCGACCCGATCGCTGCGGCCGTAAGGATCCATGCGCGTCACCATGGCCTCGATGCCCGGCCAGGGGCTTGCCGTCGGGACCACGGGCCAGTCGGAGCCGTAGCTCACGAGCGCGCCGGCCCGATACAGCGTATTGATGCGCCACGCCGGCATTCTCTCCTTCCCGACGATGGCCGCCCTGTCGATTCCCGGCATCGGGTACCAGACGATCGGGCACATCTCGGCGGCGACGTTCAGCTGCCTGAATCGGGGAATGTCGTCCGGGTGCACCAGGCCCGCGTGGGCGATCTCGTGGATGATGCCGGAGTCGCCGTTCTCGCGCCTCGCAGCGGCAAACGCATCGAGCGCCACGCGCGCGGCCCGATCGCCGGTCGCATGGATCTTGATGCTGAGGCCCTGACGATCCAGCGCTACCACGTCCCGCGCGAGCTCATCGGGCCGCAGCATCAGATCCCCGGTGTGATGCGCACCGATGCGGTCGTTCGGTGGATACGGCGTCAGCAGCGCCGACGTGTACTGCAACAGCACGCCGTCGAGCATGATCTTCACGAAATCCGGATCGATCCGGTCGGTGGCGAATGCCGCGCGACCCTCGATCTGCCGGATCTCCCCGTCGTGGGACTTCGCCCACGCGCTCTTCCAGGTGAGGCTGGTCTTGACGTGGATCCGAAGGGCGTTGCGTCGCGACAGCTCCTGATACACGCGCATGATCTCCGGCGTGACGATGGCGTCCTTGATCGTCGTGATGCCTTGCTCTTCGACCTGCCGGAGGCTGAAGTCCAGCGCCCTGGCCAGCTCCCCGAGGGGATATTCGGGCAACCGGGCCTGATAGGAGTAGGCGGCGTTGTCGAGGAGGACGCCGGTTTCCCGGCCGCTGCCCGGCACGCGCATGATGGTGCCGCCCACCGGATCCGCCGTGCGCCTGTCGATGCCGAAAGCCTCGAGCGCCCGGGTGTTCACCCACGCGTTGTGGGCCGACCAGTCCATGAGGAACACGGGGTTGTCCGGCGCAATGCGGTCGAGCAGCTCGCGCGGCAGGGGACCCTTGCCTTCGAAGAAGGCGTGGCTCCACTGCCCGCCCCGGACCCAGGCGCCGGGCTTCGCCTGTTTCACGCACTCTTCGATCTTTGCCAGCGCGGCATCGAGGGAGTTCGGGGGAAAGCGGCACTCGAGCAACTGCTGGACGCCCCCGTCCAGCGGATGGATGTGGGAGTCATGGATCCCGGGCATGACCATGCGGCCCCCGAGATCCACCACCTCGGTCCCCTTGCCCCGATGCCGCCCGACCGCGCGCGCTTCGCCGATGGCGATGATGCGGCCATCGCGGACTGCCATGGCTTCGGCCCAGCCGGCCTTGTCGTCGACGGTGTAGATGCGCGCGTTGACGTAGAGGCGATCGGCCTGCTGCTGCGGCCGGTTCGTGCAGGCTACCACCAGTGCGGCGATGCCGACCCACGCGCATACCGGTCGCAGGATTCTCAAAGCACGCTCCTCTGCCGGGATGCCGGAACCCGGGAGACATTCCCTGTCTCCCGGCATGCGGCGCCGGCGATCAGAATTTCCAGGTCGCCTCGATGCCGATCGTTCTCGGGCGCGTGGTGATGCTGAACGGCACGTCTCCCTCGGCCACGTGGACGCCCTGGTCCGTGATGTCGTTGAACACGTTCTTCACGAAGAGGTTGAGGTCGAGCCGGTCGTTGCTGAAACCGAGCCGGGCGTTCGTGACATTGTATGCGTGGCGCCTCGCGTAGTTCACGCTCTGCCTGCTGAACGCCGTTCCCGCCCCGTCGGTGTACTGCCAGTCGAGGAAGGTGTACAGGTCCCAGCCGTTGCTGAGCGCGCGCTCGTAGTTGACGGCCAGATATGCGCTCCACTCGGGCACGTTCGGCAGCGGATCCCCCTCTTCGCCAGGATCCGAGACGGCGACCTCGGTCGGCACGCCGCCCACGTCGATGAAGATGGATTCGGGCTGCTCGCCGACCAGCCCCGTGTCGGTCAGCGACAGCTGGCCGCTGAACGTGAATCCGGTGTTGGGGACGCGGTAGCTCGCGTCGAGCTCGAATCCGTTGATCTCGGCCTCGCCGAAATTGGTGATGAAGTCGAACGAGCCCGTGATGTCGTCCACGACGACCTGGATGTCCTTCCAGTCGATGCGGAACAGCGCGATGTTGAACACCGCCGCCCCGTCGAGCCAGGTGGTCTTGAGGCCGATCTCGTAGTTCTTGGTCGAATCGGCCTTGAACGGCGGCACGTCCTGGTTGCCTCCCGGAGGATTCGGGCCGCCCGAACGAAAGCCCTCGCTGTAGAGCACGTACGCCTTGGCGTCATCGCTCAGCTCGTACGAGAGCGACAGCTTCGGGGTCAGGTTGTCCTCGCTCGAGTCGAGATCGCCCCGGAACACCGGCTCGTAGATCGGCGGCCCGAACGGCGGGAAGTCCGACCACAGCGTCCATTGCTCCTCCTTGATCTCGTACCGGGACCAGCGCAGCCCCGCGATACCCGTCAGGCGCTCCGTCAGATCGTATTCGGTCTCCGCGAAGACGGCCTGCAGCTTGTTCTTGCGGGTGTTCTCGCGCGAGTACAGCAGGAAGGTGGTCACGCCCGGATCGTCCGGATCGCGCACGCCGAAGGCGTTGCGGAACAGGGACTCGCGATCCTGATAGAAGATGCCGGTCGTCCAGCGGAACGCCCCGTCGGCATCCGAGACCAGGCGCGCCTCGAAGGTCGTGGAGTTGACCCCGCCATCGCTCTTGATGGCGATCGGGATCGAGCCGGAGATCTCGTCTATGTAGGCCTGCGAGCAGTTCTGCAGCGTGCGGATCGTGCAACTGGCGGGCTCGCCCATTCCCGCGGCGATCTCGTTGGCCACGCTGGGCGTCACGTCGCGCTGATCGACGGTCCTGCGATCGTATCGCGACAGCGAGACGACCAGATCCGCCCCGCTGAACTCGCGGTTGTAGGTGATGTTGTACAGCTTGATCAGATCGTCGTAGGGCTGGGGAACGAACCGGTCGCTCTTCAGGTTCGTGTCGCTGCTGGTGATCGCGCGATTGAACTCGTACGCGCCGCCGGTGCTCATGGTCTGGTAGTACGCGGCAGCGGTCAGCGACGAGGCCTCGTCGATGTTCCAGAGCAGCGACGCCCGCCCGCCGTAGGTCTCCTCGGTGTTGATCTTGCTCGTACCGAGACGATCGTTGTCGATGAAGCCGTCGTAGTCGACGTAGTAGCCGGTCAGGCGCAATGCCAGCCTGTCCTCGACCAGCGGGAAGTTCGCCATTCCCCGCGTCTCGTAGTTCATTCCACCGCCGGCGGTGGACGAGAGCAGGCCGGACAGCGCGAACTCGGTGCGGGTCGGATCGGGCTGCTTGGAGATCACGCGAATGGTGCCGCCCATGGAGCCGCTTCCGTACAGCGTGCCCTGCGGGCCGCGCAGCACTTCGATGCGCTCGACGTCCCACAACTTGATGTCCGGCTGCTGGCTGCCGCTGTCGAGGCTTTCACCGGGAGGGCCCGTCACCGGAATCTCGTCGTAGTAGAGCCCGACCTGGGCCTCGCCGGGGCCCTGCACGCCGCGCAGCGAGTAGCGCTTCTGGCCCGGACCGATGTCGACCATCGACAGGTTCGGCACCGCGGCGAAGTAATCCTCGAACCCGGCCACGCCCATCTTTTCCAGCGCATCGGACGTGATCGCGGTGACGGGCAGCGGCGTGTCCTCCAGCGAGGTGGCGCGCTTCGTCGCGGTGATCATGACCTCGCCGATCGTCTCGGCCGGCGCATCGCCGTTTTCAGTGTTGTTTTCCTGTGCGAGCAATGTCTCGCTGCATCCGAGAATCGCCGCGGTGATCGCAAACAAGGCTTGTCTGGTCATTCCGTCTATCCCCCCGATTGGATGAGACCGTTCTGTAGTGCCGTCGATCGATACTAAGTGGACCCGTCGGGCCCGCCTGTCACCACGAAGGGTGACAAGGGAAGCGGCGGGTCATCGTCATCCGCGCCACCGGCGCTGCATGCCGCCCGCGGCCGCCTCAGATGCGGGACGCGAGCCGGGTCGGATCGGTGATCCTCACCGTCCTCTTCTCGATGTCGAAGACCCGCTGCGACACGAGCGTGAAATCGTTGCCGACGATCCGGATGAACCTCACGCCGGGCAGATAGTGGATGGAGTGGATCTCGCGCGGCCCGTAGCAGCCGACCATGCCGCGGCCGAGCTTGAACTCCCTGACCTTGCGGATCTCGGCGTAGCCCTTCTTCGACAGGTCATCCAGGCGCACGTACTCCGAGATGTCCGTGCTGCCCACGGTCTGCGAGTACATCGCCCATGAATCGCCATGATCGTGCGGAGGCTGGACGCGCTCGTAGTCCTTGACGTGGTTGAGCACCATGAATCCGAGCTCCGGATCCTTGTGCAGGACGTGATCGCCCACCACTGCATCCGGCCCGCAGTACTGCCTCACGAAGTCGTCGTTGGCCGTGAGCTCCGCGAGCTTCTCCTTGATCATCTGCCGGGCTTCGTGACCTTCGTGCTGCCCGATCGCATCACGGCAATGCTGAATGAATCGCTCGAGCTCGCCCGCCATCGTCGCACCCTCCTGCCATACAGGCACGCTACGGAGTCTAGAGGGCGCACGAAACGCGTGGGTCACTCCATAAGGTGACTCGAGGGTGGCGCCCCGCGCTGCTATGGTTGCGGGGTCCCCGCAGCCGAGATGCCTCCGGAGCTTTCCCCGGTCATGTACGTACTTGGAAACAGCGAGATCGAAAGCCTGCTGGTCGATGGCCGGCTGTCATGGACGGACATCATCGCCACCTGCGAGAGAGTGTTCCGCTGGATCGGCGAGGGGCAGGTCGTCCAGGAGCACTCCAGCCCGATGTACTACTCGCTGCGCGATGGCCACGTCGCCTTCGCGCTGCCGTTCCCGGCCTGCGTCAAGCCACTCGGTGTCGTCGGCAACAAGTGGGGCGGAGGCTCCAACGGCAATCGCTCGGGCGGATTGCGCTCATTCATGGCGAGCATCATCCTGAACGACGCCGAAACGGCCGCTCCGATGGCGCTGTTCGATGCGAGTCTCATCACCTCCATGCGAACCGGGGGTCACGCGGCCCTGGGCGCGAAATACCTGGCGAGGCCCGATTCCCACACCGTAGCCGTCATCGGCTGCGGCGCGGAAGGCGGCAGCTTCCTCTGTGCGCTGAACTCGCTGTTCGACATCCGGAAAGTCAATGCCGTCGCCCGCCGCCTCGACTCGGCGAAAGCCTACGCGAGGCGATTCGGCGAGCTGCTCGGGCTGGACATCGAGCCGATGGAGTCGGTGCAGGAGGCCGTCCGGAGCGCCGACATCATCTGCATGTGCTCGTCGGCGTCGGAGCCGGTGCTGCTCGACGAGTGGATTCGCCCGGGCACCCATGTGGCGGCGACGCGTGCATTCATCGACTACGATCCGGCGTTCAGCCGCACCGCCGACAAGTGGGCGCTGGGAAATTTCGAGTCCGACGAGCAGTGGCTCGCCAAGCCGCCGTTCGCCGGCATCCCTCACCTGTCGGCCAGGAACGCTTATGCCGACATGGTGCAGATCATCCGTGGAGACAAGCCCGGTCGCGAGCGCGACGAGGAGCGAACGACGATGACGCACATGGGCATGGGCGCTCTGGACGTCGCGATGGCCCATGAGGTCTATCAGCGGGCGCGTGCCGCCGGACTCGGGCAGTTCATCGACATCCGCTGACCGGACAATCCCAGTGAAACACACTCAACAGCTGGCCTCGTACGCGCACAACCTCCGCTTCGAAGACCTGCCCCTGGAAGTCATCGAGCAGGCGAAGCTGCTGACCCTGCACGTCATCGGCGTATCGCTAGCCGGGCGGCAGACCCGGCAGGGAAGTGACGCCGTGCGTCTGGCGCTGGCGATGGGAGGCGAATCAGCCGAGGCGACCATCTGGGGCGAACGGAGCCGGGTGTCGGCATCGCAGGCGGCCTTCGCCAACGGGACGCTCGCGGACGTCCTCGACTGGGAGGATTGCAGCTGGACGGGCCATCCGTCGGCGGGCGCGATTCCCGCCGCATTCGCCGCCGCGGAAAGAGTTCGCGCATCCGGCCGGGAGTACCTCACCTCGATCGTCGCCGGCTACGAGGTTTACCAGCGCATCGCGATGGCCGTCCAGCCGACGCCGGCCACGTACATGAAGTCCGGATGGGGGCTCACGAGCTGGCAGATATTCGCCGCGTCGGTCCCTGCTGCGAAGCTGCTGCTCGAAACGGAACAGCAGATGCGCCAGTCGATCGGCATAGCCGCCATCATGACCCCGGTCGTCAATCGCAAGATCCAGCTCGACCGGTCCGACATGTATCACTATCAGCACGGGCTCACCGGCCGCGACGGCATCGTGGCCGCGGACATCGCGCGCTGCGGCATCACCGGGCTCGAGGACGTGCTCGACGGCGAGCACGGATACTGGGTGTCCGTCTCCGACCAGTGTGACTGGGACTGGATGGCGCGCGGGCTGGGCAAGCAGTTCCTGATCCGCGAGACGCTGTTCAAGCGCTGGCCGGTCAACATGTGGGTCCAGCAGTTCCTGGACATGGTGGACGACGTCCGCCGCACGGAGCGCTTCGACGTCGATGACATCGCCTCCATCGTCGTCAGCCCGAATTTCCAGAAGACGGCCGGCGCCAGCCGGATGATCAAGCGGCCGCAAGGCTATCTGAGCACGACCGACGCGCAGTTCAGCATTCCCTTCTGCATCGCCAGGTATCTGCTCGACCCTGCGCCGTCGGCCGACTGGTTCGACTCGCAGAGCCTGCGCGACCCGGCAACGCTCGCTCTCGCCGCAAAGGTGGATGCGACCGGCGAGATGACCTCGCCGCTCGAGGCCTTCGCGCTGTTCCAGAAGGGGGACTATGTCCGCGCCGCGATCCTGATCACCTTGCGGGACGGCCGGACGATCGACCGGCAGACGCACTTCCCGAAGGGCCACCCGCAGAACCGCATGAGCGTGGCGGAGCTGTCCGCTCTGTTTCGGATCGCGGCTGCCAGGTCGTTCGATGCGGACCGGATCGAGCGGATCATCGCGGCGACCCTGCGCCTGGATGAATCGGACGGCCTGCGGGAGCTCGCGGACCTCCTGCGCGCCTAGCCCGCCGCAAGGCGGCGATCCTCAGTGCTCTTCGGACAGCACGTCGAAGCACTTGCCGAACAGCTCGTTCTGGTTGGAGACGCCGAGCTTCTCGTACGCCCGCCGCCTGTGGGTGATGACGGTGTTCTTCGAGATCCCGAGCTCCTCGCTGATCTGCTGGGTGGCGTACCCGACCACGAGCATCGCGCAGATCTCCGCCTCGCGCGGCGATATCCGGTAGCTGGACAGCAGGTCGCAGACCTGCTGATAGCGCAGCTGCTTCTGGGCCTGCGTCTCATCGAGGAAGGCTTCCGGCCTCTCGGCCGAGCGCCTGCTGAACCTGACGTGCTGCCGCAGCAGCGCGACGCACAATCGCGCGTACTGCCTGAGTCTCGCCTTGTCCTCGTCGTCGAAGTCCTGCTGGAAATTGCCGCGATAGAAGTTCGCGTAGATCACCCGGTCCTTCTCCGCGGAGAGGATGAAGATCTTGTCCCGCGTGCTGGCCCTGCCGAAGTACCGCGCCCGATAGGAATCGTCGTTGAAATGGGCGTCTGCCAGGCTGCGGATCTCGATGTCGCTGTCGTCCAGCGCCTGCACGAAGCGCAGGTTCGGATCGTCCATGTAGCCGCGCTCGACGTAACGCTGGGCGTTGTTCCTGACGCGCCTCGCGGATTGCTTGTTCGGTCCCGCGGCCACGATGCAGCGGGGCGGCGCATGGCGGCGGAACTCGAACGCCGTGCAGGACCACAGGCCGAGCAGATCGTCGAAGACCGCGAAGTACGCGGATTCGAACTCGAGGCTGCCCACCGCGTCGACCAGTGCCAGGGCGTGCTCGAACACGGTCATTCTGGGCTGACGATTCGATCTTTCGGATTCGGTTGGCAAGCGGGTACCGAGCCGTGTTTCGCCGCGAGTCTAGCACGGAGGAAACAGGCCGGCCTGTCCCGCAGCCGGCCGGGGCGGCACGCAGGCCACCCGAACCGTCATCCGCCGCGAACCAGCGTCATCGACTGGTCGAGCGAACGCCGCCGACGGGCTCCGTGTGCTTCAGATCGAGATCGTCGCGCACCGTCGCCGCCGCCAGCATGTAGAGCACCGTGCACAGCACGTTGAACACCAGGGTGATCACCAGCGCCCAGCGCAATCCGTGGTCACCGAGCGCGGAGCTCGCGCCGAGCACGTCGGATGCGATGCCGACGAATTGCGGCCCGAGGCCGATCCCGATCAGGCTGATGACGAAGAGCAGGACGCTCGATGCCGTGGCGCGGATGCTGCTGCCGACCAGGGTCTGCACGATGGAGAAGGTCGGGCCGAGGTAGGTTGCCAGCAGGAAGTACGGGATCGCATAGACCCACAGCGCCAGGGAGGGATCGTCGGACAGGAAGGTGTACACGGCGAACGGGATCGATACCAGGGTGGTCAGCGCCGGCAGCCAGGCATACCAGCGGAAATCGCGCGCGCCGAGCTTGTCGGCGACATAGCCGCCGAGGAACGTCCCGGCCATCCCCGAGAAGCCGAGCAGGAACAGCGACTGGCCCATGGCCATGCTGCCGATGCCGTGGCTTCGATAGAACATCGTCGGCAGCCAGTACGCGGCGCCGTAGTACACGAAGGCATGAAACCCTGCGCCGAGGGCGACATAGCGGAAGCTCTTCAGCCGCCAGAGGAATGACAGCACGGTGCGCAGCTGCGGCACGGCGGCATCCTGCTTCGCGCCCTGATCGAAGGCACCCCGCCTCGGCTCCTTCAAGGTCAGCCGCACGATCAGCGCCAGGAGGACGCCGGGCAGCCCGACGACGAAGAATGCGGCCCGCCAGTCGAACACCTCGTTGATCCAGCCGCCGAACAGGTAACCCAGCATGGAGCCGATCGGGATGCCGAGCGCATAGATGCCGAACACCGTCGCGCGCTGGCTCGGTGGAAACAGATCCGAGATCATCGAATGCGACGGCGGGCTGCCGCCCGCCTCCCCGATCGCGACGCCGATCCGGGCGAACAGCAGCTGCACGAAGTTTGCCGCCAGCCCGCAGAGCGCGGTCATGGCGCTCCATATCGCCAGACAGACGGCGAGTATCGTCCTGCGGTTGCCGGTGTCGGCCAGGCGCGCGATCGGGATGCCGACGAACGTATAGAACAGCGCGAACGCGATGCCGCCCAGGAAGCCCATCGCGGTATCGGATACGCCCAACCCCTCCTTGATGGACTGGTTCAGGATGCTGAGGATGGAGCGATCGATGAAATTGACGATGTAGACCAGCACCAGCAGCCCGAGGGCGTAGTACTTGTACCAGCCGGCGTCTGGCGTCCTCCCCGCTTGATCGCTCATCTGTTTGTTCTTCCCGCACGAAGACAGGCCAGCCGGAATCTATCGCATACGGGGCCTGCAGCTGTCACTGCAAAAGGTGACCGTCATTGCCCGGCGCCACGCCTACAATCGGACGGCGACCCGCCATGCCTCCCACGCACCCCGTCATCTACTACGCCCGCTGCCCGGTTCCGACCGCGTCCGGCATCGCCTATCAGCGCGGCATGTTCGACGAGCATTTCGCCGGCAGTGGCACGGCCGTGCGCAATGTCCGGGAGCTGGGACCCGAGCATGCGAATGCGCATTTCACGCATGCGCTGGACAGCTTCATCCGGGAAGGCGGGTGCACGCCGCCGATCTGGGCGCGCTCGCGAGGCGCCGAAACCCGATTGCTCGGCGTGACCTTCATGCCCGAGCCGCAACATGTCTACGTGCGCACCGACGATGCGCTCGCGACCATCCACGATCTGGCCGGGCGGCGGGTGGCATTGCCCTCGTGGCCGCAGCTGGTGTTCGACTTCTGGCGCGTCGCGGCGCACAAAGGCATCCTGTCCGCGCTCGACGCGCACGACATGACGCCCGATGACGTTCGGCTGGTGGACGTGCGCGAAGACCGGGACCCGCATCGCAGGCTCAATCCCGGCAGGAACGTAGTGCTTTCTGCGGACGACGAGAGCGAGTACGGCTGTCAGCTCGACGCGTTGCTGGCCAGCGAGGTCGATGCCTTCTTCGCCAAAGGTGCCGAAGCTGCCGTCGTCGTGCGTCAGGCCCGGGGCCGCATCCGCCCGCTGTACGACGTGAACGCCTCCGCGAACGTCAGCCATCATGTGAACAACTCCACTCCCCGGCTCCTGACGTGCAGCGCAGCCCTGCTGCGCGACAATCCGCAGGCCGTGCGCATCTACATGCGCGCGATACTGGATGCCTCCATCTGGGCAAGGCAGAACACTGGCGAGCTGCGTACTTTCGTCGCGCAGGAATGCGCCATCACGACCGACGAGATCGGGCTCCATTTCCCGGCGGGCTACGAAGCGCAGTTCATGCCGTCGCTCGATGAGCGCCGCGTGGAGCACGTTCGGACCATGCAACGGTTCATGCTCGAGCACGGCTACATCGCCAACGACTTCAGCCTCGCGGACTGGATCGACCCGGCCCCTTTGCAGGACCTCCCGGATCGGCAGGCCGCTACCGGCCCTCGAGACCCGTCTCCAGGAAACCGTTGATCTCCGCAACCGTCGACCCCGCGATCCCCAGAGTCCCGAACGTACGACCCTGCGCGTAGTAGTCCACACCGTTGATCGCCGAGGCGATGGCGAGAAGCCCCGAGGACACCGGCATCGGCACGTCGAGAAGGCGACCGAGCGATACCATCAGGGAGATGCCCGTCTGCGCGTCCTCGCTGACGTACCTGTGCGTCATGGACGGCGGCCCGGCCAGATCCCGGAACCCGTCCAGCTCGGGATGCTCGTCGAGGCTCGCGATCTTCCGCAGCATCGGCGAGTGGATCTCCGGGTAGCCGAGCCTGCGCAACAGGGCGTTGCGCTCGGCAGCGACCGCTTCGGCACAGCGGACGACCGACGGGGACAGGCCATGCCGGAACAGGTTGAACCGGCCACCGGAGAACTCCACCGAGCCGGTGTTGAGGATCGCGCCGGCGAGATGATTCGGGATGTTCGGCGTCGCGAGCGCCGTTTCGAGCACGTTGACCGCCGCGACGCAATCGAACAGGCCGGTGAGCTCACGCATCAACCGATCGGTGGCCCTCGCCGGGAAGGCAGCAACCTTCTTCGGCCCCGGCGGCAGGCCGACGAACACCGACGCAGGCCCGACCCGCCGGCACGCGAAGAAGTTCCCCCCCATGCCGCCGATCAGGATCTCGGGCCGCGCCTCGAGCTCACGCAAGGCACCTGCAAAGACCAGACTGCCGCCGTTGTCGGGCCCGATCACGATCGTCTGCCCGGGCCGGAGCAGCTTGCGCAACCGCTGCGCGAGGCGTTCATGACGCGTCGCCACGACCGAGACGAGGATGATCTGCGCCTGCGACACCACGGAGTCGAAGTCCAGGCTCACGTGAACGCCGACGAAACCCGCGGGCAGCGCGCCGCTTACGTGGACGCCGCCCGCCTCGAGCGCACCGGCCAGGGTATCCTGATGTTCAGGCTCTTCGCACAGGCTGACGTCGAAGCCGCGTCGTGACAGGTCCGCGCCCAGCGTGTACCCGGTGCCGCCACCTCCGATGACCGCGATCCTCTTCAATCGACGGGCTCAGCGAGCACCCCAGCGGGGGATCGCATGCCTGCCGCCCGAGACGCAGATGTTCTTGACCTCGGCATAAGCCTCGAGCGCGAAGCTGCCGCCTTCCCGGCCGATGCCGGACATCTTGACGCCACCGAACGGCTGGCGCAGGTCGCGCACGTTCTGCGAGTTCACGAACACCATGCCCGCCTCGATCTGCCGCGTGAGCCTCAGTATCCGGTTGCTGCTGTCCGTCCAGAGATAGGCGGCAAGCCCGTAGCAGCTGTCGTTCGCCATGCGCAGCGCGTCGGCTTCGTCCTTGAAAGGCATGATGCAGACGACGGGCCCGAAGATCTCCTCCTGCATGCAACGCATGTCGTTGACGACGTCGACCACGACCGTCGGGGAGAGGAAGTTGCCGTTCCGCAGATGCGCCGGCAGGTTGGACGGGCGGGCTCCGCCGACGAGGATCCGCGCGCCCTCCTCCCTGGCGATATCGAAGTATCCGGAGACCTTCGCCAGGTGCTCCCTGGAGATCAGCGCGCCCACCTGGGTCTTCTCGTCCATCGGATCGCCGACGATGATCCGGCCGGCCCGCTCGGCGAACTCGGCGACGAATCGGTCGTAGACCGACTCCTGCACGAAGATGCGCGAGCCGGCCGTGCAGCGCTCGCCGTTGATCGAGAAAATCGTGAACAGCGAGGCATCGAGCGCCCGCGACAGA
Organism: Steroidobacteraceae bacterium; assembly: GCA_044225565.1. Classification (GTDB taxonomy): domain Bacteria; phylum Pseudomonadota; class Gammaproteobacteria; order Steroidobacterales; family Steroidobacteraceae; genus CAVXAE01. The sequence goes on along the minus strand of JBGAIL010000103.1, from coordinate 212 downwards.
TCGGCATCCTCGAAAATCAGCACGGGCGACTTCCCGCCGAGCTCCATGGACAGCCGCTTGAGCCCGGCGCGACGCGTGATCTGCTCGCCGGTCTTGGTGCCGCCGGTGAACGAGATGACCCGCACGTCACCGTGGATGACCAGGGCATCGCCCGCGACGCTGCCGCGCCCCTGGACGATGTTCAATACGCCGGGCGGCAGGCCGACGTCGGT
>JBGAIL010000102.1:0-17213 GCA_044225565.1 Steroidobacteraceae bacterium | reverse complement strand
AGGCGGGCGTGTTCCTCATCCGCAATCTCCCGGAGCCGGAGCTGAAGCGCGCCATCGCCAGCATCTGCCCGAGCGTGCTCTTCCCGTACGCGCGGGCCGCGGTATCGCATCTGGTCACTCAGGGTGGATTCCCGCAGTTCCTCCTTCCGCCGGTGAACTTCGACGCGCTATACGCGCAATCGGCGGAGAAGGGCCAGGCCGCCAGCAACTGAGGCGGAATTGCCGATGCCCGAGTCCGCGCCGATCGCTGTCGTGGGTGCCGGCTCCTGGGGCACGGCGCTCGCGATCCAGTTCGCGCGCGGCGGCCGGCCCACCCGCCTGTGGGGACGGAATGCACCGCAGCTCCATGAGATGGCGAAACACCGCCGCAACGCGCGTTATTTGCCGGACGGCGAGTTTCCCGAAGCGCTGACGATCGCGCACGATTTGCGCAACGCGATCGAAGGCGCGCTGGATGTGCTGCTCGCCGTGCCGAGCCATGCGTTACGTGGCGTGCTGCAAGACATCGCGCCACTTCTCACGCCGCAGATGCGTGTGGCCTGGGCGACCAAGGGCTTCGAGCTGAGCAGCGGCAAATTGCCGCATCAGATCGCGCGCGAAGTGTTGGGTGCCGATCGCGCGATCGCAGTGCTATCGGGTCCTACCTTCGCACGTGAAGTCGGCGCGGGCCTGCCCACCGCGATGACCGTAGCTTCACCGGACGCGCAGTTCGCCAAAGCGCTTGCACAGAGCGTGTCCTCGAATCACTTCCGCGCATATACCTCCAACGACATCATCGGCGTGGAAGTCGGCGGGGCTGTGAAGAATGTGCTGGCAGTGGGTGCCGGCCTGGCCGACGGGTTGGGGTTCGGATCCAACACGCGCATCGCACTCATCACCCGCGGCCTCGTGGAGATGACCCGGCTCGGCGTGGCGCTGGGCGCCAACCGGGACACCTTCATGGGCCTGGCGGGCCTCGGCGACCTGGTGCTGACGTGCACCGACGATCAATCCCGCAACCGCCGGTTCGGACTGTTGCTTGCGGCCGGCCGCACGCCTGAAGCAGCGCTGGCCGAGATCGGGCAGGCCGTCGAAGGCTATGTTGCCGCGAAAGCGGTGCGCGAAGTGGCGGGGCGCGAGAAGGTGGACATGCCGCTGTGCGAAGGCATCTATCGCATCCTGTACCAGCAGCGTCCGGCCCGGGAAGTGGTGCGGGACCTCATGAGCCGGCCGATCCGGGCGGAGACGGACTGAGCCCTCGCTGAGCAGGTCTGCGGTGGCCGCAGTCCGAATCCCTGGCCGACGAGTGTGGATTCCGCGGCATTTGCGGGATAATGCCCGCCGCATGGCCACGCCCTCCACTGCAACCGGGAACCCGCTCGCGCTGAGGCTCTGGAGCCTCGATTTCGCCTCTCCCATCGTGCTGCTCTCGGGCTGCGTGGGTTTCGGCGAGGAGTACACGCGCGTCGCCGGTTTCTCGAACCGCGACGCCGGTGCCATCGTGCTGAAGGGCACGACGCTCAATCCGCGCCTCGGCAATGAGCCGCACCGGGTGTACGAGACGCCGGCGGGCATGCTGAATGCGATCGGGCTGCAGAACCCCGGCGCGGATCACGTCGTGCAGCGCATCCTGCCGCAGCTCGATTTCAGCGAGACGCGCTTCATCGCCAACGTGTCGGGCTCGACCATCGAGGAATACGTCGAGGTGACGCGCCGTTTCGACGACTCGCGGATCGATGCCATCGAGATCAACATCTCCTGCCCGAACGTCAAGGAAGGCGGCGTCGCCTTCGGCAACTATCCGGACATGTCGGCACAGGTGGTCGCGGCCTGCCGCAAGGCCACGAAGAAGCCGCTGATCACCAAGCTCTCGCCCAACCAGACCGACATCCGCGAGAACGCGCGCCGCTGCATCGAGGCAGGCACCGACGGGCTCGCGGTCATCAACACCATGATGGGCATGGCGATCGACGTGCGTACGCGCCGCCCCGTCATCGGCAACGTGCAGGGCGGGCTCTCCGGCCCGGCGATCAAGCCCATCGCGCTGCTCAAAGTGCACCAGGTGTACGAAGTGGCGCGACCGCACGGCATCCCCATCATCGGCCAGGGTGGCATCACCACGGCGACAGATGCCATCGAGTTCATGATCGCAGGCGCAAGCGCCGTCGGCGTCGGTACCGCGTTGTTCTACGATCCCATGGTCTGCAAGAAGATCAACGCGGGCATCGCCGAATATCTCGCGGAGCAGCGCATCGCCTCGGTCTCGCAGCTCACCGGCAGCCTGCGCACCGGCGCGCAGGTCCAGGACGCGCCCGTCTCGGGTTGAAGGCAGCCGCCGCGGCCGAGCTGTTCAGCTCGAAGCTTTCGCCCCGCGTGGCGGCTCCGGCGTGTAGAGCGGCCGCGTAGGCGTCGCGAACTCGATACCCATCTTCTCGAAGCGCTCCACGATGGCGAGATTGACCGCCTGCTGCACATCGGCGTAGGTGCCATAGTTCGGCGTCGACATGAAGAACACCACCTCGAACCGCAACGCCCAGTCCGCGAACGCGAGCAGGTGGCACCGGTCGAAGCGCGCCTGCGGCTGGCTCTCTACGATCTCCTTCACCATCGGCGGGATGGCGCGCAGCTGCTCCGAGGTCGTTCCATAGACCACGTTGATGAAGAACGCGGCGCGCCGCTCGCGCATGCGGCCGTTGTTGCGCACGCGGCTCTTCAGGATGTCCGCGTTCGACATGATGATCTGCTCGCCGGACACGCTGCGCAGGCGCGTGCTCTTCACCCCGATGTGCTCGACCGTGCCGTTGATGTCGTCCACCTGCAGCGCATCGCCGATCTGGAAAGGTTTGTCGAGTGCGATGGACATGGAGGCTAGCAGGTCTCCGAGCACCGTCTGCACCGCGAGGGCCACCGCGATGCCGCCGATGCCCAGGCCGGCGAGCAGCGGTTTGATCTCGATGCCGAGATTGTCCAGCGCGAGCAGCAGCGCCATCGCCCAGACGACGAGGCCGGCAATGAACATGATGATGTCCAGCGAGCCGGACAGCGTGGCATCCGGGCCGCCGGACTTGCGCGCCCGGCGATCGATCGCCATCCGCACCGCGGCCATGGCCCAGCGGCCGAACTGGTACCAGAAGGTGAGCACGATCGCCCACTGCAGGGCGAGCGAGACGTTCTTGGGGAATTCGAGGGAGATCGACGCCAGGTACAGCGCCGTGGTGAACAGGAAGAGCTTGCTGGTGCTCGCGATGAGCAGCGTCGCGAGCTCGATGGCGACCGGCAGCTCGCGCCCGCTCGTCAGCCATTTCTTGCGCTTGGAGCTGACGAAGCCCTTGATGAGCGGTAGCAGCGTGAACGTTGCGAGAAAGACGACGGAGGCGACGATCCAGTCGCCCACGCTGTTCCACAGGAATTCCCGGTGCCAGAGATCGACCGCGTTCGGCATGCGCGGGAGTATAGCAATCGCGAGACCCCGTTCCGCCGGCGCGCTCACCGGTGGAATGTCGCACCGTTACTCGAGCCCGAGCTCCTTCAGCTTGCGGGTAAGTGTGTTGCGCCCCCAGCCGAGCAGCTTCGCCGCTTCCTGCCGGCGGCCGTGCGTCTTCTTGAGCGCCGCGCGCAGCAACACCCGCTCGAGTTCGGGCACTGCCTGGTCGAGCAGGCCGGTGCGGCCGCTTGCGAGCTGGGCATCGGCCCATCCTGCCAGCGTGCGGCTCCACTCGGCGGATGCAGCATCGCTCGTGGCTTTCGCCGTCACCTGCGGCGGCAGATCCTCGACGCGGATTTCGCTGCCCGGCGCCAGGACGCTCAGCCGTCGGCACAGATTCACGAGCTCGCGGATGTTGCCGGGCCAGTTGTACTCGACGAGCCTCGCCTTGGCTTCCGCGTTGAGCCGCTTCGGCTCCACAGCGAGCTCGTGTGCGGCGCGCTCCATGTAGTGATCGAGCAGCTCCGGCACGTCTTCACTGCGCGCCCGCAGCGGTGGCAACTCGATGCGCACCACGTTGAGACGGTGATAAAGGTCTTCGCGAAACTGGCCGTTGCGCACGCGCTCTTCGAGATTGCGGTGCGTCGCGGCGATGACGCGTACGTCCACGCGTAGCGGTGTCTGTCCCCCGACGCGATAGAACTCGCCTTCGGCGAGCACACGCAGGAGGCGCGTCTGCAAGGGCAAAGTCATGTCGCCGATCTCATCCAGGAACAACGTTCCACGATCAGCCTGCTCGAATCGGCCCCGGCGCTGGGTATCCGCGCCCGTGAAGGAGCCTTTCTCGTGCCCGAACAGCTCGGACTCGAGCAACTCGCCCGGCACGGCCGAGGTATCCAGCGCGACGAAGGGCTGGCCCGCTCGAGGGCTGTGATCGTGCAGCGCGCGGGCGACGAGCTCCTTGCCGGTACCCGATTCGCCGCTGATCAACACGGTGACGCTGGCCCGCGCCAGCCGCCCGATCGCGCGAAACACCTGCTGCATCGCCGGGGCGCGGCCCAGCAGCTCGGGAATGCGCGGCACGCTCGAGGATTCCGCGTCGGACTGCGGGTGCGTGCGCGCCGCACGGCGTACCAGCGCAAGGGCCTGATCGATGTCGAAGGCTTCGGCAGATACTCGAACAGCCGCAGCGGCGGTCTCGAAATCTGAATGCGCGGTCATGACGATGACGGGCAACGCCGGCTGCGCGACGCGAATCTGGCCGAGCAGTTCGAGGCCCGACTGGCCGGGCATGCGAATGTCGGTCATGAGCACGTCCGGCGATTCGCCGCGCAAGGCGACCAGCGCCTGCTCGGCGTTCTCGAACGCGCGGGGAGTCATACCGCCATTGCGCAAGGCGCGCTCGAGCACCCAACGAATCGAGTCGTCGTCGTCCACGAGCCAGACGCGAAGGGAGGGGTTGCTCATACAGGGTCTCCGAGCGGGAGCAGGATGGAAAAAACGGTACGGCCGGGCTCGCTCTCGAACTCGATCAGCCCGCCGTGGCGGATCGTCAGGTCCTGCGCGACGGCAAGGCCGAGGCCGCTGCCCTGGGCGCGCCCGGTGACGAGCGGATAAAAGATGCTGGCGCGCAGCTCTTCGGGGACGCCGGGGCCGTCGTCCTCGACCTGCACACTGGCGACGAGCCTGTGGCGCGCGGACCCGATGCCCACGTTGGTGAGCACGCGCGTGCGCAGAATGATGTGTCCACTCTCCCCGAGAGCCTGCAGCGCGTTGCGCGCGATGTTCAGCAAAGCCTGGATGATCTGGTCGCGGTCCAGCGAAGCATTGGGCAGACTGGGATCGTAGTCGCGCTCGATGTTCACGCCGCCGGGTGCTTCGGCGCGCAGCAGGTGATACACGTGCTCGCACAGCTCGTGGATGTTGACCTGCTGGCGATCCGGCGGTCGGACTGGCCCGGCGATGGAGTCGACGAGCGCCGTGAGGCGATCCGCTTCGCGGATGATGACGCCTGTGTACTCCCGAAGGCCGGCTTCGGCGAGCTCCCGCTCGAGCAGCTGGGCAGCGCCGCGCAATCCGCCCAGAGGATTCTTCACCTCGTGCACGAGCTGACGGACCATCAGGCGATTGGCGTCCAGGCGCGCGAGCAGATCGTTGTCGCGGGAGATGCGCTGGCGCTGCGTGTCGTCCGCGAGCTCCAGAAGAAGATGTGTTCCCGTGAGCTGACCCTCGAGTGCCGTGATCGTCACGTCCAGCACGCGCGCCTCGCGCAATGCGCCGATGGGTCGCAGGTTGAGCTCGCGGTCTGCGATGCCTTGACCGCTTTCCAGCACGCGACGCAACGTGGCCACCAACCCGTTCGCCTCGTACAGCAGCTCGCCGAAAGGGCGGCCCCGCGCCTGATTGAGGCTGAAGGAGAGCAGGGCCTGCGCCGCGACGTTGGCGTAGATGGGGCAGAGCTGCGCATCGAGCACTACGATGCCGGTGGACAGCGCGTCGAACAGCTCGGTCGGATCGAAATGGCCCAACGCGCCATATCCCGTCGTGTCAGGGCTGCTTTCACTCCGCGCGGGACGCTCGAAGTGAAAGGCCTTCACCGTGGCCGTCCCGTGGCCGATGGCGTTGCGTTCGCGCCGGAAGCGCGCAGGATCAGGGCTTGGCTGGCGGCTTCGTGGGCGGCTTGGCGGGCGGCTTCGCTTTCTGCGGCGACTGCGGAGACAGCACGGAAGCCTGCCTCACATAGAAGGTGACCGAGGGTGACTGGCAAATGATCTCGCCCGCGAGATTCTCGACCACGGCCGCAACGGTGTGCGTGCCGCGGTCGACCTGCGAGAGCGTGAACTCGTTGCCCACCAGCGGCACTTCCGCCATGACCTTTCCGTCCAGCGCGACCAGCGCCCGATCCCCGGCCCGCAGGCCGGGGTCCAGCCGCAGCTTCGCGGTGACCGTGTTGACGTTGAACAGCACTTCCTCGGGAGCAGGGCGGTACAGCTCGCAGATTTTGTAGAGCGGCCCATCGACCTTGGCCTTGGCCGGCGTCGCCGGCACCGCCGCTGCACCCGGCGACGGTGCCTTGTACGTTTGCGCGGACTCGACCTCGATCTTCTTCGCGCCCGGGAACGGCTGGTCGCTGTAGTGCGTCACGCCGTTCGCGTCCACCCATTTGTAGACGGTGGCCGCCGGCGCGATTCCCGTCGCCAGCAGCAGCAGGGGCAGCAGGGGCAGAACGATCTGTCGCATGGGCTCCGAGCATAGCTCTTCAACAGCTGTAGTACATCTCCAGTTCGACCGGGTGGGTGCTCATGCGGAACCGGGTGATCTCCTGCATCTTCAGAGCGATGTAGGCGTCGATCACATCGTTGGTGAACACCCCGCCACGCGTCAGGAACTCGCGGTCCTTGTCGAGATGTTCGACCGCCATGTCCAGCGAATGGCAGACCGTCGGAATATGTTTAGCCTCCTCCGGCTCGAGGTCGTACAGATCCTTGTCGGCCGGATCACCGGGGTGGATCTTGTTCTGGATGCCGTCGAGACCCGCCATCAGCATCGCCGCGAAGGCGAAATACGGGTTTGCACAGGAATCCGGGAAACGCACCTCGATGCGGCGCGCCTTCGGGTTGGACACCCACGGGATGCGGATGGATGCCGAGCGGTTGCGCGCGGAGTACGCGAGCATCACCGGCGCCTCGAAGCCCGGCACCAGGCGCTTGTAACTGTTGGTGCCCGGGTTCGTGATGGCGTTCAGCGCCTTGGCGTGCTTGATGATGCCGCCGATGTAATAGAGCGCCATCTCGGAGAGGCCGCCGTACTTGTCGCCGGAGAACAGGGCCTTGCCGTCCTTCTGCAGCGACATGTGGACGTGCATGCCGCTGCCGTTGTCGCCGACCAGCGGCTTCGGCATGAAGGTGGCGGTCTTGCCATAACCGTGCGCCACGTTGAGCACGCAATACTTGAGGATCTGCACCTCGTCGGCCTTCTTCACGAGGCCACCGGCGCCGACGCCGATCTCGCTCTGGCCGCCCGTCGCGACTTCGTGGTGGTGCACTTCCACCTTGAGGCCCATCTCCTCGAGGGCGTTGCACATCGCGGAGCGGATGTCCTGGAAGGCATCGACCGGCGGCACCGGGAAATAGCCGCCCTTCATGCCCGGCCGGTGGCCGCGGTTGCCGTCGGGGAGCTCCTTGTTGGAGTTCCAGGCGCCCTGCACGGAGTCGATCTCGTAGAAGCAGCCGTTGACGTTCGAGCCGCTGCGCACGCTGTCGAAGATGAAGAATTCGTTCTCGGGTCCGAAGAGGGCGCCATCGGCGATGCCGGTGGACTTGAGATAGGCCTCCGCGCGCTTCGCGAGCGAGCGCGGGTCGCGCTCGTAGCCCTGCATGGTGGCGGGCTCGATCACGTCGCAGCGGATGTTGATCGTGGGCTCTTCGAAGAACGGATCGATGACCGCGGTGGCCGATTCCGGCATCAGGATCATGTCCGACTCGTTGATGCCCTTCCATCCGGCGATGGAGGAGCCGTCGAACATCTTGCCGTCGCGGAACAGGTCCTCGTCGACCAGCCGTGCGGGGATGGTGACGTGCTGTTCCTTGCCGCGGGTGTCGGTGAAGCGCAGATCCGCGAATTTGATCGATTTGTCCTTGATGAGCTTGAGAACTTCGTTGGGTGTCATGACGCCTCCCGGGAAAAACCCTTTGCAGTGCAGATGCCGTGCCAGTCCGGTATCTCAGCTGAATCAACAGCTTGAGTGCCATACCAGCGAACCGTGTGCCGTATTTTGGTGCAATCCATGTGCCGCTGCACAGAATCAGTGCACAATCCCTTAATTTATATATGTACTTTTATATTCTCATGATCTATAAATAGACTCAAAGGGCTCTGAAAGCGATCGATGACACTCTCCGCCGAGACTCTGCGCGCGCCCCACCCACCCCTGGAAGCCACGGGCGGGGCAGGACTGCGCGCCTTCGCGCGCATCGCCGATTTCTGGAATCTATCCATCGAGCAGCAACTGATCCTTCTGGGCATCGGCTCGCGCTCCACCTATTTCAAGTGGCGCAAGGAAGCCGCGCCGCGCCTGCCACGGGACACCCTGGAGCGCCTGTCCTATCTGTTGGGCATCTACAAGGCGCTGCAGCTGCTGTTGCCGGACCCGAAGGCCGCCGACGAATGGGTGCGCAAGCCCAACTCGACGCCGCTCTTCGACGGCAGGTCCGCGTTGGAGCGGATGCTCACCGGCAACGTGGTCGATCTCTACCTCGTACGACAGTACCTGGACGCGCAGCGCGGCTGAGCCACGGAAGGCGGCACATGGACGTACCCGACATCGAGGGGCTCGCGATCCGTCAGCTGCGCTGGGCGCCCTGCTTCCGCATCATCGCCAGCCGCTTTCCCACCATCTTCCTGTTCGAGCGCATTGCCTCTCCCGAGGATTTCGACGCGCTATACCAGCTCGAGGCCATGACGAACCCGCGCGTGCTGTCGGAGCGCAACGCCGTGGACCACGTGCCCAGCGAGGATCGGGCGTTCGGGCCCGGCTCGTCCGTGATCATGGCGCCGTTCATGTATCTCAATCCCGCCGGCGGCCGCTTCACGGATTCCACGTTCGGCGCCTTCTATGCCGCGCACAGCCTCGGCACGGCCATCGCGGAGACGCGCCATCATCGGGCAGTGTTCCTGCGAGCCACGCGCGAGGCGCCGATGGAAGTGACGATGCGCAGCTATTGCGCCGATGTCTCGGCCAGGTTCCACGACCTGCACGGGCAGCGCCAGCGCATGAAGGACATCTACGACCCCGACAGCTACGTCGCTTCGCAGGCCCTCGGAAGAAAGCTGCGCCTCGCAGACTCGAACGGCGTGGTGTACGACAGCGTGCGGGATCCCGAAGGGCAATGCCTCGCGGCCTACCGGCCGCGCCTGGTGAAGAACCTGCGGCAGGGCGTGCATCTGCGCTATGTCTGGGACGGCGGCAGCATCAGTCACGTCTACGAGCTGCGGCCCATCGAATAGACCTGCGGCGGCTATACTGCCGCCGCATGAAAACAGGCGTTCCTCCCAGCACTTTCCAGGATCTCATCCTCTCCCTGCAGCGCTACTGGGCCGACCAGGGCTGCACGCTGCTGCAACCCTACGACATGGAGATGGGCGCCGGCACCTTCCACACCGCGACCTTTCTGCGTGCGGTCGGCCCCGAGCCGTGGAGCGCCGCCTACGTGCAGCCTTCGCGCCGACCGACCGACGGACGCTATGGCGAGAACCCTTTCCGCCTGCAGCACTACTACCAGTTCCAGGTGGTCATCAAGCCTTCCCCGCTCGACATCCTGGATCGCTATCTCGGCAGCCTGCGCATGCTCGGCTTCGATCCGCTGGTGCACGACATCCGTTTCGTCGAGGACAACTGGGAATCGCCGACGCTCGGTGCCTGGGGGCTCGGCTGGGAAGTGTGGCTCAACGGCATGGAGATCACGCAGTTCACTTACTTCCAGCAGGTGGGCGGCCTCGACTGCCGGCCCGTGACGGGAGAGATCACCTACGGCCTGGAACGGCTCGCCATGTATCTGCAGGGCGTCGAGAGCGTCTACGACCTGGTGTGGTCCGACGGCCCGCTCGGCCGGGTGACGTATCGCGACGTGTACCACCAGAACGAAGTCGAGCAGTCCACCTACAACTTCGAGCATGCGGACATCGAAGTGATGCGCCGCCGCTTCGAGGAGCACGAGCAGGCCTGCAACGCGCTGCTCGCCGCGAAGCTCGCCCTGCCCGCCTACGAGCAGGTGCTGAAGGCCTCGCACACGTTCAATCTGCTCGATGCGCGGAAAGCCATTTCGGTGACCGAGCGCCAGCGTTACATCCTGCGCGTGCGCAGTCTGTCCCGCGCAGTGGCGCAGGCCTACTACGACAGCCGCGAGGCGCTCGGCTTTCCGATGGTGCCGAAGCAGGGGCTGGCGTCATGACCCATCGGGATTTCTTCGTCGAGATCGGAACCGAGGAGCTTCCGCCGAAGGCTCTGCGCGAGCTGGAGCTCGCCTTCGCCGCAGGCATCGGCCGCGCCCTCGATCAGAACGGACTCGGCCATGGCGAGATCGTGTCGTTCGCGACCCCTCGGCGGCTCGCCGTCTGGGTCAAGCGACTGGCCGACCGCCAGGCCGATCAGAACATCAAGCGGCGTGGCCCGCCCGTGACTGCGGCATTCGATGCCGCCGGGCAGCCCACTCGCGCGGCGCTCGCTTTCGCGGAAACCTGCGGCACGAGCGTCGAGGCCTTGCAGCGGCTGGACGAAGGAAAGGGCCCCGCCCTCTTCTTCATCGGCTCGAAGAAGGGAGAAGAGAGCGTCACGCTGCTGCCCGCCATCGTGCAGGAGGCGCTGGATACCCTGCCGATCCCGAAGCGCATGCGCTGGGGAGCAGGCAACGCCGAGTTCGTGAGGCCAGTGCATTGGTCCGTGATGTTGTATGGAAGCGAGGTCGTACCAGCGAAGGTGCTGGACGTCTCGACCGGCAACACGACAAGAGGCCATCGCTTCCATGCGCCGAAGCCGATGCGCGTGAGCTCGCCGGGCAGCTACGCCAGGGCGCTGCGCGAGCGCGGTCATGTCATTGCGGATTTCGCCGAACGGCGCGCGCGAATACAGGAGCAGGTCGCCGAGCTCAGCTCGAAACTGGATGGCCGGGCGCTGGTCGATGCCGAGCTCCTCGACGAAGTGACGGCCCTGGTCGAGTGGCCGGTGGCGCTCGCAGCGAAGTTCGACGACCGGTTCCTCGAGCTGCCGCGCGAAGTGCTGATCTCGACGCTGCAGGAGCACCAGCGTTACTTCCCGGTCGAAAGCGCGCAAGGCGCGCTCACCTCGTGGTTCATCACCATAAGCAACATCGAGAGCCGCGAGCCTGAGAAGGTCCGCGCCGGCAACGAGCGCGTCGTACGGCCTCGCCTCGCGGATGCCGCATTCTTCTGGAGCCGGGATCGCAAACGCCCGCTGGATTCGCTGATTGCCGGCCTGGACAACGTCACTTTCCAGGCAAAGCTGGGGTCGATCGGCGACAAGACACGCCGCGTCCATGCGCTGGCCGAAGACGTCGCGCGTTCCATCGGGGCGAATCCGGTGCTCGCGGCGCGCGCGGCGGATCTGAGCAAGTGCGATCTCCTCACCGCCATGGTCGGTGAGTTCCCTGAGCTGCAGGGCATCATGGGAGGCCACTACGCCCGCGCCGACGGCGAGCCCACCGAGATCGCCACGGCGATCCGCGAGCACTACCAGCCTCGCGGCGCGGGAGACGAAGTGCCAGCGACCCCGACGGGCATCGCGGTGGCCATCGCCGACAAGCTCGATACCCTCACCGGCATTTTCGCGATCGGTCAGAAGCCCAGCGGCACGAAGGATCCCTTCGGCTTGCGCCGGGCAGCGCTCGGCGTCGTGCGCACGCTCGTCGAGCGAGGGCTGGAGATCGACCTCAAGGCCCTCGTCGAGAAGGCAGCCGCCCTGCAGCCGGTCCATTCCGGCAATGTGGCGGACGAGGTGTACGACTATGTGATGGAGCGCCTGCGTGCCTACTACCTCGAGCGCCAGGCCTCGGTCACCACGGAAATGTTCGACGCCGTCCTGGCGGCAAGGCCGCGCTCGCCTGTCGATTTCGATGCCCGGCTGAAGGCGCTTGGTGCCTTTCTCGCACTTCCCGAAGCGGCCAGCCTCACGGCCGCCAACAAGCGCATCGCGAACATCCTGCGCAAGGCGGAAGGGAAGATCCCTGAGCAGGTCGTCGTGGAGGCGATGAAGGAGCCTGCCGAAGTGAAGCTGTACGACGCGCTGCGAGTCCAGCAGGACGTGGTCGCCAACGCGACCGCCCAGCGGGAGTACACCGCTGCGCTCGGCCATCTCGCGCAACTGCGGCCGGTGGTCGACAGCTTCTTCGAGCAGGTGATGGTCATGGACGAGAATCCGGCCGTGCGCGGCAACCGACTCGCCCTGCTGGATCAGCTCGGCCGCCTGTTCGGCGGCGTAGCGGATCTCTCGCGACTTCCCGGCTGAAGGTCGCCATGCAGCACCTGCGCTCCCTGGTGTTCACCACGTTCTTCCTGCTTTGGACGTTCGTCTACGGCATCTTCTTCTCGCTGGTCTGTCCGCTGCTGCCCTTTCCCCGCCGCTTCGGGCTGGCCCGGATTTGGGCGCGGGTGATCCTCGCGATGCTGAAATGGCTCTGCCGGCTCGACTACCGGGTGGAGGGCGTGGAGAACCTGCCGGCCGGCAATCACATCGCCCTGTGGAAGCACTCGTCTTCCTGGGAAACGGTCGCCATGGCCGTGATCATTCCGCGGCAGGTCTGGGTGCTCAAGCGCGAGCTCACCTGGATTCCGTTCGTCGGCTGGGGCATCCGCCTGCTGCACGCCATCGCCATCGATCGCAAGTCGGGCCGTTCCGCCGTCAGCCAGGTCGTCAGCCAGGGCAAGGACCGGCTCGCCGAAGGCGACTGGGTGGTGATCTTTCCGGAAGGAACCCGCATGCCACCGGGCGAGACCCGCAAGTACGGCGCGAGTGGAGCGATGCTCGCCATCGAAACGGGCCACCTCCTCGTGCCGGTGGCGCACGATGCCGGAAACTACTGGCCACGGCGCGGGCTGCTCAAGAAGCCAGGGACGATCCGGGTCCAGATCGGGCCGCCTGTCGCGCCGGACGGAAGGGAGGCCCGCCAGCTCAACGAGCAGGTGCAGGACTGGATTGAATCAAAACTGAAAGGTTCTTAAGGCGATATCGCCCTATTGTTTCCCGGAAGCATCAATTGGTCCTTCCGGAGAAGGCGGCTTTCACTGGCATGCCATCGAAATAGGACGGCTGCGGCAGGCCGAGGAGCCAGGCGATGGTCGCCGCGCTGTCCTCGGTCCTCACCTTCAGGCTTGCGATCCGGGTCAGGTCATAGTCATGACGTATACCCGGGCCGACGATGATCCAGGGAATGTGGCGGCTGCGGGTGTCGTCGGGGCCGTGGGTCAATCCCGCGCCTCCGTGATCGGCACTCAGGATCACCACGGTGGATTGCCGCACGGAGGCCCGGTCCAGCGCAGCGAATACCCGCCCGAGCGCGGCATCGGCACGCTCGATGGCGGCGATCTGCTCGGGCGAACCCCAACCCTTGGCATGCCCCGCCGAATCCACTTCGGCGAAATGAACGAAGAGCAGTTCCGGCACATGGTCGGCGATGAGCGCTTCCACGCGCGAGGCGCACTCGCCGAGGTCGAGCGGTGCACTGCCGCGCGGCGGCACGAACGAGTCGACGAGCGTGCCCGGCTTGTCGAGCGCGGTGAATTTGGATTTCGAGGCGATCATGGCCGTCGAATATCCCGCTCGTTGCGCCATCTCCATGACGGTGGGATACCGCGGATAGATCTTCCGACCGGCTGGCAGATCATCGTTCCAGGTGACGCCATGCTTCTCGGGCGTCACGCCGGTGACCATGCTCGTGTGCGACGGGAGGGTGATCGACACCTCGGTGGTCTTCGCCCAGAACGTGTACGCGCCCTCATTCAACATGCGCCGCAACGTGGGCATGTTGGCTCGCAAGGCAAGATCCGGCCGGAGCCCATCGATGCTGACCAGCACGACATGCTCGACTGCCGGGATCGGCTTCGACGGTTTCGCCGGAGCGCCGAGCGCGCACGCAGCGAGTGCCGCAGCCAGCAGGCCGAAGAGCGCGGAGCGCACGCTCACCGCATCAGACATCGAGGTTCGTGACGGACAGAGCGTTCTTTTCGATGAATTCACGCCGCGGCTCGACCTGGTCACCCATCAGCGTGGTGAAGATGTCGTCCGCGGTCACTGCATCCTCGATGCGCACCTGCATCAGCCGACGGCTCTCCGGATTGATGGTGGTGTCCCAAAGCTGCTCCGGATTCATCTCGCCGAGGCCCTTGTAGCGCTGGATCGTCTGACCCTTGCGCGCCTGATCGAACAGCCACTTCATCGCTTCCTTGAACGAGCCGATCTCCTGCCGGTCCGAGCCGCGCGCCACGTGCGCGCCTTCGCCGATGAGCCCCGCGAGCGTGTGCGCGAGATCCGCGATGCGCTGATACTCGGCGGACTCGAAGAATTCCCGCGGCAGGTACTTGTTGCTCGGGGTGCCGTGCTCGGTCTTGTGGATCGCGATGCGCGCGGGATGGCCGTCAGCAGGCTTGTAGGACACCTTGTAGGTTCGCGTGCCATCGTCGAGCCCGTTGAGCCGCGTGTTGAGATCCGTGGCCCACTGGCTCATCCACTCCGAGCGATCGAAGTCATCCAGCTTCACGACCGGCATGTAAACGAGCTGCTCGAGCAGCCGGTCGTCATAGCGTCGGGACCAGCGCTTGATGATGGTCTGCACTTCCATGTATTTGCGCGCGAGCCCTTCCAGCGCCGTGCCGGATACGGGCGGCGCAGCGGCGTTGACGTGCAGCTCGGCGCTCTCGAGAGCGGATGTGAGCAGCAGCTCGTTGAGAGCGCTGTCGTCCTTCACATAGCTCTCCTGCTTGCCGCGCTTCACTTTGTACAGAGGCGGTTGTCCGATGTAGACGTGACCGTTCTCGATGAGCGCCGGCACCTGGCGATAAAAGAACGTCAGGAGCAGCGTGCGGATGTGGGAGCCGTCCACGTCCGCGTCCACCAGGATGATGATGCGATGGTAGCGAAGTTTCGCGATATCGAAGTCATCTTTGCCGATCCCGCAGCCAAGTGCGGTGATCAGGGTGCCAACTTCCGCAGATGAGAGCATCTTGTCGAAGCGCGCCCGCTCCACGTTCAGGATCTTGCCCTTGAGCGGCAGGATGGCCTGGGTGCGCCGATCCCGGCCCTGCTTCGCGGAGCCGCCTGCGGAATCGCCCTCGACGATGAAGATTTCGGAGAGCGCCGGATCTTTTTCCTGACAGTCGGCCAGCTTGCCTGGCAGACCGGCGATGTCCAGAACGCCTTTGCGACGAGTGAGCTCCCTGGCCTTGCGCGCGGCTTCGCGCGCACGAGCCGCTTCGACCACCTTCGCGACAATGGCCCGGGCTTCCTGTGGGTGCTCGAGCAGGAACTCGCTCAGCTTCTGCCCCACTGCCGTCTCGACGATGCCTTTCACTTCGGACGAGACGAGCTTGTCCTTGGTCTGCGAAGAGAACTTCGGGTCTGGCATCTTCACGGAGAGGATCGCGGTGAGGCCCTCGCGGGCGTCATCGCCCGTCATCGGCACCTTTTCCTTCTTGGCCGACATCTCCTTCTCGATGTAGTCGTTCATCGTACGCGTGAGCGCCGCACGGAAGCCGGAGAGGTGTGTACCGCCGTCCTTCTGGGGGATGTTGTTCGTGTAGCAATACATGCTCTCCTGGTAGGAATCGTTCCACTGGAGAGCCACTTCCACGGTCACTGTTCCATCCTGGGTACGAAAGCCGAAGACGGAGTCGTGAATGGGCGTGCGCGTGCGGTTCAGATACTTCACGAACGCCTGCAGGCCGCCCGCGTGCTCGAAGATATCGCTCTTGTTCTCGCGCTCGTCGACCAGCTCGATGCGGACACCGGAGTTCAGGAACGACAACTCGCGCAAGCGCTTGGCCAGCACGTCGTAGTTGAACTGGATGTTGGTAAAGATCTGGGCGCTGGGCTTGAAACGGATGGTGGTGCCGCGCTCCTTCGTCTCCCCTACCGCCGCCATGGGCGCCTCAGGTACGCCCATGTGGTATTCCTGCCGGTGCCGCTTTCCGTCACGGCAGATGGTCATCTGCAGGTAGTCCGAGAGCGCGTTGACGACCGAAATGCCGACCCCGTGCAGACCGCCTGAGACCTTGTACGAGGAATCGTCGAACTTCCCGCCGGAATGCAGCACGGTCATGATCACTTCGGCGGCGGATCGGCCTTCATCAGGGTGGATGTCGACGGGAATGCCGCGACCGTTATCGCTGACGGTGACGGATTCGTCCGCGTGGATGGTGACGACGATCCGGTCGCAAAATCCGGCGAGAGACTCATCGATGGAGTTGTCGACGACCTCGAAAACCATGTGGTGGAGACCGGTGCCATCATCGGTGTCGCCGATGTACATTCCGGGTCGCTTGCGGACGGCATCGAGGCCTTTCAAGACCTTGATTTTGCTCGAATCGTAGACGCCTGTATCCGTCATATCCGGCCTCGGTTTTCGGGGTCGGCATTATACGAGTTGCACCTCCCCTTGTTCCACGTGAAACGCACGGTCCGGAATGCCCAGGGGGTCCAGATCCGAGCTCAAGGCGGTCACGATCAGCTGGCAGCTCAGCTCCGACACCTGGGTCGTGAACCGTTTCAGTCGCACACGATCCAGCTCGGCCGCCGGATCGTCCAGGAGCAGCGTTGGCGTCAATCCCGCAACCTGCTTCAGCAGGCTCAGTTGCGAAAGGATTAGTGCAATCGCCGCCATCTTCTGTTGACCACGCGAGAGGACGTCGCGCGCCAGTTTCCCCTGGCTGCGAAGAGACACATCGGCTCGATGCGGGCCCACATGGGTGGTCCCACGCTGGCGGTCCCGGCCATGTGCAGCTTCGAGCGCCTCGGCCAATGAAATACCTTGCGCCCACCCGCGGCTGTAGTGCAGCTCCATCTGCAGGTCGGTCAACGCTGAAATGGTCTGTATCCAGTGCGGACGCAGCTGATCGAGAAACTGCTCGCGGGATTGCGCGATGCTCTCCCCCAGACGAATCAGCTCCAGATCCCAAGCATCGGCAAATTCCGGCTGCGTTTTCAGCGAGGCGTTTCTTTGCTTGAGCGCACGGGTATACATCGACCAGGTATCGATGAAACCGGGTTCCACGTGGAACACACCCCAGTCCAGCCACCGGCGCCGCC
>JBGAIL010000101.1:0-17788 GCA_044225565.1 Steroidobacteraceae bacterium | reverse complement strand
TCAGTTCCGCATTGCGTGATTGCAAGACCTGAGCCCAGGGGATTCAAATGAATACGATCATCGGAACGTACTTCGGCGTGGTGCTCACGCCCTGGAAGCTCATCGGCTACTGCGGCGTGTTCCTGTTCGCGGGGCGGTGGGTGGTGCAGGTGCTCGCCACGCGCCGCCACGGCAGGCCGACCATGCCGCGCCTGTTCTGGATCATGAGCGTGCTCGGCAGTGCGCTGCTGCTGTCGTACTTCATCTGGGGCAAGAACGACTCGGTGGGCGTGCTCTCCAACCTGTTCCCCGCCGCGGTCGCACTCTACAACCTCGTCCTCGACGTGCGCTCCGGCCGTGCAGCCCGATAGATCCGCGGTTCGGCACCTCCTCTGGCTTGCGGGCCTGGTGCTGCTGTTCGTCGCGACGGGGGTGGGGCTGCGCGATCCCTGGCCCGCGGACGAGCCGCGCTTCGCTCTCGTCGCGCGCGACATGGTGCTGAGCGGAGACTGGTTGTTCCCCCGAGTGGGCGGCGACCTTTACGACGACAAGCCGCCGCTCTATTTCTGGATGCTGGCGCTCGGCTACCTGATCACCGGTTCGATCCGCGCCTCGTTCCTGATTCCGGCGCTGCTCGCGGCATTCGGCTCGGTCTGGCTGGTGTACGACCTGTCCCGCCGGCTCGTCGGCCGCGAGGCCGCCTTCGCCGCCGCCGCGATGCTCGCCTGCACCGTGCAGTTCGTCATGGTCATGCGAGGCGCGCAGATCGACCCGGTGCTCTGTTTCTTCACCACGCTTTCGCTGTACGGTCTCCTGCGCCATCTCCTGCTGGGCCCGGCATGGGCGTGGTATTTCCTGGGGGGGCTCGCAGCCGGCCTCGGCGTCATCACCAAAGGCGTCGGCTTCCTGCCGCTGCTCGTGCTTCTGCCTTACGGGCTCATGCGGACCCGTGGCTTCCAGCATCTACCGAAGTTCGAAGGCGGCGCGAAATGGGGGCTCGCCGCCGTCGGGCTGCTGGCCGGCATCGCCGTGTGGCTGGTGCCGATGCTCGCCACCGTCGCGGCGAGCGGAGATCCCGCGCACGTTGCCTATCGCGACGGCATCCTGTTCCATCAGACCGTGCATCGTTATGCCTCGGCCTGGCATCACACGAAGCCGTGGTATTACTTCATCGTCGAGGTCATCCCCGCCCTCTGGCTGCCGGGCAGCCTGCTGCTTTTCTGGCTCGTGCCCCGCTGGAAAGCGGCACTTCGCGAGCACGATGCACGGGTCTGGCTGCCGCTCGGGTGGATCCTGCTCGTGCTGCTGTTCTTCTCCGCGAGCGCCGGGAAGCGTGGCGTCTATCTGCTGCCGGCGCTTCCGGCCTTCGCCCTGGCCGCGGCGCCTTACCTGCCCGGGCTGTTCGCGAAGCGGGCGGTGCAACGCCTCGGCCTGGCGCTCTCGGGGGGGCTCGTCCTGGTAGGCGTCGTCGCGACGATCCTCGATCTGGCACGCCATGATGCCGTCGTCGCCAAGGCTGCCGAGCTTGGCCTGGATCCCCGGGGAGCGTTCCGGCTCCTGGCGATCGGAGGGGCGGTGCTCTGGCTCCTTGCGTGGCGGAGCAAGCCGCTGCTCGCCTGGCCTGCCGTGTTCGGCTGCCTGGTGCTCGTGTGGTCGTACGTCGTGAACCCCCAGATCGACGCTCAACGCTCCGGCCGCGGCTTCATGCAACGCGCGCTCGCCAAGGTGCCCGAGGGGCGGGAGCTCGCCCTCGCCGGCGCCAAGGAGCAGTTCTACCTGTACCTCGATCGTCCAGTGGTGAACTTCGGCCATGCGCGCTGGATGGAAAAACAGCGCGAGGCCGAGGACGCCGCCCGCTGGCTGAACGCGGCGCCCGGCCGAACGATCCTGTTGCCCGAATCCCTGGTGAAGCTGTGCTTCGCGCGCTCGCCGCAGCGGCTGGCGGGGGTCGCCAGCCGGGAGCGATGGAGCCTGGTCGAGCTGCCGGCCGATGCGGCCTGCGCCTCCCGGGGTGACGCGGGCCGCGCTATTCGGTATTCCCAGACACTTTTAAGTCGAATCCGAACAGGACCTTAGCTTGTTTTCCTGAGCGGCTGTGCCAGAATCCCGGACGATTCGATTCTTTTAATTAATGGGCAGGGATAGCTCACACGCCCGCCAAGCGGGGAGGTCTCCTCGGGATGTCGTCCCAACCGACGGACAAGCCAGTGCCGGACAAGTCGGGAGATTTCACCGCTTCGGACATCTTGTCCGCAGATGCGTGGAGCGGGCGCGTCCCCAAGCCCGTCGTCGGGCTCGACGTGGCTTGCATCAAGATCTCCGTCGATTTCCAGAACATGCGGCGCGAGACGGTCGATGAATGCCTGCGCCGCAATCTCGAGCTGCTGCGCGAGGCCACGGCCAGCGACTGCGCGTTCGCGGCGGTCTTCGCTCCCGGCGAGCACGTCATCCAGGACATCCAGGTCGCTCGAGGCCAGTTCTCGCAGAGCCATCCCGAAGTCCTGAACGGCACGAACCTCGACAGCCTGCCGTGGCTGCACGGGAGGCTCGAGCATCTGCGCCTTTCCGAGCTGCGCGACACCAGCAACCCGCGTCGCGAGCAGATCGCAGAAGCGCGCCGGCTCGCGGAGCTGCAGATCGGCTCCGCGCTCATCGTCTCCTTCCACGTGCAGGGCAAGCCGGCCGGCCTGCTCGGTCTCGCGCAGACGCTGCCGCGCGGCCCCTGGGAAGTGAACGTGCAGCTGCTCATGAAGCTCATCGGCACGAGCCTCGCGACGGGCCTCGAGCGCATCCGCATCGAGGCGCGGCTTTCCAAGCTCGACGAGCGCATCCGCCTTTCCCAGTCCGCCGCGAACGATGGCGTGTGGGACTTCGACGTCGAGAACAACGAGGTCTATTTCTCGCCGCGCTGGAAAGCCATGCTCGGCTACGCGGACGACGACATCCGCGGCTCGCCGGACTGGCGCAGCCTCGTGCATCCGGACGATCTCGCGCGAGTGCAGGCGGCCATCCGCGACCACGTGTCGGGCAAGACGCCGATGTTCGAGAGCACCCATCGCATGCGCCACCGCAGCGGCGAGTGGCGTTGGGTGGTGAGCCGTGCGCAGGCGCGCGTGGATGCTCATGGCCGGTTGCTGCGCCTGGTGGGGGTGGAGCTCGACATCACCGAGCGCAAGCTCTACGAAGAGGCGCTGTTCCGCGAGAAGGAGAGCGCGCAGATCACTTTGCAGTCGATCGGCGATGGGGTCATCACCACGGATGCCAGCTCCACCATCGACTACATCAACCCCGTGGCCGAGGAGCTCACGGGTTGGCGGCTCGAGGATGCCATGGGCCGGCGCGTGGAGGAAATCTTCCGCGCCTTCCACGAAGAGACCTGCGAGCCGCTCGAGAATCCGCTGTCGGTGTCGATCCGGCGCATCCGGCCCATCAAATCCGTGCGTCCGATGCTGCTGATCCGCCGCGACGGCAACGAGCTTTACGTGGAGAGTACCGCTGCGCCCATTCGCGACGGCGTGGGACAGGTGAGTGGCGGCGTGCTCGTATTCCACGACGTGAGCGAGTCGCGCGAGCTGAACCGCCGGCTCTCCTATCACGCGAGTCACGATTTGCTGACGGGTCTCGTGAACCGCCGCGAGTTCGAGGCGCGGCTCGAGCGGGCGTTGAAGAGTGCGAAGGCGCGGGAGGCATCCTACGCGCTGTGCTATCTCGACATCGACCAGTTCAAGATCATCAACGATACGTGTGGCCACAGCGCCGGTGACGCGCTGCTGGGCCAGGTCGGTGCCCTGCTGAAATCCAAGGTGCGGTGGCGCGACACGCTCTCGCGCCTGGGCGGCGACGAGTTCGGCATCCTGCTCGAGAGCTGCTCGCTGGATGAGGCCATGCGCACGGCGGAGCTGCTGCGCGAGGCGGTGCGCAATTTCCGCTTCACGTGGGAAGACCGCGTATTCCGTCTCGGTGCGAGCATCGGCGTGGTACCCATCACGGCGGACAACGAAGACGTCGCCTCCGTGCTGTCCGCGGCCGACAGTGCCTGCCAGGCCGCGAAGGAAGGCGGCCGCAACCGCGTGCACAGCTTCGCGGAGAACGACATCGAGCTCATGCGCCGCCGGCGCGAGATGCAATGGGCGGCGCGCATCAACGCGGCGCTGGAGGAAGGCCGCTTCGAGCTCTTCCGCATGGCGATCCAGCCGTTGCAGAAGGTGGAGAACGGAGTCCACTACGAGCTGCTGCTGCGCATGCGGGACGAGAGTGGCCGCATCGTCTCTCCGGGCGATTTCATCGCGGCCGCCGAGCGCTATGGCATCACGCCGGCCATCGACCGGTGGGTGATCGAGAACGCCTTCCGCTGGCTGGTCTCGGAGGCGGACGAGCGCGAGAAGCTGCTCATGTGCTCCATCAACCTCTCGGGACAGAGCCTGGGCGACGACAAGTTCCTGCCGTTCGTCATCGACCAGTTCCACAGGAGCGGGCTCGACGCCTCGAAGATCTGCTTCGAGATCACGGAGACGGCGGCGGTGGCGAGCTTCTCGCAGGCGAACCGCTTCATCCAGGCGCTGAAGGAGCTCGGCTGCAAGTTCGCGCTGGACGATTTCGGCACGGGGTTGTCGTCCTTCGGCTATCTCAAGCACTTCCCGGTCGACTACCTCAAGATCGACGGGAGCTTCGTGCGGGAGATCCTGCGCGATCCGATCGATCGGGAGATGGTGCGGTCGATCAACGAGATCGGGCACCTCACGGGCAAGCAGACCATCGCCGAGTTCGCGGAGAACGCGGAGATCATCCAGATGCTGACCAGCCTCGGGGTGGATTACGCGCAGGGGTATGGGATTGC
The DNA here is from genome assembly GCA_044225565.1 of Steroidobacteraceae bacterium. Lineage (GTDB taxonomy): Bacteria > Pseudomonadota > Gammaproteobacteria > Steroidobacterales > Steroidobacteraceae > CAVXAE01. The sequence goes on along the minus strand of JBGAIL010000101.1, from coordinate 12,972 downwards.
GCAGCCGCAGAGGGTGCTCAAGTCGGCCGTTGCGTAGGGGTTCGCCCGGGTGCGGGGGTTCGGGGGACCTGGAAAGCGTAATCGGTCGTGCCCTGCGGACGCAGGGCATGCCCGAGACTGCGCTATCGCGCCGGCCAAGTGTTGGGCGACGTTGAATTCACAGTAAGCGCGTAAGGCCGGCGCGACTTCACACGCAGCCTCGGCGACCTCAATACGCTTTCCAGGTCCCCCGAACCCCCGCGCCCGGGCGAACGCTTCGACGATGTGGGTGGATGGAGAGCGCCGCCGGAAGCTTTCGGGGCCACCGGCACTGCTGCGGTTACGGGCTGCGGCAGGGTGAGGCGTGATGGTCAGCGGGGCTCATTCGGAGCAGGGATTGTCCAGCACGATGGCGGGATAGCCGCAGATGCGGGGTGCGCAGACGGCGAACAGGATGGTTGCGACCACTTCGCGGTTCGTCAGCTTCGCGCCGACGACCGGCGCGCGAGGCTCGTCCCATTCGGGCTTCAATGGATCGGTGTCGTCGAAGTCCGGAGGGTAGATTGCGGTCACTCGGATGCCGGTGCCGCGGAGCTCGTCCCGGAGGGCTTCGCTGAAGCCGGACTGCCCCTGTTTGGCTGCGCGGAAGGCCACCGACACGGCTCCGGAGCGTTCGCCAGGCAAGCCGGCGGTCGATACGATCGTCACGACATCGGCGGCCACCGATCTGCGCAACGCGGGGAGCAAGCCTCGAGTGATGAGCATCGTACCGGTCACCGTCGTGGCGACCGTCGCCGTGATGTCGGCGTCGGCGAGTTGCTCGAAGCGGCCGGGGAGCCACGAGGCGCCGTTATTGATCAACACGTCCACGATGGGGGTTGCCGCGAGCGTCTGCCGGCAGGCCTCCGCGACGCTTTGGGCGTCGGCGAGATCGCACGGCACGCAGGTGACGTGGCGCCCGGTCCGCCTCCTGATGAGCTCCGCGAGCGGATCCAGTGCAGCTGCCGAGCGTGCCAGCAGCACGAGATCGGCTCCATGCTCGGCCGCTTTGATGGCGAACGCACGACCGAGCCCCCGGGCGGCACCGGTGATGACTACGCGTCTTCCGGAAAGCGATTCGGCGGGCGACATGGGTGGAGGCGCCCCTGCGCTCATTCGAACGCGATGCGGAGGGACAGGTCGATGGCGCGAGGGTGCTTGGTGATGGCGCCTACCGAGATGAAATCGACGCCGGTCTCGGCGATGCCACGGACGGTTTGAAGCGTGACGCCTCCGGAGGCTTCCAGGGAAACGGGGCGTGCGGTGGCGCGATTGCGGGTGACCGCGGTGCGCATGTCGGCGAGGGAGAACTCGTCGAGCATGATGATGTCGGGGGCGGCGGCGAGCGCCTCGTCGAATTCCTCGAGAGTCTCGACTTCGATCTCGACCTTTACGCCGGCCACGCTGCTGCGCGCAGCGCGGATCGCCGCCGGGATCGAGCCGGCGGTGGCGATGTGGTTTTCCTTGATGAGGATCATGTCGTGGAGGCCGAGGCGATGGTTGCGTGCGCCGCCGCAGCGCACCGCGTATTTCTGAGCCAGCCGCAGGCCCGGAATGGTCTTGCGCGTATCGAGGATGGTGCAGCCGGTGCCGGCGATGGCATCGACGTAACGGCGGGTTTCCGTCGCCGTGCCCGCAAGCAGCTGCAGGAAATTGAGTGCCGTGCGCTCGCCGGTGAGGACGGCGCGGGCCGGGCCTTCGAGCTCGAAGACCGTCTGGCCGGCCTTCAGTCGCTCACCGTCATCCGCAGTCCACTGGAGTCGCACGGCGGGGCTCAGCTGGCGAAAGGTCTCCACTGCCCATGGGCGCCCGCAGAGCACTGCGTCTTCGCGTGTGATGAGCCGGCCGCGCGCGATCTGACGCGCGGGAACCAGGCTCGCCGTGACATCGCCGCTTCCGACGTCTTCGCTCAGCGCCGCTGCGACCTGTTGCGAGAGCTCTTGCGGAGGCTGAATCATGCGCCAACCCTACACGAGCCTGCCTCGCAAGCGTAGCGGGCAAAAGCCGCGCCCTTTGCCCGCGGCAACGAAGCCGATGTCCGCAAAAAGCGCTGCAGGCGGCTTTTTGCCAATCGGCCCGTTGCGAATGAGCCTACAGCGGCAGGCCGTGGCTGGCCGATCCCATGCACAGCAGCATCGGGATCGACAGGACGAAGTTGGTGCGTGAGGCGAGCATCGCCACGCGACGCGCCTTCGCCTTCTCCTCGTCCGTGGCGGTGACGAGGCCGAGCACCTTCTTCTGAGGCGGCCAGATGAGCACCCACACGTTGAACAGCATGATGGTGCCGAGCCAGGCGCCCAGGCCGATGACCAGGCCGTAGTAGTCCTGGCCGCCATGGCCGAGCGTGAGCGCGCTGGCCGTGGCGCCGCGGCTGCCCAGATACCACATGCCGGTGAGCCAGGTGGCGACGGCGCCCCAGCGAAACCACAGCAGCGCGCGCGGCGCGATGTACTTGGCGATGCCGGCGCCGCCCCGCCCTTGTCCGCCGCCGCAGCGGCGAGACCGGGATCTGCGCGACGTTGAAGTAGTAGAGCAGGCCGATCCACATCACTCCCGAGGATGTGCAGCCATCGCGCCAGGCTCAGCGCCTGGAACTCGACGAGCCGCTCGGGCGAGTGGATCGCGAGGGCGATCAGGACGGCGACGACAACGCCCGTGATGACGGCGCCCGAAATGGTATTCAGTGGATTCATGTCGGTCGTGCTCCCCTTGTGGATGCCGCCTCTTGCCCAAGTTGTTGTTCTGGCTGGCTCGAGCGGGCGGTGCAGTTTGAAGAATAGGCGAGCACCCCCCATAATTCAACGCTGTGCGGCCCCCGCCGGTATCTCCCTGCATCAAGGTTTGTGTGCTCGACCCGGCCGGCTTCTGTGTCGGGTGTCTGCGCACCGGCGCCGAGATCGCGGCCTGGGGTGCCATGAACGCCGCCGACCAGTGGCGGCTGCTCGACGTTCTCGCCGGAAGGCGTGGGGCGGCCGGGCGGCCCGGGGCCGGGGAAGCGTCGCCGGATGAGGCGGCCGCGGGTGGGTTTCAAGCGAAAGGTTGCAAGTGATGGACGTCGTCGAGCGGATCAAGAGCGAGCTCTCCTCGAGCCCGGTGGTGCTGTTCATGAAGGGCACGCCGGATTTCCCGCAGTGCGGATTCTCGGCGCAGACCGTGGCGGCGCTGCGCGCCTGCGGCGCGCAGTTCAAGCACGTGAACATCTTCGAAGATCCGGAGATGCGCGATGCGCTGAAGCGTTACTCGAACTGGCCCACCTACCCGCAGCTCTACGTGAACGGCGAGCTCGTCGGCGGCTGCGACATCGCGCTCGAGATGTATCGCAACGGCGAGCTGTGCAAGGTGCTGGCGGATGCAGGTGCCGTCAACTGAGCTCATTGGCGAAAAGTCGCCTGGCGGCGCTTTTTGCGGACATCGGCTTCGTTGCCGGCCTGCCTGTCAGGTTTCCATCTGCGGATCTTCGGTCGCCGGCTCGGTCGGCGGTGCGTTGAGCCAGCCCAGCGAGCAGGCGCGCTGCTCGGCTTCCTTGAAGCTGTCGCGCAGGCGATTGCAGATGAGGCAGAAGAGGTCGGCCGTCTTCTCCGCGTCGTAGCGCGCCGAGTGCGCGGAGCTCGAATCCCAGTCGAATCCCGCTATCGTCACCGCCTTGGCGAGCACGGTCTGCCCGAGGGCCGCACCGGCAAGCGTGCCGGTGTCGAAGCTCGAGAACGGATGGAAGGGGTTGCGCTTGATCTCGCAGCGCGCGACGGTCGCGTTCAGGAAGCCGAGATCGAACGATGCATTGTGGCCGACCAGGATGGCGCGCTTGCAACCGTGGTGCTTCATCGCCTGGCGGATCTCGGGGAAGATCCGCTGCAGCGCATCCTTCTCTTCGATCGCCGGCCTGAGCGGGTGCCAGGGGTCGATGCCGGTGACGGAGAGCGATGCCGGATCGAGCCGTGAGCCCTCGAACGGCTTCACGTGATAGGCATGCGTCGCGCCCCGTTTGAGCGTGCCGTTCTCGTCCATGTCGATGATCACCGCGGCGATCTCCAGCAGCGCATCGGTGGCGGCATTGAAGCCGCCGGACTCCACATCGACGACGACGGGCAGGAAGCCCCTGAACCGTCGCGCCATGAGGGGCGCGCGGGGTGCTTCGGCCCTGGCCGTTGCCGTCTGCGGCGCTGCAGTCGGCGCCACGACTGGCTCCAGGGCGGGCGCTGCGCCCGCTGGCATCGAGCAGGGGGCTGCGGAATCGGGGTCTTCGGTCATGCTCACGCCTTCAGTCGCCAGGCGACGCGCTCGCCGGCTCGCATGGGCACCAGCTCCTCGCCGCCGAAAGGATAGGTTGCCGGCACGTCCCAGGGCTCCTTCGCGAGCGTGATGCGCTCTTCGTTGCGCGGCAGGCCGTAGAAGTCGGCACCGAATTCCGAGGCGAAGCTCTCGAGCCGTGCAAGCGCACCGGCCGCCTCGAATGCTTCCGCGTAAAGCTCGATGGCCGCGTGCGCCGAGAACATTCCCGCGCATCCGCAGGCCGTTTCTTTTGTATGGCGTGCGTGCGGCGCGCTGTCCGTGCCCAGGAAGAACCGTGCGTCCCCGCTCGTCGCCGCCTCGGTGAGCGCGATACGGTCCGGCTCGGTCTTCAGCACCGGCAGGCAATAGTTGTGCGGCCGGATGCCGCCCGCGAGCAGCGCGTTGCGATTCATCAGCAGATGCTGCGGCGTGATGGTGGCGCCGATGCCCTTGCGCGCGCTGCGGACGAATTCGACCGCGAGCCGCGTCGTGACGTGCTCGAACACGATGCGCAGATCCGGGAAGCGGTGCGCCAGCGGCGCGAGCACGGCATCGATGAACCGCGCTTCGCGATCGAACACGTCCACCGCGCCGTCGGTGACTTCGCCGTGCACCTGCAGCACCGTGCCCGCTTCGCTCATCTTTTCGAGCACGCCGTAAATGTGCTTCACGTCAGTGACGCCGGAGTCCGAATTCGTGGTCGCGCCGGCCGGGTAGAGCTTGAAGCCGTGCACCCGGCGGCTTTCCTTCGCACGCGTGACTTCCGCCGGATCGGTCCTGTCCGTCAGATACAGAGTCATGAGCGGCTCGAACCGCACGCCTTGCGGCAGCGCCTCGAGAATACGCTCGCGATAGCTCAGCGCCATCGCCGTGGTGACGACCGGTGGCTTGAGATTGGGCATCACGATGGCACGTGCGAACTGCCGTGCGGTGAAAGGGAGCACCGCCTTCAGCGCCTCTGCGTCCCGCAGGTGAAGATGCCAGTCGTCCGGCCTTCGCAGCGTGAGTTGCGTCATGTCGGGCGCCGGGCGACTTCCAGAGCGTCGCTCTTGAGCAGCAGCTGAAGCGAGTACCGCACGCCGAATCCCGTGATGTCCGTGCTGACGTGGCCGAGCCCGCCGCTTCGAGTGGCCGCCGCGATGTCCATGTGGGCCCAGGCGATGTCTTCCGGCACGAAGCGGCTCAGGAAGCGGGCCGCGAGGATGTGGTCTCCCTTACCCTCCACCGCGCACTGAGCGATGTCCGCCACCTTGCTGTCGAGGTCCGAGTCGTAATCTTCGTCGAACGGAAAGTTCCAGACGCGCTCGCCACTGTCGCGGCCCGCGGCCAGCAGGCTCTCGATCAGCGCGGGGCGGTTCGTGAACACGCCGCTCATGCGGTCCGTCAGCGCGTAGATGCAGGCGCCGGTGAGCGTGGCGTAGTCCACGATGAGGCGGGGCGAGGTGTGCGAGGCGAGGGCAAGCGTGTCCGCCAGCGCCATGCGGCCTTCCGCATCGGTATGGATGACCTGGATCGTCACGCCGTTCGAGGCACGCACTACTTCCTGCGGTACGTAGGCCTTCGGTCCGGTGCGGTTCTCGGTGATGGCGAGCCACGCATCGGCAGTCAGCGGCGCTTTCAGCTCCGCCAGCGCGAGGAGCGTGGCAAGCGCCACGGCGCTGCCGGCCATGTCCGTGTGCATCTCCAGCATGGAACGGTGCGTCTTGAGGTTCGTCCCGCCCGTATCGAAAAGGATACCTTTGCCGACCAGTGCCACGTCCAGGCCGGGCCGTTTCGTGGCGATGGCCTTTCGCCCGACCTTCGGCCGATACTCGAGATGTGCGATGCCCGCAGTGCGCTCCGCGTTGCCCGCCGACACGGCGAGGAACGCATTGGCGCCCAGCTTGCGCAGCTCGGTCTCATCGAGCCACCGCGCCTTCAGCCCGAAGCGCTTGGCGAGCTCCGCGATGAGCTTCCGGTAAGCCGACGCGTCCAGCATGTTCGGCGGAAGCGCAGTGAGCCACCGTGCGAGGTTGTTGCCTCGCGCCGCAGCCACCGCGTGCGGCAGATCGACGCGCGCCGCACCGGCCAGCGTGATGCTCTCGATACGCGGCGATTCGGCAACCGATGAACGATAAGAAGGCAGAGCGAACGCCTGTGCGAGTGCTGCTGCGAGCAGCGCCTCGAGCATGGCATCGTCCTCCGCAACCACGCACAAGCCGATGGCGCGCGGCGCACGGCCTGCCGTCTCCTTCAGCATGCGCCCCGCGAGCGCCAGTCGATCGAAGGCAGATGCGTCTGCCTTCACGTAGCCGAGTACGGCCTGAGTCTGCCGTTTGTTCGCGAGGGCGGTGCTGCGCACGGAGCCGGCGCGTGGCTTGCGACGCCCATGCAGTTCCTGCCATCGCAGTGCCCCTGGCAGTTGAGCCAGCGCCTTTGCGCTCGCGCCTTCCACCGCGACGACCAGCAGGGCATCGAGCGCATCCGCGGCTCGACCGCGGACCGGGCCGCGCAGCGAGGTGATCCGGGGCGTTTCGAGGCTCGGCAGGAGTGACATGCGACGTCCGCTTGTGCGACCATCCGCGGCCGCGCTGCGCATCCTAGCAGACCGAATGACCGAACTTTCGAAGGCCGAAGATCCCGACCCCGCCGAGACGCGGGAATGGCTGGAGTCCATCGACTCCGTGCTCAAGACGCATGGCGCGGAGCGGGCCCATTTCCTGCTCGAACGCCTCATCGATTACACCCGCCGGTCCGGCGCCTACCTGCCTTTCAAGCCCAACACGGCTTACGTCAACAGCATCTCGACGGGCAAGGAGCAGGAGTATCCGGGCAACCGCGCGTTCGAGCGCCGGCTCGAGGCGTACATCCGCTGGAATGCCCTGGCGATGGTCGTGCAGGCGAATCGTCTGTCCTCCGAGTATGGAGGACACATTTCCACCTACGCTTCTTCGGCCACGCTGTATGAGGTGGGGTTCAACCATTTCTGGCGCGCGCCCTCGGAGAAGCATCCGGGCGACCTCGTGTTCGTGCAGGGACACTCCTCGCCGGGCATCTATGCGCGCGCCTATCTCGAAGGCCGGCTGACGGAGAATCAGCTGCGCCACTTCCGCCAGGAAGTGGGCGGGCAGGGGCTTTCGTCCTATCCGCATCCCTGGCTGATGCCGGATTTCTGGCAGTTCCCGACGGTGTCGATGGGCCTCGGGCCGATGATGGCCATCTTCCAGGCGCGCTTCATCCGCTACCTCGAGCACCGCGGCCTCGTGAAGCCCTCGGACCGCAAGGTCTGGGCCTTCCTGGGCGACGGCGAGATGGACGAGCCCGAGTCCATGGGCGCGCTCACCATGCCGGTGCGCGAGAAGCTCGACAACCTGATATTCGTCATCAACTGCAACCTGCAGCGGCTCGACGGTCCGGTGCGCGGCAACGGCAAGATCATCCAGGAGCTCGAGGCCGCCTTCCTCGGTGCGGGCTGGAACGTGCTCAAGGTCATCTGGGGCTCGCGCTGGGATCCCCTGCTCGCGAAGGACCACAAGGGCCTGCTGCGCCGCGTGATGGAAGAGTGCGTCGACGGCGAGTACCAGAACTTCAAGGCCAAGGGCGGCGCGTACACGCGCGAGCACTTCTTCGGGAAGTACCCCGAGCTCAAGGCGATGGTCGCCAACATGTCGGACGAGGAGATCTGGCACCTGAATCGCGGCGGCCACGATCCCCGCAAGGTGTTCGCGGCGTACTGGGCGGCGTCCCATCACAAGGGCCAGCCTACGGTCATCCTCGCGAAGACGGTGAAGGGCTTCGGGCTCGGCAAGGGCGGCGAAGGCCAGATGGTGGCGCACCAGCAGAAGAAGCTGGACGATGAGGCGCTCATCGCGTTCCGCGACCGCTTCCACATCCCGATCTCGGACGAGGCGCTCAAGGGCCTGCCGTTCTACAAGCCGGCGGAAGACTCCGAAGAGATGCGCTACCTGCGCGAGCGTCGCACGACGCTCGGCGGTTCGCTCCCCGTGCGGCGCGAAGCCGCCCCGCCGCTCACCATGCCGGCGCTCGAGGCCTTCGGCCCGCTGCTCGAAGGCACGGGGGATCGCGAGATCTCCACCACGATGGCGTTCGTGCGCATCCTCACGATCCTGCTGAAGGACAAGAACGTCGGGAAGAACATCGTCCCCATCGTGCCGGACGAGGCGCGCACCTTCGGCATGGAGGGCCTCTTCCGCCAGATCGGCATCTACTCCTCCGTCGGCCAGCTCTACACGCCGCAGGATGCGGAGACGCTCATGTCCTACCGCGAGGACAAGAAGGGCCAGATGCTGGAAGAGGGCATCAACGAGGCCGGCGCGCTCTGCTCGTGGATCGCCGCCGGCACCTCGTATGCGAACAACGGCATCTGCATGGTGCCGTTCTTCATCTTCTATTCGATGTTCGGCTTCCAGCGCGTGGGCGACTTCATCTGGGCGAGCGGCGACATCCAGGCGCGCGGTTTCCTGCTGGGCGCCACCGCAGGGCGCACCACGCTCGCCGGTGAAGGCCTGCAGCACCAGGACGGGCACAGCCAGCTCCTTGCGAGCACGGTGCCGAACTGTATCGCGTACGATCCCACGTTCGCCTACGAGCTCGCCGTCATCGTCCACGACGGCCTGCGCCGCATGTACGTGGAGCAGGAAAACGTTTTCTACTACATCACCTGCATGAACGAGAACTACGTTCAGCCCGCGCTGCCTTCGGGCGTGGAGCAGGGGATCATCAAGGGCATGTACCTGCTCCAGATCGGCGGGCGCGGCAAGGTGCGCGCCACGTTGCTCGGCTCGGGAACCATTCTCCGCGAATGCCTTGCGGCGGCGCAGCTGCTGGAGAAGGAATACGGCGTGCCGGTGGACGTGTTCTCCGTCACCAGCTTCAACGAGCTGCGGCGGGAGGCGCTCGAGTGTGAGCGCTGGAACCTGCTGCATCCCGGCGAGAAGCCGCGCGTGTCCTACGTGGAACAGTGCTTCAAGGATCGCGAGGGTCCGGTCATCGCAGCTACGGACTACATGCGCATCGTGCCGGACCAGATCCGGCAGTGGGTGAGCGGCAAGTACGTCACGCTCGGCACGGACGGCTACGGTCGTTCGGATTCGCGCGCGGCACTGCGCAAGCATTTCGAGGTCGACCGCAACTTCATCACGCTCACCGTGTTGCGCACGCTCGAGGGTGAAGGCAAGGTGGACCGCAAGACGGTGACGAAGGCGATGCAGGCGCTCGGCATCGATCCCTCGAGCCCCGATCCCTGGAAGATCTGACGGAGCGCGCGATGTCTGGCTCGATGGAAATCCGCGTACCCGACATGGGTGGCTTCAAGGACGTGGCCGTCATCGACGTGCTGGTGAAGGCCGGGGATACCGTCGAAGTCGACACTCCGCTCGTCACGCTCGAAACGGACAAGGCCACGATGGACGTGCCTTCCACGGCCGCAGGGGTCGTGGAGAGGGTGCACATCGCCAAGAACGGCAAGGTGTCCACCGGAGATCTGGTGGTGACGTTGCGTGCGGATGCGCAGGCAGGTGGGGTCGAGGCGCCGCAATCGGCCGCACCGCAAAGTCCATCGCCCAAGGCTGAAGCAACGCCCGCTGCGGCATCGGCCAATGCGCAGCCTGCCGTACCGAAAGCCGATGCTGAGTCGTCCAGGTCTGCGGCGAGCCCTTCTGCCGGTGGCAAGGCCATCACAGCCTCGAAGAGCGGTGGTGAGAAGGCTGCCTCGGGCCCCGTGGACGTCGTGGTGCCCGACATGGGTGGCTTCAAGGACGTGGCGGTCATCGACGTGCTGGTCAAGGTTGGCGATACGGTCGAGGTCGACACGCCGCTCGTCACGCTGGAGACCGACAAGGCGACGATGGATGTACCCTCCACCGTCGCCGGTGCCGTCGAGAAAGTCCACATCGCGAAGGGCGGCAAGGTATCGACCGGCGATGTCATCGTCACCGTGCGCTCGAGTGGAGCTGTGGCGGGAACAGACGAAGAGTCGTCGCCCGCGGCCGCAGCGCAAGAGGGCGTGCGCGAGGAATCGTCGCTGGTGAAGCCGGTCGCCCAGGCTCCCAAGGAAACCGCTCCTGTGGCCGCCAGCGTGAAGCCGCAGGCAGCCGAGCCGCCTGCTCAGCGCCTGTCTTCCACCATTCCTGACGGCCGCAACGATCTGCCACCCATCGACGAGCCGGGTTTCTCGCGTGCGCACGCGGGCCCGTCGGTTCGACGACTGGCACGAGAGATGGGCGTGGACCTCGGTCGTGTTTCCGGCACGGGTCTCAAGGGCCGCATCACGCACGACGACGTGAAAGCCTACGTCAAGCGGGTGCTCTCCAGTGGGGGTGCCGGCGGTGGAGCCGGTGCGGGAGCCGCGCTGCCCGGCATTCCCGCAGTGGATTTCGCGGCCTTCGGGCCCATCGAGTCCAGGCCGCTGTCCCGCATCCAGAAGATCTCCGGGCCGCGCCTGCTCGCGAGCTGGCTCAACATCCCCCACGTCACGCAGTTCGACGAAGCGGAACGTGGGCTTCGCGGCGGATACGCCCAACGGGCTCGTCGTGCCGGTGCTGCACGACGTGGATCGCTGCGACATCTACGAGATCGCGCGCAAGCTCGCCGAGCTCGCGGAGAAGGCCCGCGCCGGCAAGCTTTCCCCCACCGAGATGCAGGGTGGCTGTTTCACCATCTCGAGCCTGGGTGGCATCGGTGGTACGGCGTTCACGCCCATCATCAATGCGCCTGAAGTCGCCATTCTCGGCGTGTCGCGTTCCGTGATGCGGCCCGTGTTCCAGGATGGCGGCTTCGTGCCGCGGCTGATGCTGCCGCTGTCGCTGTCTTACGATCATCGGGTCATTGACGGCGCGGCAGGCGCCCGGTTCACCACATTCCTTGCCGCCACTCTCGCCGACCCCCGTGCGCTCACCGAGGCTGTGCCGTGAAGGCAGGCCGCGAAAGGGCGCTCGAGCGCAGCGAGGCGAATTCGTGAGTGCGCAGGCGTCGCGTCGCGCTCAGCTGCTCGTGCTGGGCGCCGGCCCCGGCGGTTACACTGCTGCCTTCCGCGCCGCGGACCTGGGCCTCAAGGTCACCCTGGTCGAGCGCTGGTCGAGCCTCGGCGGCGTGTGCCTCAACGTCGGCTGCATCCCCTCGAAGGCGCTGCTGCATGCGGCGAAGGTCATCGAGGAAACGGAAGCGATGGGCGAGCACGGCATCGTGTTCGCCGCGCCCGAGATCGACCTGGAGCGCCTGCGCAACTGGAAGGGCAGCGTCGTCAAGAAGCTCACCGGCGGGCTGAAGATGCTCGCGAAGCAGCGCAAGGTCGAAGTGATCCAGGGCGTCGGGCGCTTCGCGGGCCCGAACACGCTGGAAGTCGGGCCGGAGCGCATCGAGTTCGAGCAGTGCATCATCGCCGCCGGCTCGGAGCCGATGCGGCTGCCTGGCCTGCCGGACGATCCGCGCATCATGGATTCCACCGCCGCCCTCGAGCTGCCGGAGTTCTCCGGTCGCCTGCTCATCATCGGGGGCGGCATCATCGGGCTCGAGATGGCCTGCGTGTATGACGCGCTCGGCAGCAAGGTGAGCGTCGTGGAGCTGACGCCGCAACTCATGCCGGGCTGCGATGCCGACCTCGTGCGGCCGCTCGAGAAGCGCGTCCGCGGCCGCTACGAGCAGATCCTGCTCGGCACGAAGGTGAAAGCGGTCGAAGCCCTGGCCGATGGCATCCGCGTCACGTTCGAGGGCGGGAAGGCTCCCCAACCGCAGGTGTACGGCCGCGTGCTCGTCGCGGTGGGGCGCTCGCCCAACGGCAAGCTCATTGGAGCGGAAGCCGCCGGCGTGAAGGTGACGGATCGCGGCTTCATTCCGGTCGACAGGCAGATGCGCACCAACGTGCCGCATATCTTCGCCATCGGCGACATCGCCGGGCAGCCCATGCTCGCGCACAAGGCTTCCCATGAGGCGAAGGTGGCTGCCGAAGTCGCCGCCGGCGAGAAGCGCGCCTTCGATGCGCGCGCGATTCCTTCCGTGGCCTACACCGATCCGGAAGTGGCCTGGGTGGGTCTCACCGAGACCGAAGCGAAGGCCAAGGGCATCGCGTTCAAGAAAGCGGCCTTCCCGTGGGCTGCGAGCGGACGCTCGCTGTCTCTGGGGCGCGATGAGGGTTTCACCAAGCTGCTGTTCGACCCGGAGAGTCACCGAGTGCTCGGTGGCGGCGTCGTCGGCACCAATGCAGGCGAGCTCATCGGTGAGATCGCGCTCGCCGTGGAGACCGGCGCGGATGCTACCGACGTCGGGCTCACCATCCATCCGCACCCCACGCTGTCCGAGACGGTGGCCTTCGCGGCAGAGGCATACGAAGGGACGCTCACCGATCTGTACATGCCGAAGAAGTAGCGTCGTCAAGCCGCAGATCGGGTGTAAATCACGAGGAATGCGGCTTGCCCGCCGAGGGCGCCGCCGCTAGCTTCCAATACATGAAGACACTCGAGGACATCCAGCTCGCCATCTCAGTGCTGCCCGCGCGGGAATGGCAGGACGTGAACCGCTGGATCGGCCTCCAGGCGATGCCATATCGCGCCATGGTGCGCGAGGCCCCCGCGGCGTACGGCAGCTCGCCTGCCATCACGGCCATCCAGGCCGCCGTGCGCCGGCTCGACTCCGAGCAGCTGCGGGAGCTCTGCGACTGGCTGCAGCCCGGCCAGGGAGAGCCGGAGGAGG
>JBGAIL010000100.1:6611-17284 GCA_044225565.1 Steroidobacteraceae bacterium | reverse complement strand
GGGAATGGCGCGCCACGACCCGGCCGCATCCGGGACGAGAGCGAGGACGCCCTCGCGATGCTCAAACGCCACGTCTTCTCCGGCGAGCCCAGCGCCACGGCAGTCGACATGGCCATCGAGGCCATGAAGTCGCTGCCGGTCTCGCAGATCGAGCAGCTCGTGGACGAGTTGGCCGTGGAGCTCGGCATCGGCCTGGAGGGCGAGCGCACGATGCTGAGCTGGGACGAGATCGGCGAGATGGGCCGGAACGGCATCAGCTTCGGCTCCCACACCTGCGAGCACCGGATCCTGACCCGCATCGACCTGCGGGAAGCCGCCCTGGAGATCGAGGCTTCGATGGAAAAGCTGAAGAGCCGGGAGCTCAACTACGTTCCCGTGTTCTGCTATCCGAACGGGCTCTACAACGAGCAGATCCGCTCGCTGGTCAGAGATGCGGGATATTCAGCCGCCGTGACCACGAAGCTCGGGCGGCAGTCCGGCGAGCTGAAGGATCCGTTCACGATCGCGCGAATCGGCATTCACGACGATATCGCCCGCAGCAAGCCCCTGCTCTCGTTCCGCCTGCGCTAGCCGACGCCGGTCACTTCAGCCTGGAGACGATCGATTTCAGCTTGCCGCCCTTGCCCCGCTCGATGCGCTCGACGTACTGGAACTCGATCTTCATCTCGTTGCCCAGCCTCATCCTGAGCTCCTGCACGAGCCGGGCCTCATCCGCCGCGCCATAGGCCGGATCGGGAACCAACACCACCTTCACCTCGTCGAGCTTCTCCTGGACGTACTGGGCCTCCTTCACCGGGAAGCCCTTCAACACCGGGCTCAGCCTGCCGACGCGGTCGCCACCAGGAGTCAGTATCACGTCGTCGTCACGGCCGAGAACGCGGGCAACCGTCGGCAGAGCGCTCCCGCACGGGCAGCGACGCGCGCCTGCGACCGCCCTGTCCCCGATCCGGTAACGGATGAGCGGCATGACGTCGTTGATGAGACTCGTGCATACGATCTCGCCCTCCTCGCCGTCCCCGGCGATCTCCCCGTTCGAGTTCAATATCTCCAGGATGCCGAAATCGGAATGGACGTGATACGTGCCCTGCGCGCACGAAGTCACCAGCACGCTCATCTCCGCGCAACCGTACTGATCGAACACCGTGACGCCGAACTGCTCTTCGATCACGGCCTTCTGGTCGTCGAACAGCGTCTCGCCGGAGGTCATGATCGCCTTCGTGATACCGCTCAACGGGATCCCGCGCCGTTTCGCATGGCTTGCGATGGTGTAGACGCTGGACGGGTAGCTGTCGATGTGATCGGGCCGGAGCGACCTGAGCTTGCCGATGTATGCCTCGATGTTGCCCGCATTCAGGTGATAGGAGGAAAAGAGCACGTTGTTCTGGAAATAGCTGTATCTCCAGAACGGCGGATCCCGATGGGCCGCGGGGATGATGATGCGGCCGCCGATCGTCGCCCGCAGCCCCTTCCGATCGATGCCCGACATCGCGAGGAAGCGGTCGTGAAACGCATAGTTCTTCTGCCGGACCTCCGCATTGCAGTAGATCCGCAACGGAGTTCCCGTCGTTCCCGTCGTATTGATGACCGACAGATCCTTCACGTCATGAGCCTCGCTCACGAGCTGCTGCGGATCCCGGCGCACTTCCGACTTCTCGAGCAGCGGCAGCGCCGCGATGTCGGCGACACCCCTCACCTTCTCGATCGGAAACCTTCCCTCGCGATGCAGCCTCCGGTAGTAGGGAACACCGTCGATCGCCTTGCGGAGCGTCGCGATGAGCGCCGTGTCCACGTATCCATCGAACGCTTCCCGGCTGAAGCCCGCTCTCGCCAGCGCCTCGGCGTAGTACCGGCCGTAATTGCCGGCGTGCCGGTTGCGACGCAGACCGAGCCCGTAGAACGACAATGCCACGTTCTGCAGGCTGACCGGCAATGCATAGAGGAGCTTGTCGAGGCTTTTTGACATGCCGGCCGGCCTACTGCCCGTCGAGGTAACGGCGGGCCCAGAGCTCGAAATTCACCATGAGCCACAGCACCTGCTCGTACGAGCCTTCCTCGAGCCGGTCGTTCCGGTAGTCGGAAAGCAATCCGTCGACATAGGCTTTCCTGAACAGGCCGCGCTCCCTGAATGCCCTGCTGTTGATGAGGTCGATATAGCGCCCCAGGCTGGAGGCATCCCGGAACCACTCGGGGATGGGAACGCCGAATCCTTCTTTCGGCATCGCGAAGAAGCTCGGCGGCAGATACTCCTTCGCCATCTCCACGATCAGCCGCTTGCGCCTGAACCCTCCCACCTTGCGACCCCAGGAGATCTGGTTGAACGCATCGATCATGGGGCCATGGATGAACGGATGCCGATGCTGCAGGCCATACCGGCCGTCCATCTTCGCCAGTGCGGACAGGTTTTCCGACAGGAAGGCCGACTGGTAGATGCGCAGGATGCGATTCAGGATATCGACCCTGTCGTAACCGGAAAGCAACCGCTTGAAGTCCGGCAGGTAGCCGGACTCGTCGAAACCTTCGAGCATGCGGGACAGCTGCCCGGAGTTGTTGCCGATCATCGTGTCGTGCTGCAGGAAGTACTCGTGCGGAGGGAGGATCATGGCCTGCCTGACGAGCCGCGCCTTTCTCCCCCTGTCACCGGGAATCAGCGACAGCGGCAGCAGCCGCGCCAGGGCTCCCAGCAACGGGCGCGCCCTCGACGTCGAGTAGAGCCGATATACCAGGTCGTAGACGTAGTAGCCGGTGTACAGACAATCGGCGCCTTCTCCGGACAAAAGGACATCGACCTCCCCGCTGAGATTGGCATAGAGGTGATTCCTCAATATCGTGCTCGGCGTGCTGACCGGGAAATCGTTGAGCTCGACCGCGGCCTCGAGACGATCGGCGAACTCCGTGCCGTTGATGTAGAAGTTCCGGTGGTCCGTGTCGAACAGCCGGCTCACGAACTCCGCTTCCCGGGTCCTGTCGTTCTTGTAGCCGTCGCAGCCGATGTAGAAAGTGGGGAATCGATCCTGCGTCAGCTTGCGATAAGCGCCCACGAGCATGCTGGAATCGATGCCGCCGCTCGAGAGAACTCCGAACCGGCGCGACCCGGCATCGGAACAGGCCGCAGCGCAGCTGCTCTCGAACTCCGCCTTGAACCGCTCCACCCATTTCTCATCGCCGTTTCGATCCGCCAGGGGGGTGTGCGGAGTCCTGTCGAAGAAGGCACGCTCCGTCTGCAACGCGCCGCCGGAGAACTCGACGATCGTTCCCGGCGTCTGCTCGGACAGTCCCTTTATGAGCGTAGTGGTCGGTATCGTGTACTTGATCGCGACGAAATCCTGGAAACCGCGCGGATCGAGCGACCAGGAGGTTCCGGAGGCGCTCCGCAGCTCCCTGACGCTGGATGCGAACAGCAACCGCCCGTCCTCCACGCGGAAATAGAGCGGCTGCTGGCCGATGTGATCCCTGACGAACGTGAGCTTCCGGCTCGCCTTGTCGTGGATCACGATCACGAACTGCCCGGGCAGGGCCCTGGCCCGATCCACCGACATCCCGGCGCTCAGGACTTCGTTCAGTACCCGCGCCTGCTCCTGCGGCCCCAGGTAGAAGTCCCCCTTGAAACACACCTCCGCCGCGGGCGTCGCCACCCTGGCGGACTCGCCGCGGATGCTGAGCTCCCCCGTCCTGTCGCTGAATACGCCTAGCATGCCCCCACCCGCTTCGATCCAAGGCCTTCGACCAGCCGTAGCAGCCGCTTCGTGTCTTCCTGCCAGTTGTACTTCTCGAGCACGGCCCGCCTGCCATTCGCACCGAGGCCGGCCTCATGGCCGCGAATTTCCAGCAACGCCTTCGACAGCTCGGCTGCATTCCCCGAGGGGAAGGTCCTGCCGCATCGCTCCTGCTCAATCACCCGCTTCATGGGCTTCGCGTCGGATGCGAGCACGGGCAAGCCGCATCCCATGTAGTCGAAGATCTTGTTCGGAATGGTGGTGTTCACGTGGTCGGAAGTATAGTGAGGCACGATACCCACCCGGCAGGCATGCAGGTACGCGGGCAGTTGCGTGTGCGGAACCCAGCCCAGCCAGAAGACGTATCCGTCGACACCCTGCTCCCGCATCATCTTCTTTAGGATCTCGCTCGCGTAGCCGTCACCGACGACGACGAGCCTAAAGTCGGGGATCTGGCGGACGATCTCGGGTATGGCCTCGAAGACCACCTGCAATCCGCGTCCGAGCTGGATGCCCCCGGTGTAGATCACCGAGTAGTGGCTGCGGATCTTCTCCAGGGTTTCATCGGGCTCTGCGCTGACTGGACCGCCGATGCCATCGAGATCGGGCGTGTTGCCCACCAGGGTGACCTTGTCCGCATCGCCCCCGCCCTGGATCACGACGTCGCGAGCCTCATCGACCACCACCATGATCTCGTCGATGTGCCTGAAGGTGTAACGCTCGACGAGCCTGGCGAGATAGGGATTCCTCACGACCAGGTTCAATCCCTGGAACTTGCGGTCGTCCCAGATATCCCGGATCAGTGAGACGTAGTCTTCCGCCATGTCGAAGACCACGGGAATGCCCGCCCGCCTGCCCGCCCAGATGCCGGCGATGGCCATCGGCAGGTCGCGCACGACGATGAGTTCGATGCCCCGGTCCCGGATGATGGAATCGAGGAAGCGCTTCCACACGGGACTGCAGAACAGGGGAAACGAGGCGAAGTAGTTGAGCCCGTCGTGACTGCGGCTCTTGATGCGGTGCACGTGCAACCCGCCGACGTCCTCGTAGACCGGCCGCTTCTTCAGGTTGCGCGCGGCGACGTGCACTTCGTGCCCGCCCGCCATCAGGGCATGGCATATCTTTTCGACCCTGACGTCCCAGGGGTAGTCCGCGTCCCAGATGTACAGAATCTTCATTTAGGGATCATTCCGCTATACAAGGAAATCGTGCTCTGCAGGCAGCGGTCGAACGACAGCTCGTCCGACACGGTGGACCGGGCATTCTCCGCGAGCCGCCGTGCGAGACCTCGATCGGCCGCGATCTTCTTCAGTGCTGCGGACAGGGACTCGGCATCGTCGGATGCCACCAGCAATCCATTGTGGTGGTCGGCAATCACCTCGGGAATCCCCCCTACGCGGGTACACACGACCGGAACCCCGATGCTCATGGCTTCGAGCAGAGAGATCGGCACGCCTTCGTGCAACGAGGACAGTACGAACACATCGAGGCGGCGCAGGTAACCATCCACGTCCCGCTGGAAGCCGGCGAAGTGCACCTGGTCCGAAATGCCCAGCTGCGCCGCCAGGGACTCGAGCTGCCCCGCCAGCGGCCCATCCCCGACGATGATCAGGCGTGCGCCATCGATTTCGTCGGTGACGCGCTTGAAGGCCTCGAGCAGGCACTTGTGATTCTTGACCGCGACCAGGCGCCCGATGGTGCCGACGGTGAAGGCACCCTCTCCCCGCGGCGCCGGCACTGGCCGGCGATCCGGGGCGGGAATCGGGATCCCGTTCCTGATGATGTGGAGATTTCGCAATGAGAGACCGCACCGGCGCAGGAATTCGGCCAGGTCCGCGGAAACGGCGATCAGGCCATCGGCGAGCAGCGCCGCGTTGAGCCGCTCGATGTACGTGTGACGCTTGCCAGCTCCGATCATGCCGCGGCCGTGATGAGTGCGCACGATGGGAATACCGCGCAACCGGGCGGCGAGCCCCGCGACCAGATTCTCTTTGAAGCCGTGCACGTGAACGAGACGGGGGCGCCACTTTCCGAAGATCGAGTGCATGCGGCAAACCAGCGCCGGAATTCCGTAACTGATTCTCGTCGGCCAGCTCGACGGGGATCCGCGACGCTTCGATCCGGGAGAGCAGCTCTCCGCGGTTGAACACGATCACGCAGACTTCCGCCCGGGCGGATAACCCTTGTATCAGCGCCAGAGCTTGAGCTTCGGCACCTCCCCACAGATCCCCGGAGATGACGTGGCAGATCCTGGCGCCGCGGCAATCAGCCTTGTCGGTCGGCACGGTCACGCTACGTTGACCTCAGAGCGAGACCGACGGTCACTCCCAGCACTTCGCGCCCCTCTCGATGACTACGACGATTATGGCAGCGAGCTGGTCGGGAGAGACATCGCTTGCGCATGCGCTCTGGAGGAGCGCCGCTAGACGCCGGTGCGACGAGCACAACGGCTCGAGGACACCTGCGGAAGCTCGAGTTCTTGCCGGCTGTGACCGGCTGCTCACGAACCTTCCGCATCCATCGGCGTTACTCTGAATCACCACCGCCGGCCGCGCGCGATCCGACCTCACAAAGTGAGAATTCCGACGCCGCAACGAATGCGGATGACGCTTGAAAATACGATAATGCGACGCGCCTCGCGAAACGCCGCGCAGCAGCGGACCGACGGGGGAACCGGAGGCGCGGCTCGCGGCACCGATCGTCCGGATGCATCCCGAGACCGCAGTTGCTGTGGAAACCCTTGCCGAAGATGAATACACTGCCGCGCCCGGATATGGTCCTCAAAGTCTGCGTTGCCTTCGGCACCCGGCCCGAAGCCATCAAGATGGCTCCCGTGGTCAAGGCGCTGAAGCAGCAACCCGGAGTGGATTGCACGGTCTGCGTCACGGGCCAGCACCGCCAGATGCTCGACCAGGTGCTGAAGCTGTTCGGCATCGAGCCCGACATCGACCTGAACATCATGCAGGCGGGACAAGACCTTTACGACGTCACCTCACGCGTGCTGCTTGGCATGCGCGATGCGCTAAAGCAGTTGCAACCCGATGTCCTCCTCGTGCACGGTGACACGACGACCTGCTTTGCGGCAGGACTGGCGGCGTTCTACGCAGGTATCCCGGTCGCGCACGTGGAAGCGGGACTGCGCACCGGGAACTTCCGTGCACCCTTCCCCGAAGAGGCGAACCGCGCGCTGGTCGGGCGGATCACCCAGTTTCATTTCGCGCCGACGCAGACTGCGCGGCAGAACCTGCTGAAAGAGAATGTGGCCGACGGCAACATCCATGTCACCGGCAACACCGTCATCGACGCCCTGCTGTCGGTTCGCGATGCCATAGCGAGCTATCCGGAAAGTTTCTGGCAGCAGTACTATCCGGAAAGTTTCTGGCAACAGTACCTTCGGCCCTCGCTGCTGGAGCGCATCGAAGCTCCGGGCAAGCGCATGGTCCTGATCACCGGGCATCGGCGTGAGACTTTCGGCCGCGGCTTCACCGAGCTCTGCGAAGCGATCCGGCAGCTGGCGATGAGCAACCCGTCGGTGCTGTTCGTGTATCCGGTACACCTGAACCCGAACGTGCAGAGGCCGGTGAGGGACATCCTGGGCGCCGTCGCCAACGTCCATCTGATCGAGCCTCTGGATTACCTGCCGTTCGTCTTCCTGATGGACCGGTGTCACCTGGTCCTGACCGACTCCGGCGGTGTGCAGGAGGAGGCGCCGTCCCTGGGCAAGCCCGTGCTCGTGATGCGGGACGTCACCGAAAGGCCCGAGGCAGTGCAGGCGGGCACGGTCAGGCTGGTGGGCACGAACCGGGAGAAGATCGTCTCATCGATACAGGAACTGCTCGATGATCCGGACTCGTACCAGCGGATGTCGAAGGCTCACAACCCATACGGTGACGGCAAGGCGGCGCCGCGCATCGTCGGTTTTCTGCTGCAACACGCGGAAGCACTGACTCGACGGCCGGCCCAGTGAGCCGCCTGCCGATCCTCCCCCGACAGCACGAACCTCCGCGCTTCACCCGGCCCGACAGCCTTCCGGCTCGAGAACACCGCATCCGTCTGGACAATCCATCGTGGCACTTGCCGAAAAAGCGATAAAGCACGGGAGCTGGTTCGCGCTCTTCAAGTTGATCAGCCAGGGAATCTCCTGGGGCGTGACCGTGGTCGTCGCCCGGCTGCTCTCGCCGGTCGATTACGCCTTGTCCGCGATGGCAACCCTGATCACCGGATACGCGGAGCTGCTGAGCGAGATGGGCATCGGAGCGTCCATCATCCAGAAGAAGGAGCCCACCGAGAGCGAGCTGTCCTCCATCTTCTGGTTCTCGCTCGGTGTCGGCGTGCTGTTCGCCCTCGCCTGCATCCCGATCGCCTACATCACGGCCGCCATCTTCGACGAGCCGGACGTCATTCCGCTGATCCTGTCCATCTCCGTGCTATTCATCTTCACCGGCCTTCAGGTCGTGCCGCTCTCGCTGCTGAAGCGCGACCTGAATTACAAGGCCGTGGGCCTGATCGAGATGCAGACCACGATCATCTCGTGCCTCGGCATGCTGGTCATCGCCTATTTCGGCGGCGGCGTGTGGACGCTCATCGGCGGCCGGCTGATCCGCGGCGTGGTCCGGCTCGTGCTGGTCTATCGCACCACCACGTGGCGCCCGAAACTGAACCTGAACTTCGCCGAGACCAAGGGCTACCTGCACTTCGGCATCATGGTGGCCATCAGCTCCTCCGCGTTCTACATGTTCGAGATGTCGGACCGCTTCTTCGCGGGCCGGGCCTGGACGGCCGAGGCGCTGGGCTTCTACCTGCTCGCCATGCAGCTGGCCCAGGTGCCGACCGAGAAGCTCGTGTCGACCATCAACCAGGTGACCTACGCCCTCTTCTCCCGCTACCAGGACGACCTGCGCGTCTTCTCCGACTACTACCTGAAGACTATCAAGCTCACCGCGGCACTGGTCTTTCCGATCTTCGTCTCGGGCTTCCTGCTGGGCGACCAGCTGATCCCGATCCTGTTGGGCGAGAAATGGACGCCCATGATCACCCTCTTCAGGTTCCTGTGCCTGGCGCAGATCCTGGTCACCCTGAACGCGGTGGTCGGTTTCGTGCACACGGCGCTGGGCAAGCCGATCAAGTGGCTGTACTTCAGCGTGGCGTGCGCCGTGCTGATGTCCATCTCCTACTCTTTCGCGGTCCAGTACGAGAAGGAAGCGATCCTGATCCCCTGGTTCACGACCTACCTGCTCATCACGCTGGTCTGGCTCGGGACCACCAACGCCCGCCTGGGGATCAGGACGTCCCGGTACCTGGGCGCCTTGAGCATGCCGGTCCTCGGCGTAACCGTCGTCGCGGCGATAGAGTACGGCCTGACGCATCTGGAACGGGGCTCCGGGATCGACGTGAGGATCATGCTGCCGGTGAAGATCCTGTGCTCGGGCCTGGGGTACGTCCTGTTCTTCTGGCTGTTCGACCGTGAATTCCTGAACTCGGTGCGCGCGCTGAGAAAGTAGCCTGGGAGCCTCAATGAGATACAAAGTGCTGTTCATCACCCCTGGCCCGAAGATGAGCATCAACGAGCGGTACTACCGGGATCTGGGCAGGCACTGCGACGGGGCGATCCTCACGACCTCGCGGGAAAGCGGGATCCGCAAGGTGACCCGCGTGGCCAATTTCGAGTTCCGGTGCGCCAAGTACCACTTCCACCACGTGCTCTATTCCAACGTGATGTTCATGCTGTACTGCGTGCTCTTCGCGCTGAGGAAACGGATGGCCGGGGAGAGATTCGATCTGGTGGTCACGTACGATCCGATCAAGACGGGGATGATCGGCGTCCTCGTCTCGAAGATCCTCGGCACCCGCCTCATACCCGAGGTGAACGGGCTCTATACCTCGGACGCCGAGTACCTGGACAACGCCGAGAAGCTCAGTGTGAAAGCCAAGAAAGTGATCATCCCGGCGATCATGGGCTGGGTGCTCGAGCACGCGCACGGCATCAAGCTGCTGTTCGACAAGCAGATCGATCCGTTCGTCGAAAAGGTCAAGGGGAAGGTCATCGCCCGCTTCCCCAATCACGTGAGCACGAGCAGCTTCGGGAACCTGCGCGAGGACAAGGAGATCCTGTTCGTGGGGTTCCCCTTCAAGCGCAAGGGCGTCGACGTGCTGATCGAGGCGTTCAAGAAGGTTTCCGACCGCCATCCGGACTGGAAGCTGAAGATCCTCGGCTGGTTCCCCGACCTCACGGAGCTGAATGCCGCCATGGCCGGCCATCCGCGCATCTATCACCATCCCCCGGTCTATCACCCGGAGATGCCCGGCCATCTCGGCAGCTGCGGCATCTTCGTGCTGCCCTCGAGATCGGAGGCCATGGGGCGCACCCTGGTGGAGGCCATGGCCTGTGCGAAGCCGAGGATCGGCTCCGACGTCGACGGGATTCCGACCGTGATCGAGCACCAGGTCGACGGCCTCCTGGTGCCGCCCGAGGATCCGGATGCGCTCGCGGCTGCGCTCGATCGCCTGATGTCCGATTCCGCGCTGCGGCAACGGCTCGGCCAGGCGGCATTGCTACGCTCCCAGACGGAGTTCAGCGAAGAGACGTATTTCCGCAATACGATGGGCTTCTACGGGAAGGTGCTGGGCTAGGCGGGCCTGGCCAGGGACTTTCCCCGCGGCACCTTGCCTTCAACCGCCTCGCCCTGGGGCGCGCCGTTCATCTTCATCCGGATCTGCGCCGCCGCGACGATGACCGCGGTGAGGTACCAGTAGTGCGGGTAGTACAGCACCGAGATGAAGCTCGCCGACGCGAAGAACCCCGCGAGCGAAGCCAGGAACGCGATGGACATCGAGTTCAGGTAGCGCTCGTCGTCGCTCAACTCTTTATTCTTGGTCTTGAGCGAGAAGATGTCCTTCAGGTTGTAGAAGAGCAGCCTGAAGAAGATGACGATGCCGATCACCCCGAGCTCCGGAATGAGC
>JBGAIL010000100.1:0-6570 GCA_044225565.1 Steroidobacteraceae bacterium | reverse complement strand
GGAAGTTGTTGCCGCCCACTCCGAGCGGGTTGTCGAGGAACATGTCCCACGCGGACGCCCACGACATCAGGCGGGCGTTCGCCGTGCTTTCCTTGGTGTCCGTCACCGTCGACATCTCCTTCCGGTATCGGTCGCCGGCGTAGAAATAGACGATGGTGCCCAGGACCAGGATCAGGAACACCGAGAGCATCTTGCGCGGGCTCACCAGCCATACGATGAAGAACATGATCACGAGGCCCACGAACCCGCCACGCGAGAAGGACACGACGACGGTCAGCAGCCCGATCATCAGCGCCGCCGCGTAGAAGAGCTTGCCCGCCTTCTTCTCCTCGATCAGGAACAGGAAGTAGCAGAACGGGATGACCATGTTGATGTATAGAGAGACGTCGTTCTCGTCGGCGAAATAGTTTCCCGACCCCATGCCGCCGTGCGTCATCGCGAACAACGAGACATAGACCATCAGGCCGATGTAGAACTTCATGAAGCTCTTCAAGCGCTCGACCGAATCGACGCACACCAGCACCGAGAGGATGAACGGCATGAACTTGAGCATGCTGGTGAACGTCGCGTACGCGTAGTAGTTGTTCCTCGCGAACGGGATGTGGATGCCGAGCAGCGCGATGAAGTACCAGATCATCCTGATCTGCTTGCTGCGCCGGACGAGCAGCGCCCGGTGCCTGATGAGGAATACGATCAGGATCAGCATCACCAGCAGGGCGGGCCGGATCGCGCCGACGCCCGGGATCATGTCCTGCGGACGGGCGTACTCGACCAGAAGGAACAGCAGCGTGCAGCGGAACCACGTCGTGGTGTCCACCACCTGCGGCTTGCGGGCGGCATTGACCATCAAGCGGATCTTCCTGCGGCGGTTCGTGGGGTCAGGTGCGCGCTCACGAGAAAATGATATAGCGGATCATCGGGAAGCGCGCAGGACCCAGGCATCGATATCGACAGCGCCCCGGCTGCCGCCATGCAGACGGGTCGGCGAGCCAGAAGGCATCTGTGATCCAGTACCGACCGGGCCTGTGACGACCCTGACATGATCCGCCGTCATGGAACGAGGGACGTGTCGCATGAGTGATGCTGCGAGGAAGGTGCCCGATAGCCTCATTTCCCGTTCACGGAACGGCTCTTCCAGCGCCGATTCCATCTTCCTGAAGTCCGCGCCCATCGACCCCTCGTGGGTGCTGTCCGGCGCTCCGCGAGCCCGGTCCGGCCTCCATTCCGCCAGCCGCGACGACAGCTCGTCCACCAGCGTCTGGGACTGTACGGCGGGCTCGTTCAGGTGGTCGTTCGGATGGGACGAGACCGTGCTGATCCTCGACGGCAGCGTGAAAGTCACTTCGCCGCAGGGCGAGACCAAGATCCTCGAGCGCGGTGACATCGCCTACTTCGCCGCCGGCACGACGTGGACTTGGGAAGTGGAGACGTACGTCCGCAAGGTCGCCTTCCTCCACCGGCCTGCATCCAAGGTGGATCGGCTCCTGCGCGGCATCCGCCGCGGAACACGGCAGAACTCCACTGCCATCAAGGTGAGCCTCGCCACCGTCCTCGCGACCTCGCTGGCCGCGCTGCTCGCCTTCGAATGATCGCGGCCCGAAGCGCGCTGAGGCGCTGATTCCTGCCCGACCGGACGTTGGGCACGAGACCGCGTCTCACCAGGGCAGGCTCGGGCTCACCAGCGGCCCCAGGGCATTGGCGACCCCCAGGGGTAGCTTCTGCCAGGCGGATGTCGCATAGCGCATCAGGCGCCCCTCCTTTGCCGGAACGCCTGCCTTTGCAGGATCCGCATCACGCTCCCAGCGGTGCCAGTACAGCTGCACGGGTCGCGCGCCCCACTGCTTCTTGAACCGGTAGGTGCCGCTGTCCATCGTCGAACGGCCGAAGTCGAACTGCCGGCAGCCGCGTTCGATGACGGTCATCAGGATTTCCCAATACAGCTTCATGTTGAAGCCGGCGGGCTTGGCATCCTCGCGGCAGGCCGCCCACGGGATCTCGGCCCGGCCATCGGCGAGGATCAGGAACCCTGCGGCCGCCGGCTTGCCCGCACGGTCCACCACGACCAGCAGGCACTCATCGGGGAATGCGCGAAACAAGGCATCGAAGAAGCGCAGCGGGTACACAGGCGTTCCGAGGTCGCGCATCGTGTGGCAGAAGACCTCGTAGAAATCCTTCAAAAGCTCTGCGCCACCGACACGCAGGGAGGGACTTTCCCGGTCGGCGCGCTTGACCTGCGAGCGCAGCTTCGAGCCCAGCTGCCTGGAAAGCGCCGCGGCGTCCGCGGGAAGATCAAGGATCATCGTGACCTTGTCGGTCCGCACCTGCCAGCTGCCCGGGCGACGCTCTGCATCCCGCAGCTCCAGGTATCGGCAACCCAGCTCCTGTGCGAGGACACGAGCGCGCTCCATGAGCTGCAGCGCCACCTGCTCATCGTCTGCCAGCGCGCCTCCATAGTTGAAGAACGGCAGGGACGTGGCGAAGTTGCCGAAGAGCAGGCTCTTCTGCCGAACCACCGGCAACACGCCGCACAACGCGCCAGCGTGATCACGGGCTTCGATGAAATGGGGATCGTGGCCGAACACCTCTTGTGCGAGGAGGCTCCAGCCGCCGCGCAGGTATACGCTGGCGGTCGGCCGCGCTTTCACGAACGCATCCCAGTCAGGAGCGGGACGCGCCGCCACCGTCAGGATCATTGGATGCGGGGCGCCAGTGCAGCCTGGGGAGCGTCGCGGCCATAGGACAGGCTCAGCCAGAACCGGTTCTCGCTGATCGCGCCGACGGGCACGTCGCCTTTGCGCCGGAGGTGGTTGTACCGGGCGCCGACCGTCAGGTTGCGTCCCAGGCGGTGCGTGAGGCCCAGCATGCCGCCCGTCTCGTGATAGTCGCCGATGGCCGTATCGAAATCTTCCTGCGCATACGTGCCACCGAGGTACAGCCTCATCGCAGGAGTGATCTCGCGAGTGAGCCCCAGACTGGCGAGCATGCGCGTGCGATCGAGCGCGCTGGCCGTCTCGTAGGCATCGTCGAAATGCGTCACGTCGAACGTGAGTCCGGTGCGGTTGCGATGGAACTGCCAGCCCAGACTCGCATAGGTACTGGTGAAAGGGTTCGGAGTTTGTGTCGAGGGACGGGCTTCCAATCCTCCGCTCGGCAAGCCCTGCTCCAGGCGGAAGCTGTCACCGGCATCCAGGAACTCACGGCCTGCCGTCAGCAGGACCGTGGAGGACGCCGACACGTTGCGGGATGCTTCCAGCCGCATCATCAGCCCGTCGGTCGTCTCGTCGCCCTGCAGCAGGCGGCTGTAGCCCAGGTCCACGGCCAGCTGCGTGCGGGAGCCGGTCGCCTCATAGCGCAGGAAGGCCTGGTCACGATCGTAGTCGAGATCATCGGGCGCCTCGTCGAAATCGATGTGGTCGCGTTGCGCGTTCAGCGAGACCGTGGTCGCCGACGAGATGGCGTGCATCAACCGGGCGTTGCCGGAGAGCCGCGTGCTGTCGAAGGGACTCTCCTCGTACGCGATGTCGGAAAAGCGGCCCGAGAGGCGCAGCCTCGTGTCCTTTCCCATGCCGAAGGTCAGGTCCGGACCGGTGGTGAAGTAATTGATGTTCTCGAGATTGTCGGGCGTGAGCGCGGAAAACGGATCGATGCGCACCTGGCCGAAGTTGTCCTGCGCCACCCAGGCGAGGTGCTCCGAGACGATCTCGTAGGTTCCCTCGCCGGTGAACGTACCGACGAGCTCGCTGTCGTAGGTGTCGCCGAAGTATTTCAGCCACGAGAGGTCGGCAGTGGCCTGCAGATCCAGCTTGCGGCTGCGCTGCAGGATCGAGAAATCCAGCCCCAGCGAGCCGATGGTCTCGCTCTCCTCGTCCTCGGGCAGGCGGGCGATGTTGTCCGAATAACCGAGGCCCACGCTCACGTGGTACCCCACATCGGCCGCCTGGACGGCGGAGGAGCCGGCCGCGACCACCAGGACCAGCACACAGGTCGGCCAGCCGGCCATGCGGCGAGAAATCATGCTGCCACCCTCTTTCAGCTTTTCGTCTGGGCTTGCGCGCCGGCGCCGTAATAGTCGCCGTAACCGTAGTAAGTGCCCGGATCGGCGGCCTCGCTCTGGTTGAGCACCAGGCCGACATTCTTGGTCTCCCAGTTGCTGCCCAGCGAGCTCACCGCGTCCATGACGGCCTGAGGCGAAGTCGCCCCCGCACGCACCACCAGGACGATCTGGCCGACCATGTTGGCCAGCACCCTGGACTCGCTGGTGAGCAGCAGCGGCGAGGAGTCGAACAGCACGATGCGGTTCGGGGTGCGGCTGGCGAGCGCCGCCGCCATTTTTTCCATGCGCTGGCTGGCCAGCAGCTCGGTCGCGCTCTCGCTCTGGTGCCCCGCGGGCAGGATGCTGAGGCCCGGAATGTCCGTCGGGATGACGAGCGATTCGACGTCCGCACGGTCGTCACCCAGGGAATCCAGCAGACCCGCCTCCTGGTCCACACCAAAGGTGCGGCTGATGTGCGGCTTGGCGACATCGGCGTCCACCAGCAGGACGTGCAGGTCCTTCTCGCGCGCCATGCTCATGGCGAGATTGATGGTGGTGAACGTCTTGCCTTCGCCGGGCAGCGCGCTCGTGAGCATGATCAGCCGCCCGCTGCTCTTCGGGTCAGCGTTCGCCCGGGAGAATGCGATCAACGGCCGCTTGATCTGCCGGTACTCGTTGGCGAACCGGCGCTCCTGGTCTTCCGCCGGCATCAGCCCGGTGCTGCGAAGCAGCGCCCTGTCGATGGTGATCAGCTTGTCGGTCCGGGGGCCCCCGCGGTGCGGAATGTCGACATCGGCACCGCCGCCGAACTCCGGGCGCGGATGGGCGCCGGTGGACACCACGGACCCGACCACGATGTCGTCCAGCACTTCCTTCGCGTCACCGCCGCCGGTGGCGCGCGAATCCTGGAGCTTCCGCAGCGCTTTCTCGACCAGGCTCACAAGGCACCTCCCAGTAGGGGGCTGAACATTCTGCCCGCGAGCACCGCAGCCACCAGCGCCACGAACAGGGTGGAACAGGCCACCGAGTACACGAGATATCCACGCCTGCGGCGGGAAGCATGATCGGGACCCGTGAAAGCGCTGACCACACCGAACACGGTGGCGCCGGTGAGATGCGCCAACCCCTGCGCGCTGTAGATGACGGGCTTGATGAGGCTCAGCAGGTAGGCGACGCCCACTCCGCCGCCCAGGCCGACGACGAGCACCAGCCCGAGGAGCAGGGTGCGCTGCGGCGACACCGGGTTGTAATCCGCCTCGGGTGGATTGAGGACATCGAATCGCATGGATTCCGTGGCCTCGGCCTCTTCACCGACCCGCGCCTTCTCCAGACGCTTGATCAGCTCCGCATGCTGGGCCTTGGTGACGTCGTAGTCGCGATTGAGGCGGGCATACTCGGCTTCCACCTCGGGCATCGTGTCCAGCATCCGCCGCAACTCCGCGACTTTCTGCTGATGGATGCCGAGCGTGGCACGCAATTCCGCGATCTCGACGTTCGCCTGGTTCAGCCGCAGCTGGATGTCCTGGTATACCGGATTCGAGCTGGCGCCGGTCACGGCGGCCGCATTGGCATCGCCTCTCTTGAGCGCCTCGAGCTCCTGCGCACGACGCTCCTGAAGCTGTGACAGCGTTTCCTGGGTCGCGATGACGTCGGGGTGCTCGTCCGTGTAGCGCAGCTTCAGGTCATCGAGCCTCGCCTGCGTCTCCTTGATGCGGGACAGCGTGTCACCCTGCCCCGCCGGAGTGCCACCCGGCCCGGCGACCACGCCGGCGGAAGCCGCAACGGGCGCCTCGCCGCGCAATTGCTGTGTCAACGTCTCACGGCGGTTCTGGGCGATGCCGAGATCAGCCTGGAATTTCTTCACCGCGTCCATCTCGGTCTGCAGCCGCGTGAAGTAGTCACCCTGCTGTTCGCCCGGCACCATGCCCACGTTGCGCTTCTTGAATTCCGCCAGCCGCTGCTCGGCCTCACCGAGCCTCGTCTCGTAGTCCGCGATCTGCTTCTCCACGAATTTCTGCGCGTCGATGGAGCTCTGGCGCTTCCCGCCCAGGGTTCCCTGCTGGAAAGTGTCGACCAGGATCCGTACCACCTTCAGCGCGCGCTCACGCTCGACATCCTGGTAGGCGATGTCGTAAATGCGGCTGGGCGTGGGTTGATCGCCCTCGACGGAGCCCTGACCGGATTGCACGGCGATGATGATCGTCTTGCCGAGGTCATCCAGCACCTTTGCCGCTTCCCGCGGCGTGCGGGCCTTGGCGGCCATGCCGGTCTCGTCCACGATCTTCTGCAGATGCGCCTGGCCGAGGAGCGATTGACGCACGAAGTTGACCTCCGCCGTCACGTCCTGCTCGATGGCGATGCCTTCCAGCACCGGCTTCAGCGCCGTGCGCGGATCGATGAACACCCGCGCCTTGGCTTCGTATTTGTTGGGCAGGCTCAAGACCACCAGCCAGCCGAGCACGCAGATGCCCCAGGCGACGGCGAGCGCGGTCCAGCGGAAGCGCCAGAGACCGCGCAGGATGTCCAGGACTTGGTTG
>JBGAIL010000319.1:0-2757 GCA_044225565.1 Steroidobacteraceae bacterium | reverse complement strand
CTTGACGCGGTCCTTCAGCCGGTAGATCTCGTCCTGCAGGCCGCCATAAGCCTTCTTGAGCTCGGCACGCTTGCGGAACAGGGCGAGGACGCGGTGATCCTCGTCGTCCGCATCGTTGCCTCGCAGGCTGAGCTTGAGAAAACCGAGCTGTCGCAGTGCCTTCATGAGCGGCGCGGCAGCCTTGCGCCACATCTCACGGGGCCGTTGCGGTTTCCGTGGCGGATGGGAAGCGATGGCCCCGCTCCAAGCAGTATTCCAACCACTTGTTTAGCATCACGTTGCGCGCCCAACGCTGATCCAGTTCACGCTCCGCACGGCCGTGCAGCATGCGCAGTACCGGATGCGGGTGCGCGCTGGCCCACTCCTGGGCCTCGGCCAGCCGCGCATCGTGATAGATGCGCACGCGCATGTCCGGGTATTCCACCGGCTCGGTGGGAAAGTGATACGTGAGCGTGAAGCTGGTGGTGTAGGGGCAGCGCTCCGTGACTCTGAGAACGAGTTCACAGTCTTCCTCGACGCGCGAGCGCTGCTCGCCGGCGAGGCTCGCGGGGCTTCCGGCGAGCCAGCCGAGACGGATGTAGTTGCTCTCGTAAAGGGCCATCAGCGCGACGAAGCTGCGGGGCTTCGCGCGCCAGGACACCAGAGTGGCTGCATCGCTGATCATCTCGGCCCGACTATTCATGGCTGCGCAGCGCCTGTCAACGGGCTTTTCCCGGCGTGCAAGCGCCGTACCGTCGCGATTGCGCGAGCGCACGGATCTCGATGCGCGCCACTCAGGGCCGCAGCCTTCTG
This sequence comes from Steroidobacteraceae bacterium, assembly GCA_044225565.1. Classification (GTDB taxonomy): domain Bacteria; phylum Pseudomonadota; class Gammaproteobacteria; order Steroidobacterales; family Steroidobacteraceae; genus CAVXAE01. The sequence continues at coordinate 1,965 of JBGAIL010000319.1, read as the reverse complement.
CTCGATGCCGGTGTTGTTGAGTATGCGGCTCGCGATCTCTTCGATGTGGAATACGGCCTCCTGGTGTCGAGCAACGGGACGGGAATACCGGTTGAAGAGCGCCTGGCCGTGCGCTCGTACTGCACCCGCTGGCGCGAGGCGTAGCGGCTCTCCGGCCTGCTCGTTGCGGATTCGCTGCAGGCGCTCCGCTTCGATGGTGAGCGCGTAGAGCTTGCGCCGATGCGGCTCGAGCCGCGGCGGCAGCGTATTGGCCTCGAGATCTTCCTCGGTGAGCGGATAGTTCGCGGCGAAGATGCCGTACTGCAGCGCCATGTACAGGCACGTCGGCGTCTTGCCGGAACGCGACACGCCGAGCAGGATGACGTCGGCGTGCGAGTAGCCGGGCAGCCGTTGCCGTCGTCGTTGGCGAGCGCGAAGTTCGTGGCGTTGATGCGAGTGGTGTAGGTTGCGAGATCCGCCATGCCGTGCGCGCGGCCCGCCATGTGCGTGGACTGGGTCTTGAGCTCGCGCTCGAGCGGCCCGACGAAGGCCGCGAAGAAATCAAGGAACAGCCCGTTGCTTTTCATCACGATGTCGCGCAGATCGTCCTGCACCAGCGTGCTGAACACGATGGGCCTCACACCCTCTTCCTGAGCGGCTCGGTCTATCCTGCGGACGGCCTCCTGCGCCTTGTCAACGCTCGACACAAATGGCAGAGTCACCGGCCGAAATTCGAGCCCATCGAATTGTGTCAAGAGGCTGTGGCCGAGCGTCTCCGCGGTGACGCCAGTCTGATCGGACACGAAGAAAGCGGTTCGGCGGCTCACGGTTCCAACTCCATCCCCAGCTGAGAGGTTTCGAGAGTGTACGCCATTGCCTTCGACCGCTTGGGAATGCGCGACGTCGAAACGGTCGGGGGCAAGAATGCCTCGCTCGGGGAGATGATCGGCTCGCTGGCCAAGCTCGGGGTACGGGTGCCCGGTGGCTTCGCGACCACCGCCCAGGCGTATCGGGACTTCCTCGTGCAGGGCGGGCTCGATGCCTGCATCCGCGAATCCCTCGCCTCGCTGGACGTCGAGGACGTCGTAAAACTGGCGGCAGTCGGCGCACAGATCCGCCAGCGCATCCTCTCCACGCCCTTCCCTCCAGGCCTCGAGAAAGCGGTGCGGGAATCGCTGCGTGAGATGTCCGGCGGGCGCGAGATCGCGGTCGCGGTGCGCTCGTCCGCCACGGCGGAAGACCTGCCCGAAGCCTCCTTCGCGGGTCAGCAGGAAACCTTCCTCAACGTCTGTGGCGAGGAGAACGTGCTCAAGGCGATGCACGAGGTTTTCGCGTCGCTCTTCAACGACCGCGCCATCGCCTACCGGGTGCATCACGGCTTCGACCATTCCGCGGTCGCGCTCTCCGCCGGCGTCCAGCACATGGTGCGCAGCGACCTCGGCTCGAGCGGCGTCATGTTCACGCTCGACACCGATTCCGGTTTCCGCAACGTGGTGTTCATCACCGCCTCGTACGGGCTCGGGGAAACCGTAGTGCAGGGCGCTGTGAATCCCGACGAGTTCTACGTCTACAAGCCGGCTCTCCAGGCCGGCAAAGCCGCCGTCGTTCGCCGCAATCTCGGCGGCAAGGCCATCAAGATGATCTACGGCGCCGCCGGGTCGGGCGAGCGTGTCGCCACCGTCGAGGTCCCCGTGAAGGACCGCGCGCGATTCTCCATCGATGACGAAGACATCACGGCGCTCGCCCGCCAGGCACTCATCATCGAGGAGCACTACGGGCATCCCATGGACATCGAGTGGGGCAAGGATGGCGCCACGGGCGAAATATTCATCCTGCAGGCACGACCGGAGACGGTGCAGAGCCGTGCCGGGCGCACCATCCAGCGCTACGCGCTCAAACAGCGCTCCAGAGTGCTGGCGGAAGGCCGCAGCATCGGCCAGCGCATCGGCGCCGGCCCGGCCCGAGTTATCCGCGACGTCGCGGAGA
>JBGAIL010000318.1:0-2314 GCA_044225565.1 Steroidobacteraceae bacterium | reverse complement strand
GGCGCTCTTGATGCCGGCGACCTCGCCGGGATTGGAATCGATGACCTCGGCCGAGAAGCCGCGCGTGGCAGCCCATTTCAGGTACATGCGCAGCAGCATCTGCGCCCAGTCCTGCGCCTCTGTGCCGCCGGCCCCGGCCTGGATGTCCATGAAGGCGCTGTGCGAGTCCATCTCGCCGTGGAACATGCGCTTCAGCTCGAGGCGGCGCACGTCGGCTTCGAGGGATTGGGCATCACGCTCGATGTCGCGTGCGGCGCCCTCGTCGTTCTCGCTCTCGGCGAGCTCGAGCAGCTCCGCGGCGTCCGAGATGCCCTTGGTCGTCTTCTCGAGCTCGGTGACCTGCACGGCGAGCCGGGAGCGCTCCCGCCCCAGCTCCTGCGCGCGCTCGGGCTTCGACCAGACGGAGGGGTCCTCGAGCTCGCGGGTGACCTCTTCTAGGCGTTCCTTCTTGCTGTCGTACTCAAAGGAACCCCCTTAAGGAGCCGATGCGATCGGCGAGGTCCTTGAGTTGGCGTTTCAGCGGGTTCAGTTCCATGGGGGCGGCATTCTAGACGAATTGCGGAGGCGTCGCGCTGTGAAGAGCGGCGCCGCCCTATCCTGGCAGCAGATGATCCACCAGCAGCTGCAACCTCCTCTCCCCCATGTACTCGTTGATGTCCAGCCGGTACACCAGTCGTGCCCGCCCGAGCGGCAACTCGAACCCCTCCGCCCGCTCGACATGATTGAACGCAATGGCATCGAACGTCCGCCCGCTCGGCGGCAGCTCCACCCACATCTTCAGATGCCGCTCGCCCACCACGCGGGCGCTGCGGATCAGGAAAGCCCCATCGAAGCTCGGCTCGGGGAATGCCTGGCCCCACGGCCCGCCGTCGCGCAGGGCGCGAGCCGTCTCGAGCGCGATCTCCTCGACCTCGAGCTCGCCATCCGTCTCGATGGCGTCGGCCGCACCCGCGAATTGCGCCCAGCGCGCCACTTCGGCGTCGAACGCGTCGGCGAATCGATCGAGCCTGTCGCGTTGGAGCGTGAGTCCTGCCGCCATCGCGTGCCCTCCGAAGCGCCCGATGAGGTCCGGCTCGCGCGACGCCATGGCATCGAGCACGTCGCGGATGTGAATGCCTGGCACCGAGCGCGCAGAGCCCCGCAGCTCGGATTCGCCTGCGCTCGCGAAGGCGATTACCGGCTTGCGCACCCGGTCCTTCACGCGGCTCGCGACGAGGCCGACCACCCCTTGATGCCACGACTCGTGGAACAGACAGACGCCGCTGCGTTGCAGGGATGCCGGTGCCGGATCCCGCAGGTGTCGCACCGCGGCCATCGCATCCGCCTGCATGCGGGTCTCGATGCTCCGACGCTCCTGATTCAGCTGGTCCAGCTGCGTCGCGAGCGCCGCGGCCGTCGCCGGATCGTCAGCCAGCAGGCACTGGATGCCGATGGTCATGTCGTCGATCCGCCCGGCTGCGTTGAGCCTCGGCGCGACGCCGAAAGCGAGGTCTGCTGCAGTGATGTCGCGGCCACCGCGCTTCGCCACTTCCAGCAGCGCACGGATGCCCGCGACGCAGCGCCCTGCGCGAATGCGTCTCAACCCTTGTGCGACCAGCACGCGATTGTTCCTGTCCAGCGGCACGAGATCGGCGACCGTGCCGAGCGCCACGAGGTCCAGAAGCTCTGCGACGACTGGCGCGCCCGCCGGCAGCAGACCCCGCTCGTCGAGTGCCCGTCTCAACGCAGCCATCACGTAGAACGCGACTCCAACGCCTGCCAGCGAGCGGCTGCCGAACTGACAGTCCGCGAGATTGGGGTTGACGATGGCATCGGCCTGCGGCAGCTGCGCGCCGGGCAGATGGTGATCGGTGATCAGCACAGCGATCCCGGCGGCACGAGCCGCTGCCACGCCCGCGAGGCTGGAAATGCCGTTGTCCACCGTGATGATGAGGGTCGGCTCGCGGCGCGCCGCGAGGTGGACGATCTCGGGCGTCAGCCCATAACCGAACTCGAACCGGTTGGGCACGAGGAAATCGACGGATGCGAACCCCCAGCCGCGCAGCGCCCTCAGCACGAGAGCGGTGCTCGTCGCGCCGTCCGCGTCGAAATCACCCACCACCATGACGCGGCCGTGCTCGCGATGCGCGAGCAGGAGCTCCGTGGCCGCGAGCACACCGTCAAGCGTTCCCACGGGGAGCAGTCTCTCGAGAGAGGAGCTCAGCTGCTCATCGGACTGGATGCCCCGCGCCGCGTAGACACGCCGCAGCACGGGATGCAGGCTCTCGCCTAGGGCCGCGCTGTCTTCCTGCGCGCAACGTCTTACGATATGAAG
>JBGAIL010000099.1:0-17876 GCA_044225565.1 Steroidobacteraceae bacterium | reverse complement strand
GACTATGGGCGGCTGTACGTGCCCGAGGATGCCGACGGGAGTCCGATGGCGCTCATCGAGGACGACGTCTTCTCGGTGGCGCATCAGATGGCCGAAGATCTGCGGATCGCCAGCGCCCACGATACGGGCCTCAACTACATCTTCGGCGTGTACTACAACCGGGAGTCAATGACCGCAGGTACCGAGTTTCATTACTTTACCGACATCCCGCTTCCCTGCCAGCCTTCTCTCGTGGCATGCGTCGTGCGCAATCACTTCGATCAGACTAAGACGACCACCGCCGCGTATGCCGACCTGAGCTACAAGCTGAGCGAGCCGTTCATCCTTCGAAGTGGCTTACGCGTCACGCACGACCGTGGATCCATCTCGGATTATCGTGCTCAACTCCTCAACTCCGACGGCACGCCCGTAGCCAACACTGTGCCGGGAAGCCTTGACTTCAATGCCACAACGGGCGATCACTTCAGCAATGACAACGTTACGGGAAAGGTAGGGTTCGACTACAAGCCGACGCCGGAGAATTTGCTCTATATCAGTGTCAGCAAGGGCTATCGGGCGAGCGCGTTCAATGCGCAAGCGTATTTTCTGCCGACCGAGCTGAACGTAGCTGGACCTGAGACTGTGTGGGCTTACGAACTGGGCGCGAAATCGCAACTCTTGAACAGACTGATCACAGTCAACGCAGCTCTGTTTCATTACGCCTACAGGGGGCAACAGGCACTTAATGTGGACAGTGCGACTTTGGCGCAAACGCTCGTCAATATTCCCCGATCGCGAATTGACGGTGCGGAGGTCGAGCTCACCGCACACCCGATCGATGCATTGCGTCTCAATCTGGGCGTAGGGCTGTTGCGCACGCGCATTCAGGACGCTGTCGTCAGCGGAGTGGATCTTTCCGGCAATCGCCTGCCGAATTCACCTTCGGTCAGCCTCACGACTGGAGTGGATTGGGATGTAGCCCGGACGAGTCAGGGCAGATTCACGCTGGGGCTGAATGCCAACATGAACAGCAAACAATATCTCGAGCTCTTCAACGTGCCGCGGCTGGCTCAGAAATCCGTTACGCTGCTCAACGGTCAGCTTCGATACCACACGCCTGATGACCGCTACGGTGTATCCGTGTGGGGGCGAAATCTCGGCAATAAATTCTATGTGACGTCCGCGATCGATGTATCCGGATTCGGGTTCGATTATTTTCATCTCGGCACGCCTCGAACTTACGGAATCGACTTCGACGCCAGGCTCTAGGCGATTGCGCAGGTGGGAGCGTACTGCGAACTGCAACCTGGATCGACTACGTATCGGCGCGCAGCGGATCGAATGAACTTCAGCGCGAGACGATGATGGTCTCACCCAGCGCTTGCCAATATTCCTCTTCGCTGATGGCATCCACCGAGCGCAGTTTCGCCAGCAGGCCGTCGATCAGCGAGCGCAGGCCGGGCCCCGGCGTGCCGCGCGCGAACGAATGCTGATACTTGATCGGTCCGGGAATGATCGAAACTAGGAAAGCCATTTCTGCCGGCGTGAGCTCCGCGGGTTCGCGACCGAAATATCGGCGGGCGGCGGGCCGCAGGCCGTGCAGGTCCGGCCCCCATTCGATGATGTTCAGGTAGATCTCGAGGATGCGTTCCTTGCCGAGCGCCGACTCGAGCAGGAACGTGATCGCCAGCTCCTGCAGCTTGCGTCCGACCTGCTTGTCGCGCGACAGGAACAGATTCTTGGCCAGCTGTTGGGTGATGGTCGATGCTCCACGCGCGGCGCCGCCGCGCGACCAGTTGGTGAGCAGAGCGCCCGGAAGCTCACGCAGGTCTATGCCGCGGTGCCCGTAGAAGCTGGTGTCTTCGGCGAGCAGCAGCGTGCGCACGAACAATGGCGGGACATCACCCAGCGCGATGAAGTCGGCAGACGCCGGAGAGACGTGGATGGGGCGATGCGGTCCGGCTCCTTCATCGGCACCGAAGACGAAATCACGCCGCAGGCGAGCGATTCCCGGCGGCATCCGGCGTGGCGGCGTGAAGCCGATCTTCTGGGTGACCGAGAGCGACGCCGCGTCCGACAGCCTTCCGCGTACCTGCACCTCGATCGTGGCCAGGCCAAGCCCAGCATCGCGGTCGGGCGGCAGTCCCAGGCTTTCAGGCACGGCGAGGCCCAATGTGCTCAGGAGTTGCGCGAAGTCCAGCTGGTGCACGCCGAGTGCGAGATCGACAGCCGGATCGGTTTCCAGATCGCGCAGCGCGAGCGAGCCCGACCAGTCCGCGCCGGCTACCGTCGCGTGGAGCAGGGGAATCTCGACCGCCCCCTCTGCCCGCCGCCAGGTGCCATCGAACTTCAGAACCACATTCGTCGCATCTCCGAGCTGCGCTTCATCGATGGCGCTATCGGCCAAGGCCTGCACGCGCGCGCCTCGCGCGCTCATCTCCACGTGGAAACGAAGTGCATCGAGGCTGACCTGAAGATCCACACGGCCGTCCGCTACGCCGACATCGACCAGCGGGTGGGTTTCGCGCCGCACCTCGAGCAGACGGGCGACGTCGAGCCCGCGTGCCTCGACGTTCCAGGCGCTTCCCGGAGCCGCGGATTTGCGAATCGACAAGCCCGACTGAGGCTCCGCCAGCGTAAGCACCAAGTCCCCGCCACGAATGCCCTCGATGTCCCAGGCACTGGCCGGTGAGCTGACAGTGATTTCCCCTGGAGCTGCGATGGTGGCGGCGCGAATCGCGAGTCGCAGCCGGCGGGGCCACGTGGCCGCGATTTCGTCGGCGTGCAATTGCAGACCATGACCGGCGTCGAGATCGAATCGCTCCAGTCGCACGAACGGCCAGAAGCCGACATGCACCTGCCCGATTCGGGCGACCATGCCGCGGCTCACGGCCGCAGCCTCGATGCGCGCGCGCACGGCCTGCTCGAGCATCGGTTTGAGCAACAGGGCGGCCAGGGTTGCGAACAGGGCCGCGGCAATCGCTACGAGCCACCAGCGTCGCCCGCGGGTTCGAAACGTGAGCATCAAGGCAAGGATGCCACATCCGTATCGCGCGGCCCCTTGCGCTTCGAGCCAGGTCTCCTCCATACTGAACCATATGGTTCAGCATTCACAAGCCCACTTCAACGCCTCCTTTGCCGCCCTGGCGGACGCGACCCGCCGCGGCGTCCTCGAGCAACTCGCGCGCGGGGACGCATCGATCACCGACCTCGCCGACAAGTTCGACATGACCCTCACCGGCATGAAGAAGCACGTCGGCGTGCTCGAGCAGGCCGGACTCGTGACCACCGAAAAGGTCGGCCGCGTGCGCAATTGCAGGATCGGCCCGTGTCGGCTCGAAGAAGAGATGGAGTGGATCGCGAAGTATCGCCAGGTCTGGGACGCGCGCTTCGACGCGCTGGACCGCGTGATCGAGCAACTCAAGGCCCAGGAGAAGCCGGATGGACGCAAGAAACGAAAGTAAGCCCGGAACGAATCGCACGACCGTGCAGCGCAAGTCCGACCGCGAGGTCGTCGTCACGCGAACGTTCGATGCCCCCGCGCGGCTCGTGTTCGAAGCGTGGACGAAACCCGCGCTGTTCGCGCAATGGTGGGTGCCCCGGTCGATGGGCATGACCCTGCGTTCATGCACGCTGGACGTTCGCGTCGGCGGGCGATACCGACTCGAGTTCGGCGACGATCCCGCGAACCCGATGGCGTTCTTCGGGAAGTACCTCGAAGTGACGCCGCCCTCGCGTCTCGTCTGGACGAACGAGGAAAGCGGCGACGGCGGATCCGTCACTACCGTGACGCTGGAAGAAAAGGACGGCAGGACACACCTGGTTCTGAGCGAGCTCTACCCGACGAAGGAAGCGCTCGACGCCGCCGGCACCGGCGCGCAGGACGCGCTGAGCGAGACGTTCGGCCAGCTCGACGAGCTGCTCGTCACACTCAGCGCTTCCCGATGACGCGGAAGCGCCGGCGCGGGTCCGGTTTGCAGGGAACGGTACGGTTTTCGCTAACGCGAAACCCTGCGCCACTCAGCCGCGGAGCGCCTGGGAGATCGCGTGGAGTCCAGCATCGAGCTGCGCGTGCGAAGGCCAGCCGTACCCGAGCCGAAAGAAGCGATCGGGCATCCCGAACCAATGGCCCGGTCCGACATAGGTCCCATGGGTCGCGAGCAGGCGTCGATAGAACGCCTCGGTGCCGCCGGCCGGCTCCGAGCGCATGCGGGGAAAGCAGACGACCCCGCCCTGTGGGCGCACCCATTCCAGAAGCGGCTCCTTCTCGATCCACTGCGCCACCCTTTGCAGGCGCTCGCGCATCTCGATCAGCGTGGGCTTCAATATGGCGTCGCGCCGGCCCAGCACCTGCTCGGCGATCCATTCCTCGATCACGCTTCCGCAAATGCTGATCTGCTCCTTCGCGGCAAGGAAGATCTCCTGAAGATGCGCATCACGTGTGATCAGCCAGCCGATACGTATGCCGGGAATGCCGTAGGCCTTGGAAAGCGATGACACGCTGATGACGTGGGAGCCGAGCGATGCGGCGAGCGGCAGCGCCCCATCGTAGGAGAGATCCCGATAGGTCTCATCGACCAGCAGATGGCAGCCTCGGGACGCGGTCAGCGCGGCCAATCGATGCAGCTCGTCTGTAGTCAGCATCGTGCCGGAGGGATTGTGAGGACACGTGACGCTCACCAGGCGGGTTTGCGGCGTCATGGCCGCTTCGAGCTGCTCCAGATCGAGGCGAAATCCCCGCTCGAACACCAGGTCGATGAAACTGATCGCACAGCCGATGGCCCGTGGCGTCTCGAGGTTCGTGGCGTAGTTGGGTCGTACGACCACGAGATGATCCTTCGGGGTCAGGAGCGCCGTCGCGACGATGAACAACGCCGCGGCAGCGCCGCTCGTGACCAGGACATCGCCTGCGCCGAGCGCGGGCTCGTCCGCGACGATCAGCGAGCGCAGGCCGGGGCTGCCGCGATGCTCACCGTACAGCAGGGTGAGATTCGGCACCGTGAGCCCGAGATCCGCGAGGGATTTGTCCGCAATCGAGCTCTCGGACAGGTTGTAGCGGATGTTCCCGTATCCGTACTCCTCGGGCGCCTCGATCTCGATCGGCATTCGCACGTAACGCATGAATCGATCATTGCGCATCCGGCGCAGCTGCGCCATCCCTCCAGGGAGGGGGGGTCAGTTCATCCGGCGGGTGAGCGCAAAGAGCCCGGCGAGTGAGCTGATGCCGAGCTTGCTGAAGATGCGCTTGCGGTGATCTTTCACGGTGTGCCGGCTGATGTGAAGCCGGGATGCGATCGCCTGCGAAGAGCACCCCGTGAGCAGGAGCTCGCAGACATCGCGCTCGCGCGCAGTGAGTGCTGAGAATACCGCGCCCGTCCAGTGACGAAAGAGCGATGCATTCTTGTCAAACGCCGCCGCGATCGGCGCAACGGCGTCATTGAGCTCGCGTAGTTTGCTCTGCGGAGCCGGACGGCGTCCCCGCTCGCGATAGCAGCTCATCTCGACGAGCTTTCCACCGGCTTCGAAGTACAAGCCGATCTCTTCCAGCCTCTGCGGCCAGCCCGCGGTGCGGAACCCGAGCTCCTCGTCCGCGTCGAGCGTGACGTGGGCGTCGAGATCGTCATCCAGATCGATTGCGGAGACGGAAAAGTCCCGCGCGCGGCAAACGGCCGCTTTCGGCGCGCGAGCGAGCATGGGATTGATCCTGTGCGTAAAGCGCAGGTAGTTCGCAAGACCGAACCGGCAGTTCACGCGGTCGAAATCATCGAAGATGACGACGGGACCGCGGGTCGGATGATGCTCGATCACGATTGCGAGATTGAACTCCAGGAAGCGCATCAGCGCGTGAGCGGCCACCTCGGCGAAACTTTCCTTGCCGATCGCGCCGATGATCCGGGCGAGGTTTGCGTGTCTCATGGAATATCTGCCCGCGCTCAACGACCGGCCGAACGGTGAATTCGCGGTCATTGTACCGTCGTCGTGCGGCGCGTAGCCAATGGCCGTCGCTTTGTCCCGCTGGGCGAGACTGGGGCCTGCTCAAATATGCCGCAGCTGGCGTGAGTCGCATGCAATCGCGGCCGCGCACGCCTGGCCGCTGCCTCGCCGACTCCGGCCTGACAGATCTCAGTAGATCAATCTCGCCGCACTTACGGTCAGTGCGGCCAACACCACCGTCGCCAGAATGAACACTGCGAACCGCAGCATGATGACGTTTACCGTGGCCTGGATCACGCTGTGAACGATGCGCAGGCCCACATAGAGCCATGCCAGACTCAGATGCAGCGCCGAGTCGCCGCCCGCAATGGCCAGAGCCAGGACCACCGCATAGAAGATCGTCGGCTGTTCCATCAGGTGGTTGTAGTTGTCCGCCTTCCACCGTACTTCGGCCGGCAGTTGTGAGTTGAACGCATCCTTGGTCTGGTGCGGACTCAACGGGACCTTGTTCCGACGGATCGCCGGAATGCGGGTCGCGTACAGCCATGCGCACATGATGAGCGTCCAAAGGACCAGCGTGATGACGGGGGCGAGCAGCGTGCGATTCATGTTCTTCTCCTGACGACCACCGGAAATGCGAAACGGGCCTTCCTAATATACCGGCAGCAGGCCTGATGGGAGTCACCCAGCGACTCCGGTTCCGCCTCGTCGGCCCGGGAGATGGCGCAAAGACGATCGCCCCCGGTTTCTCCTATAGCCTCGCTGAAAAATCCCGTCCTCTTCGCCGCAGCGGCCGTTTTTGGGAGTACCGTACCCGGATGGAGGAGGCCGCCGAAGACTGGTTCATTCGCGAGATCCTGCCGCACGAAGCCGCATTGACCCGCTACATCGGGTACCTGTGGCCCAACCCGGCGGAGGTCTCCGATCTGCGGCACGACATCTACATCAAGATCCTCGACTCGGCGGAGAAATCCCGCCCGCTGTCGGCGAAGGCCCTGCTGTTCGTGACGGCCCGCAATTTTCTGACGGACTGCGCCCGCCGCAAGCGAATCGTCTCCCTCGAGCTGCTGGAGGACCTGGACTCCCTGAACGTGCTGATAGATGAAGTCTCCCCGGAAAGGAGGCTGAGCGCGCGCCAGCAACTGGCCCGGGTGGCCACCGCCATCGAGGCATTGCCGGACCGGTGCCGGGAAGTGGTGTGGCTCAAGAAGATGCAGGAGCTTTCGCAGAAAGAGATCGCTGCCCGCCTCGGCATCGCCGAGGGAACCGTGGAAGCGCACCTGGTGCGCGGCATGCGGCTGCTGACGCAGCATCTCTATGGAGAGGGCGCGAGCGGCGGAAGCGCGACCGGAGAGCGTCAACCGGGGATCTTTCATTCAAGGAAGGATCGGGCGAGGAAGGGAAGTACCGATCGCGAGTCACCGCATGAGCACTAAGCTCCCTCTCGGGCAGGTCGAAGATGAAGCCGCGGCCTGGCTTCTCAAACGCGAAGACCCATCGTGGAGCGCCGCGGATGAAGCCGGGCTCGCGAGCTGGCTCGAGGCCGATACCGGCCATCGCGTTGCTTTCAGCCGCCTCGGAGGCGCATGGCGGCAGGTGGATCGATTGAGGGTGCTGCGTCGCGATTTCCCGCAGGATGAGATCCCGGCCCGTGGCGAGATCGAGACGCTACCGGTCATCGCGGGTATGAAGAGCGGCCAGGTCGGCAGTCCTGCCGTGCCTCTGGCAACCCCGCGCCACAGCCACGAATCTGCCTTGCACCGCCCGGTCCTGCGTGCAGTGCTCGCAGCGAGCCTCGTGCTGGCAATCGTATTGGGATGGCTTCGCTTCGACGCGAATTCCGGCGGCGCGTCGTATCGAACGGCGATTGGCGGGCTGTCGTCCGTTCCCGTGGGGGACGGCTCGAAGATCACTCTGAACACGGACACCGAAGTGCGCGTGAAGGTCAGCGATCGCGAGCGCCGGATCGAGCTGGTGAAAGGTGAGGCGTTCTTCGAAGTCGCCAGGGATGCCCGCCGTCCGTTCATCGTCCATGCGCAGGGTCAGCGTGTGGTGGCGGTCGGTACGCAATTCTCCGTGCGGATGCAGCCCGACCAGTTGCAGGTCGTCGTGACGGAAGGCCGGGTCCGCGTCGAAGGCAAACCCTCTTTGCTGGGCGATCCGCAGCCGATCGCGAGCCTGGTTGCCGGCAACGTCGCCCGGGCTCACGGCAAGAGCATCGTGGTCCAGGAGACCTCCCTCGAGAAGGCGCGGCAGTCGCTGGGGTGGCGCTCGGGGCATCTCGTGCTGGATGACACTTCGCTCGCCGACGCCGTCGCCGAGTTCAACCGATACAATCTTCGCCAGCTCGTCATCTCCGATCCGGCGATTTCCACCATCACCATTGGCGGAAACTTCCAGGCGAGCAACATCGACGGCTTCGTTCGTCTCCTGCATGACGGATTCGACGTCGAGGCGACCGAAGCCGACGGTCAGATCCGCTTGCGCCGCATGCCGGCCGGGAGCCCGGATGCCCCATCGCTATAGGACGATCCGCTGCCATTCGTCCTCATTCTAGGAAGCCCGATATTCAGAGGCTCAGCGGGGGCGGATCATGCGGCACTCCTCGATTCTCAAGTCGATACTTCTCGCCGTCGCGGGCGCGCTGGCGTCGGGTGCAGCCGCGTCGGCGGAATCACCAAGGCCAATCACGATTCTTGCCGGCGACTTGAAGAGCGCTTTGCAAACGCTGGCGGCTCAAACGGGCGTGCAATTGCTGTACGACCAGAAGCAGGTGGAGGGCCTGAGGACCGGCGGCGTGAAGGAAGCTCAGACCGCACAGGAGGCCGTGGTGGCGTTGCTCGAGGGGACCGGTCTGCTCACCAAGACCGATTCCAGCGGCGCGATACTGATTGGCGCCGCGAAGGTGCGCGAGAAGCCGGCGGCAGCGGTGATCAAGGCCGAAGGCGATGGAGTCCGGCTGGCGCAGCTGGAGGGTGTCTCGACGGCGGGGCGGCAGCAGGAAGCTGCGGAGAGCCGCGAGAGCAAGGTCGAAGAGGTGGTCGTTACCGCGGAAAAGCGCGGCTCGGCGAACATCCAGGATGTTCCCGCGAGCATCACCGCGCTCGGCGAGCTCGAGATAGCGCGCAGGGGGCTGGTCAGCATGGACGACTACCTGAGCACCATTCCCGGCGCAAACATGGCCGAGCGCGGCGTCAGCAGCAACAAGATCACCATGCGGGGCGTGAATGCTTCCATCGAGGAGGATTCCACGGTCGGCATATTCTTCGGCGAAGTGCCGTTGAACACCGTGGCCCGCGGCTCCACGGCGGATCTGAAACTGGTGGACGTCAGCCGGGTCGAGATTCTCCGGGGGCCGCAGGGCACTCTGTTCGGCTCCGGCTCGATGGGCGGCGCGGTGCGCAACATTCCCAACGCGCCCGACACCGAGCGGCTGGAAGGCAAGGTCGAGGTGGGCTTCTCGAATACCGGCCGGGCCGGCAGCGAGAACTACAACATGTCCGGGGTGCTCAACCTGCCCTTGATCCGGGATACCCTGGCGATACGCCTGGTGGGCTACAACTACGACTACAGCGGCTATGTCGACAACGTTGGCGCCAGTGATCCTGAAGTGGCGGCGCTGGCCGATTTCTATGGCGCCACCGTCGTCGACAAGCTCGGTGTCGGCGGAGCCGAGTACGCCGGTGCCCGGGCCAGCATCCTGTGGAAGCCCACCGACGATCTGAGCTTCACGCTGATGTACGCGAGGCAGGATCTGGACCAGGACGGCGAGACCGAAGTCAATCTGTCCAAAGGAGGGTACACCAACATCCCCATGCAGATCGGCAACATCAACGGCGGGGACGAGCAGAAGACCTCGGACCTCGACCTGCTGAATCTGGTGATCGAATACGACCTGGGGTGGGCGAGCCTGCTCTCGAGCACGAGCTCGCTCGATCACGACACGCTGGAGGCCGAGGACCTGAGCAAGGACTTCGGCGGAGTGCCGCTGGCGCAGACACGGGAGCATCTCAAGAAATCCTTCGTGCAGGAGGTGCGGATGACCTCGCGATGGAAGAGCCCCTTCCAGATGATCACGGGCCTCTACTATGAGGACCTGGAACAGAACATCCTGAGCGAGGTGCCCTGGACGGGTGATCCGGCGACGCTCACCGAGACGCCCTTCGGCGACTTTCTGGGCACCGACCCCGACGATCTCTACCATCAGGACGACCTCTTCACCCTGAAGCAGACGGCCGTGTTCGGCGAGGCGTCCTATCGATTCAACGACCGGTTCACCGCGCTGGTGGGCGCACGGTGGTTCGAATACGATCGCCGCAAGCTCGAGAGGCAGACGGGTGTCTTCAGCGGCGGCGGGCTTTTCGAGGATCAGCGCATCAAGGAAAGCGACGCCATCTTCAAGGCCAACCTCAGTTATACGCCGAGCGAGGACGCGCTGGTCTACGCACAATGGGCACAAGGCTTCCGGGCGGGATTCCCCATCACGCCGGTGCCTTCGTTCTGCGACTCCGTGGATGCCGATGGCAACCCGGGCTCGGACGGGTTCCTGGACGGCACCGACATCCCCATCGACAGCGATTCCGTCCGGTCGGACACCCTGGACAGCTACGAGCTCGGCGGAAAATTCACCGCACTGGACAAGCGCTTTCGCACCAACGTCTCCATCTACCACATCGACTGGAGCGGCATCCCCGTGAGCGTGTTCGCGGTGCCGCACTGTGGTTTCGCCGTGACGGTGAATGCGGGCAAGGCCACGATTCAGGGCGGAGAGCTGGAAACCACTTACTACGTGACCGACGGCTTGCGCGTGGAGGCCGGCCTCGCCTACACCGATGCCGAGCTGGCGCAAGACAGCGCCTCTCTGGGACCGAAGGGCACGCGCTTGCCGGGCTCATCGAAGTACAAGGCCAACCTCGGCCTGCAGTACGAGTTCAAGCTGGGCCAGCTGCCGTCTTTCGCCCGTCTCAACTATGCCTATGTCGGTGGATTCCGGGACTACATCGTGGCCTCCGACCGGGCGGAAGCGGGTGACTATGGCAAGCTGGATCTGCGCGCAGGCCTGCAGATCAACGCCATGGAATTCGAGGTCTATGCGACGAACGTGCTGAACGAGGATGCGCTCACGCAGGTGCTCACCGACCCGACCATCGCCTACCGGTTGCGTCCGAGAACCATAGGCTTCGACATGCGGTATCGATTCTAGCCGGCGGCAGGCATGAGGCTGCTCCTGTCATTCCTGGCGGGCGGCGCGCTCCTGCCGGTTTGCGGCATCGCGGTCGCACAAGGTGACGGGGACGTGGGGCGGCCCGAAGTGCTGGAGGCCTTCGTCGATGGGCTGGTGCCGCCCTTGATGCGGAGCCACGACAGCCCTTCCGGCGCGGTGGCGATCACCAGGAATGGGCGGATCGTCCTGGCCAAGGGGTTCGGCTACCAGGACATCGGCCGAAACGTGCCGGTCGATGCTTACCGCACGTTGTTCCGGCCCGGCTCGGTTTCCAAGCTGTTCACCTGGGTGGCGGTCATGCAGCTGGTCGAGCGCGGCCGGCTGGATCTGGATGCCGACGTCAATTCCTATCTGACGACTTTCAGGATCCGGGAGGCGTTCGATCGGCCGGTGACCCTGCGCGCCATCATGACTCACACCCCGGGCTTCGAAGATGGCGGCATGGGCTACCTGATCATCGATGATCCGGCGCGGGCCCTGCCATTGCGCGAAGCGATGGCCCGCTACCAGCCGGCACGGGTGAACCCGCCAGGCGTTCAAACCGCCTATTCCAACTACGGCGCGGCGCTGGCGGGGCTCATCGTTTCGAACGTGTCCGGCATGCCCTTCACCGAGTACGTGCGGCGGAACATACTGGATCCACTGGGCATGCGTGATTCCACGTTCGTCGAGCCGCTGCCCCCACGGCTCGCGGCCCACATGGCCAAAGCCTACGCGGCGGAAGGTGGCGCGTACGTGGCCAAGCCGTTCGAGATCATCATCAGTTTCGCCCCGGCCGGTGCCATGTCCTCGAGCGTCACCGACATGGCCCGATTCGCCCTGGCCATCCTCAACGGCGGGGAATATGGCGGCAGGCGGATCCTGCAGGAAGGCACTGTCGAGACCATGCTGACCCGCCAGTTCTCGCACGACCCGCGCATGATGGGCATGGCATTGGGGTTCTACGAGACCGAGCGCAACGGAATCCGCCTGCTCGGGCACGACGGCGACACCGACTGGTTCCATTCGGAGCTGGTTCTCGACCGCGAGCACGATCTGGCTTATTTCGTCACTTTCTGTGCCGCCGGCGGCGGCACGGTTCGCAGCGCGTTCAAGACAGCTTTCTACAATCGATTTTTCCCGCGCGCGGAGGCGCCTCCCCGACCACCCAGGGGCTTCGGCACTCGGGCTGACCGGTATGCGGGCAGCTACTGGTTCTGGCGCAGCAACTTCTCGGGTATCGAGAAGGCGTTCGGCATGGCCGATGAGTTCGAGGTTGCGCCCACGGCGGACGACACCCTGGCCATCAGCATCGGCGGCGCGGTCAAGCAGTACGTGGAGATCGATACCAATCTGTTCCGCGAGCTCGATCCCAATCTGACCTTTGGCGACGGCACGAGCCCGAGGCTGATCGCCTTCCAGGAAGGCGACGGAGGCCGGATCAAGGGTTTCGTCATGGATGAGATGCCCTTCATGTCGCTGCGCAAGAAGGCCGCCTTCGAATCCTTCGCCGTTCAGAAGGCGCTGGTGACGATCTCGCTTCTGGTCTTTTCCGGTGTCCTGCTCCGCGCGTTCTATCAGCGCCGCTCCCTGGCCCTGCTCCCGGCGGAAGACCGCGCATCGCTGAGAGCCGCGGCCTGTGCGAGCGCGGCCAATGTGCTGGTGCTGCTGGCTGCGGCCTGGGTCATGCACGCAGTCGTTGGCCGGTTGCGCGTGGAGATACCGCTCTCCTTCAAGCTGACGTTGATTCTGCCGATGGTCGCGGGCGTCGCGGGCGCATATCTGCTGTACCGAACCGTGCTCGTGTGGCGACACGCGCAACTGGCCGGTTTGTTCGCTCGCCTGAGGTACACCGCGGTGACGTGCTGTGCCTCGTTCATGTTCTGGTTCTACTATTACTGGAACATCCTGGGCTTCCAGCTTCCCCCGTAGCGATGACGTATTCCGCATTGCATGCGCAGTTTCAGACCTTTCGGCCGGATCCTGCGATCCCACTGGCGCTGTTCCAGGCGAACCCCGACTATCGGGAAACGCCGGTGCTCGACTATCACCTCGACCGCGCACCGGGCTGCCGGCTTCGCATCAAGGACGAGCGCTCGCGGCTGGGGCTTCCTTCCTTCAAGGCGCTGGGAGGGATCCATGCCGTTTCGCGCATCATCGGAAAATCCTGGCACGCGCATACCGGGCAGCACCTGGCACCGATGGACTACCGGAACCGGGCCGTTCGACAGATGAGCGCCTCGATCACTTTCGTCTGCGCCAGTGCCGGCAACCACGGGTTGGCGGTGGCCCGTGGCGCGGCTTTGTTCGGCGCTGCAGCCCGGGTGCACCTCGCAGCGACCGTCCCGGAAGTGTTCGCAGCCAGATTGCGCGCAGAAGGGGCGCAGGTCGTACGCTCCGGAGTGGATTACGAGGAGAGCATGGCGTTGGCCCGGCGGGATGCCGAATCCAGTGGCGCCATCCTGCTCGCGGACAGCTCCTGGCCCGGATATCTCGAAGCTCCGGCGCTGATCATGGAAGGCTATACCGTGCTGGCCGAAGAGCTGCGCGCCCACTTCATCCGCAGCCCACCATGGCCGTCCCGGGTCTATCTGCAAGCCGGGGTGGGCGGGCTGGCTGCGGCGATCGCCTGCATGATCCGTGATCGCTGGGCGGTGCAGCCGCAGATCGTCGTGGTGGAACCCGACGCCGCACCCTGTTTGAGGGACAGCGTGGCCGCCGGCCACGTGGTCAGGGTCGAAGGTCCCGTGTCCGCCATGGGGCGGCTCGACTGCAAAGAGCCATCGTTGCTGGCGCTCCAGGTCCTGTCGGGCGCTGCGGACCGCTTCATGGTCGTGACCGATGCGCAGGCGGACGCAGCGAAACAGCATCTGGCCACGCTCGGCGTGGCCACGACCACATCCGGCGCCGCTGGCTATGCCGGACTACTCGCCGATGCCGAACGAGCAGGCGAATCCGACACCGTATTGACGATTGTCTCCGAAGCGGCTTTCTAGCCCGTCGGCTGCGACGCTGAGCAGCCCGGTCTGCCTCAGAAAGCCGCGGCGGGAGGCTTGCACCGGCTGACTCCCTGCAGTTTCTCCCCGAGGACGAGGCGCGCGATGTCCTTGCGCAGGTCGTTGTCTTCGCCAATGTTGGTGAACGCGAGCGCGCCGCGCCGGTCGGCCGGGCGGATCGACACGTGCGTGCCGATGCCAGGATCCCCTCCGCTGTGGCTCCAGATCCGCTGCGGGCCGGCATCGTGCCGGCCGAACCAGGCCAGCCCCTGCACGTCGCGCGCATGTGAGCCCTCGGAAGGCGCATACCTCACTTTCTGATCGCTCAGGATCAGCGCGACCGTTTCCGGTCGCAGTATCCGCGCGCCTTCATATGCGCCGCCGTCGAGGATCGCCATCAGGAAACGGGGCAGCTCATCCGCGCTGGTGCGCACGAGGCCGTCCGAAGAGGTGACGAAGCTGTAAAGGCAGAGCGGAACGTATGTCTTGCGTCCGTCCCGGGGTGCCTGCCACGACGGGTCGCGCAGCTCGGTGTCCCGCGCCTCGGTCGTCTCTCCATAGGTGTATGGCGTTGCATGCGCTTCCGGCGGCATGCCTGCCAGCAGGAACCGGGAGTTCACCATGCCGAGCGGCGCGAAGATCCTGCGCTCGCAGTACTCCGTGTAGGGGATTCCGGAGAGGATCTCCACCAGGTATCCGAGCAGACCGAAGCCTATGTTGCTGTAGCTCGCACGCGAGCCGGGAACCCAGTCATGGAAGTTGCGCTGCGGGTCGTAGAGGCCGCCGTCGCTGCTCAAATAGTCCCGCAGCCACGCGCCGAGGGCGACGGGGTGGTCGCCACAAGCGTAGATGTCCTCGTAAGCAGGCCCGTCCGCGATCGACGAGCTGTGGCTCAGAAGCTGGCGAAACGTGAGCGGGCTGTCGGGATGATTCGGGTTGCGGACCGCGAAGGGCAGAAAACGGTTCACGTCCTCGTCCAGCGCGAACTTTCCCTGCTCCCACAACTGCATGACCGCGGCGCAGGTGATGGTCTTGGTCACGGAGGCGATGTTGATGAGCGTGCTGGTCCGCATGGGCCGCTTGCGCTCGAGATCCGCCCAGCCGAACGCCGCGCTGCGCACGAGTCGGCCCGCGTCGATGATGGCGAGACTCAGGCCGGGGATGTGCGCCTCCTCCATTCGGCAGCGCACCCAGGCATCGAAGCCGGCTGTCCGGAGCCCGGCCGCCGCAGGTGGCGCTGCGGATGCCACGGACCATGCCGGCAGGCAGGACAGGGTGGCGATCCCACCCGTGCGGGCCAGGAATACGCGACGGTTGATCATGCGCTTGGGCCTCCGGTGTGAACTGTAGATTAGTGCAAGACGCAGCAGCGGGGCGAACCCGAACCCTGAGGCGTTCGCGATCCCGCCGGGGTTCGGCTTTCCCCTCGGGCTGCGTCCTACGCTGCATCGTGCGTCTCGATCGAAGGCGCGAACCGGGGGAGAGTCGGACAATGCCATCATTCGGAACGGTCTTCGTGAAAGCTGCGGTTTCGACCGCGTGCACGTTGTTTCTGTTCGGCGCGGCGTTCGCGCGCCAGAGCGGCGAAGAGCTCCTGTTCGCTCCGCAGATCGCTGCTGAGAAGGTGTCCGACGGCATTCGCGGCGACTATGCACCGCTCGAGGCGCTGCGGGAAATTCTGGGCGATACCGGCCTCACGTTCTCCATCACGCCGTCCGGCGCCATACTGGTGCAGCTCGAAGGCAAGGCGCTGCCGACGGCGGTTGCAGGCGGGAGTCCGCAGGGGATTTCCGAGGCTGGTGCGACCAAGATCGATATGCCGCTCAAGGACACTCCCCAGGCCGGCCACGGGCGAGCAAGAGTGCGCCTCGGTGTTCCTGGTGCTCGATCGCGTTGCCTTGTTCGACGGCAAGGGCGCGATGCTCGGCAAGGGCAACGATCTCGTAGAGGGCAGGCAGCTGGCATCCAGGCGCGAATGAGCGCTGTCCGATCGCGGTGGCTGCTTCCGCTGCTATGGGTATTGCTCGGCGCGACGGCACTGGCCGCGCCGCCGTCCGAGCTCGACGTGCCCATCATCAATGCGGCGGACCGCGTGGTCGCTCCCGGCTTCATCGATCTCATGGGGCAGGACAGCGTCGTCTATCTGCAGGATCCGGCAGTCGCCGAGGGGCGGCTGGAGGGCGGGTGTTGCGGCGACAGCTAGGACGCGTCGCGTGCCCATGAGCCAACCCGCGCCAGCGCCACCGCGTCGGCACCTGCTGGAAAATGCACTCGACCGGATTGGTCATTGGCGGCCTGCCACACGCCCTCGGCCACGTCGGACTCTTTCGTCACCGCGCTCGCCTTGGCGAACTCCGCAAAGACGCGCTGCGCGAAAGGCGCATAGGGCTCGGGAAGCAGGCCTTGCATGCGCGTGCCCACGTTCTGCGTGAAGCGCGTGCTCGGGCCGTAACCCGGCTCGACGAGCTTCACTCGAACGTTGAACTCCGCCAGCTCGTGTGCGAGCGACTCCGTGAATCCGGTGATGGCCGTCTTGCTGGCGGTGTATACCGCCACCAGCGGCATCGGCGCGAGCGTCGCGCTGGACGTCACGTTGATGATTTGCCCCGAGCGGCGCGTGCGGAACTGCGGCAGCACTGCCTGCGTCATCGCCATGACGCCAAACGTGTTGGTCTCGAACACTTCGCGCGCGGTGGACAATGGTGTCGCCTCGAACGCGCCGAGCAAGCCAATGCCCGCGTTGTTGACGAGCACGTCGATCGGCCCGCTTGCCTGCAGCGCCGCAGCGATGCTCGCGGAGTCGGTGACGTCGAGTGCAATGACCTGCATGCGGTCGGATGCGGGCAGGATATCGGGGCGCTGCGTGCGCATGGTTGCCACGACGTTCCAGCCCTGTGCGTGGAAGTAGCGCGCGGTCTCGAGGCCGTAGCCCGACGAGCAACCGGTGATGAGGATGGTCTTCATGGAGAGGCTCCTGTCTGTGGTTGGGACGCAAGCCAGGGTAGTCGCCAGATGCCGGACGAAATACAATGAGAAGTCCGAAAAACATCATCCAGAGTCCGGTTTCATGGCCGACCCGCTTTCCCAGGTCATCGCGCTGCTGCGCCCGCAAGCGGTCGTCACCAGGCCCATCAGCGGGGCCGGCCGCTGGGGCGTGCGATACACGCCGTTCGGCCATCCAAGCTTCTGCGTGATGATGGAAGGCCGCTGCCTTCTTTCCGTGGAAGGCCAGCACACCGTCACGCTGGAAGCGGGCGATTTCGTGCTGCTGCCGTCGACGCCAGGTTTCACCATGACCGGATTCGAGCCGGTGACGCCCGTGCCCATGGACCCCAAGGGCGCGTCCAGGCGAAGAGGCGAGATACGGTACGGCCGGCGCGGCGGTGCGCCCGACGTGCGCCAGCTCGGCGGCTACTTCGTCTACGACTCGCCCGATGCCGAGCTGCTCGTTTCACTGCTTCCCGCGCTCGTCCATGTGCGCGGCCTCCAGCGGCTTTCGGTGCTCGTGCAACTCATCGGCGAGGAATCGCGGGAGCGGCGCTCCGGTCGCGAGCTCGTGCTCACACGCCTCGTCGAAGTGCTGCTGATCGAAGCCTTGCGCGCAACGCCTGGCGAAAGCACGCCGCCCGGATTGCTGCGCGGGCTGGCCGATCCTCGAGTCGCGATGGCGATCCGGCAGATGCACGGCGCGCCGTCGCGTCGGTGGACGATAGCCGAGCTCGCGAAGAAGACCGCGTTGTCGCGTTCAGCCTTCTTCGATCGTT
>JBGAIL010000098.1:0-19469 GCA_044225565.1 Steroidobacteraceae bacterium | reverse complement strand
AGCGCCGCTCCGCTCCAGCGCGGCAGCACGGTCCCGGATCTCGGCGGATTCGAAATCCGCCGTGGTGAGCACCAGCACCTCGCCTGCCACGGCAAACAAATGCGCGTCTGGTGGCGTACGAAGCTCGCTATCCAGCACCACACGCAACGGCTGCGGCATCCCGGCATCGTCACCTTCACGAGCGCGCACCGTGAGCCGCGGGTTGTCCGCCAGCACGCTGCCGATGCCAGTCAGCACCGCGGAGCTTCGCCCGCGCCAATGCTGCACGTCCGCCCGCGCTTCTTCGCCAGTGATCCATTGACTCTCACCATCCGACAGCGCCGTGCGCGCATCGAGGCTCATCGCGGACTTCACGCGCACCCACGGGACGTTGTGCTGCATACGCTTGATGAAGCCGGCATTGAGATCCCTCGCCTCGGCTTCCATCAGGCCGGACTGCACTGCGATACCGGCGTTGCGCAAAGCCTCGGCGCCCTGCCCGTTCACTTTCGGATTCGGATCCCCAACGGCGAACACGACACGGCTGACCTTTGCCTCGATGAGCGCATTCACGCACGGCGGCGTGCGCCCATGATGACTGCACGGCTCCAGCGTGACGTAGGCCGTCGACTCGGCAGCCTTCGGCCCCGCAACGCTCAGCGCCACGGCTTCCGCATGCGCTGCCCCCGCGCGCTCGTGCCAGCCTTCGCTGATGATCCGGTCCCGCCGGGCAATGACGCAGCCTACCCGAGGGTTCGGCTGCGTGGTCTCGAGCCCGCGTGCCGCGAGCTCCAGCGCTCGTGCCATCGCTGCCTTGTCGAAATCGGTGAACTCCGGTGATTCCACGGCTCACTCTCCTTTGCGCCCTGGCGAGGATGAAGGCTCCGGCTTCCCGCCCTCGGCGGCGGGCTCGTTAGGCAACAGCGACAGCTGGTCACGGTTGGCCTTGCGCCGGGGATGCTCGCGCTTCGCGGGGGCTTGCCGCAAGCGGGCGATCTCCTCGTTGAAGGCCTCGACGTCCTGGAAGCTGCGGTACACCGAGGCGAACCGCACGTAAGCCACTTCGTCGATATGGCGCAGCTCCTCCATGACGAGCTCCCCGATGACGCGCGAAGGCACTTCCCTCTCTCCGCGCACCCGCAGGTTGTGCACGATGTGGCCCACCGCTTCGTCGATGGCCTCCGGTCCCACGGGCCGCTTCTCGAGCGAGCGCGCCATGCCGGCACGCACCTTGGCCGCATCGAACGGCTCGCGGCTGCGGTCACCCTTGATGACGAGCGGCATGAGCAGCTCCGCCGTCTCGAACGTCGTGAAGCGCTCGCCGCAGCTCAGGCACTCGCGGCGGCGACGGATCTGCCGGCCTTCACTCGCCAGCCGCGAATCGTTGACCTTGGTCTCTCCGTGGCCGCAGAAAGGGCAGTGCATCCGGCGCCTTCCGCGCCCTCACGCGCCGTAGACGGGAAAGCGGCGGCACAGCTCCAGCACCTGCGGCCTGGCTTTCTCCACCGCTGCCGCAGCGCCGTTCGCTTCGAGCACGTCCGCGATGATGTCCGCCACCTGCTCGATCTCGCGCTCCTTGAAGCCGCGCGTGGTCGATGCCGGCGTTCCCAGCCGCAGCCCGCTCGTGATCATGGGCGGCCGCGGATCGTTCGGCACCGCGTTCTTGTTCACGGTGATGTTGGCGTTGCCCAGCGCGGCATCCGCCTCCTTGCCCGTGATGTCGCGGCCGATGAGGCTCAGCAGGAACAGATGGTTGTCCGTGCCCTTCGAGACGATGCTGAAGCCGCGCTTGATGAGCCGCGCGGCCATGGCGCGCGCATTGGCAAGCACCTGCTGCTGGTATTCCTTGAACTCGGGCTGCAGCGCCTCGAGGAGCGCCACCGCCTTCGCAGCGATGACGTGCATGAGCGGGCCGCCCTGCGTGCCGGGAAACACCAGCGAGTTGAGC
The DNA here is from genome assembly GCA_044225565.1 of Steroidobacteraceae bacterium. Lineage (GTDB taxonomy): Bacteria > Pseudomonadota > Gammaproteobacteria > Steroidobacterales > Steroidobacteraceae > CAVXAE01. The sequence continues at coordinate 17,542 of JBGAIL010000098.1, read as the reverse complement.
TTCTTTGCGATCTCCTCGTTCGGCCTGGCGAGGATGAGGCCGCCGCGCGGACCGCGCAGCGTCTTGTGGGTAGTGGTGGTCACCACGTCCGCGTGCGGAACGGGATTCGGATAGATGCCCGCAGCGACGAGGCCCGCGACGTGGGCCATGTCCACCACGAAGTAGGCGCCGATGCCCTTGGCGATCTCCTCGAACTTCGCCCAGTCGATGACGCGCGAATAGGCCGAGAAGCCGGCCACGATCATCTTCGGGCGATGCTCTTCGGCGAGCCTGCGCACCTGGTCGTAATCGATCTCGCCGTCGTCGGGACGGATGCCGTACTGCACCGCCTTGAAGAACTTGCCGGAGAAATTCACCTTCGCACCATGCGTGAGGTGGCCGCCATGGTCCAGGCTCATGCCGAGGATCGTATCGCCGGGCTGCACCAGTGCGAGATACGTGGCCGCGTTCGCCTGCGAGCCCGAGTGCGGCTGCACGTTGGCATATGCCGCGCCGAAGAGCTGCTTCGCACGGTCGATGGCGAGCTGCTCCGCGATGTCCACGTACTCGCAACCGCCGTAATACCGCTTCCCCGGATAGCCTTCCGCGTATTTGTTGGTGAGGGCGGAACCCTGGGCCTCGAGCACGCGCGGGCTGGCGTAGTTCTCGGAGGCGATCAGCTCGATGTGCTCTTCCTGGCGACGGCGCTCGCCGGCGATCGCCTTGGCGAGCTCGGGATCGAAGCCGGCGATATCCATCGTCGTACGGAACATGTTGGGGAGGCTTTCGGGGCAGGTGAAAGGGGCCGCGATTGTAGCCGATCGCGCCCGCCCCGAAGGCCTCGCCATGCCGCGGTCAATGGCTGGCGGCGGCCACCTGCCCCGAACCCGCCGGGTACCGGTCGAAGATGCGGTCGATCGCGTCGTCGATGCGCCGGGCAGAGTCGTTCTGGTCCTTGAGAGTGGGCTGGTAGGCGGCGCTGCCGCTCCAGACGAGCAGGTTGCGGGCCTTTTCCACCAGATCGACCGTCAGGGTGTCCTCGCGCACCGAGCGGATGTCGCGGTCGCCGAGGCCCACGCCGATGCCCCACCCGCTGCGACCCCAGCCCCAGTGACCGTAAGAGACGCCGTAGCGCGGGTCGGAGCGGCCCTCCACCTTGTCCTTGCTGACCAGGAGCAGGTTGACCAGGAGGTCCGGGTTGTCGTTGCTGGGCGTGAGGCCGTGCTCGGCGAGCTCGCGGCCGACGGCGGCCTTGAGCAGCTGGGTGTTGATGGTGGTGTAGCCAGCCTCGTCGGTGCTCAGCTTGTCCATGAAGGCATAGGTGCGGTACTGCCTGAGATCCGCCTGCGGCGAGGTCTGGCTGGTGATCCGCGGAGCGGTCTGGCAGGCCGCGAGCAGCAAAGCGGCGAACACGGGAAGCGCGGCGCGCGCGCCAATGGATGGGAGCGACATGAGGTTCTCCTGGGCTGGGGCGACACGAAATGCCAATACTGCGGTGTCCGGCACCACTGCCACTCATGCGGTGTCCGGTACCGGCACACCCGTAGCAGACCATCCGGAAGGGCTCGGGTTCGCTTCAGAGGAGATTTTCGACGACGGCGTTCCAGGCCTGGGCGAGGTTGCCGCGGTTGTAACCACCGCCACCCAGTGCCAGAAGCCGGCCGTGGCCGAGCCGGTCGGCCAGGAGGCGAAGCTCCCGGGCCGCGCGACCGTGCGAGGCGGCCGAGTACCGCATGTGGGTGATGGGATCGCCGCCGATGCTGTCCGCGCCGCACTGGAGAATGATGAACTGCGGCGAGTGCCGCTCGAGGTGCGTGACCACCCGCGGCCAGGCCCGGTCGAAGGCGGCATCGTCCGCGCCGGGCGGCATGGGAATGTTGAGTTTGGTGCCCGCCGCCGCGCCTTTGCCCGTCTCGGTGCCGGCGCCGGTGCCGGGGTAGAGGTAGCGTCCGTCCTCGTGCAGGTCCGCGAAGATCACCGCCGGATCCTGCTCGAAAGCATAGAACACGCCATCTCCGTGATGCGCATCGATGTCCACGTAGGCCACGCGCTCGAGGCCGTGGCGCTTGCGCAGCTGCTCGATTGCGATGCCGCAATCTCGTGCAGTACCAAGCCCCGCAGCCCGATCGCGCGCCGCGTGATGAAGGCCGGCGATGGGCTGCAGGCGCGTTGCAGATGCCTGCTCATGATGGCGTCCGTCGCATTCAGTGTGGCGCCCACCACCAGCGCGGCCGCCTCGTAGACGCCGCGGAATGCGGGCGTATCCCCTGCATCGAGACAACCCTGTCCCGTGGCGGAACGCTCCTTCACGAGATCGACGTACGCGGGAGCGTGAAAGGAAACCAGCTCTTCATAGGTTGCCTCGCGCGGCTCGACGGCAACGGTGCGGCCGTCGAGGCCGCGCGCCTTGAACTCCCGCAGGAAAGCAGTGTGCCGATCCGGCCCGAAAGGATGGCTGTCGCCAGCCGTAACGCCCCAGCCGCTCGCTGACGACCACCCCACGTCGCTGTTCATCCGCGCCGCACTCCCGAACTGCGATTCCAAGGCGTCGAAGCCTAGCATGCCGCATAATGCGCGGCCTTCATCAGCCCCGTTCCCGCAAGCATGGCCCAATACATCTACACAATGAACCGGGTGTCCCGCGTGGTGCCCCCGAAGCGCACCATCCTCCGGGACATCAGCCTGTCCTTCTTCGGGCGCCAAGATCGGCGTGCTGGGCCCACGAACGACGCGGGCAAGTCCACGCTGCTCAAGATCATGGCGGGCGTGGACACGGGCTTCGACGGCGAGGCGCGTCCGCAGTCGGGCATCAAGGTGGGCTACCTTCCGCAGGAACCGCAGCTCGATCCGGAGAAGGACGTGCGCACCGCGGTGATGGAAGGCGTCGGCGAGGCTTTCAGACTCCTGCAGCGCTTCAACGAGATCAGCGAGCGCTTCGGCGAGGCGCTGATGGACGACGAGATGAACGCCCTCCTCGAAGAGCAGGCCAAGCTGCAGGACGCCATCGACGCGAGCGGCGGCTGGAGCTCGAGCGCAAGCTCGAAATCGCGGCAGACGCGCTGCGCCTGCCCGCGTGGGACGCGAAAATCGGCACGCTCTCGGGCGGCGAGAAACGTCGCGTCGCGCTCTGCCGATTGCTGCTGTCCGCCCCGGACATGCTGCTGCTCGATGAGCCCACCGACCATCTGGACGCCGAGTCCATCGCCTGGCTCGAGCGCTACCTGGAGGAATACCCCAGCACGGTCATCGCCGTCACCCACGACCGGTACTTCCTCGACAACGTCGCCGGCTGGATCCTCGAGCTCGATCGCGGGCACGGCATTCCGTGGCAGGGCAATTATTCCTCGTGGCTCGAGCAGAAGGAGAAGCGGCTCGCCCTCGAAGAGCGCGAGCGCGAAGCGTTGCGCAAGACCCTCGAGAAGGAGCTCGAGATGGGTGCAGCAGAACCCGAAGGCCCGGCAGGCGAAAGAGGCGGGCGCGCCTCGCGCGCTACGAAGAGCTGGCCTCGCGCGAGTTCCAGGAGCGCAACGAGACTAACGAGATCTACATCCCGCCGGGCGAGCGGCTCGGCGACCTCGTCATCGAGGTGAGGAACCTGCGCAAGGCGTACGGGGAGCGGCTGCTCATCGACGACCTCTCCGCTGCAGCCTGCCCGCATCGTCGACATGTCGGGCCGAACGGCGCGGGCAAGACCACGCTCTTCCGCATGCTCACCGGCTCGGAAAAGCCGGATGCGGGCGAGGTCCGCGTCGGCCCGAGCGTGAAGCCGGCCTACGTCGACCAGTCCCGCAACGCGCTCGACGACAAGAAGAGCGTGTGGGAGGAAATCTCGGGCGGGCTCGACCACATCAAGGTCGGCAACTACGAGACCTCCTCGCGCGGGTACGTGGGCCGCTTCAATTTCAAGGGTACCCAGCAGCAGCAGCTCATCGGTGACCTCTCGGGCGGTGAGCGCAATCGCGTGCATCTCGCCAAGGTGCTGAAGTCCGGCGGCAACCTGCTGCTGCTCGACGAGCCCACCAACGACCTCGACATCGAGACGTTGCGCGCGCTGGAGGAGGCGCTGCTCAACTTCCCCGGCTGCGCCGTGGTCATCTCGCACGATCGCTGGTTCCTCGACCGCATCGCCACCCACATCCTCGCCTTCGAGGGGAATTCGGAGGTGGTGTGGTTCGAGGGGAACTACCAGGAGTACGTGGAAGATTACAAGCGGCGCAAGGGCGAGGAGGCGGTGCAGCCGCACCGGATCAAGTACAAGCCGTTGACGAGGTGAGAGGGAGCCACTCCGTTTGAGGCTTCCGGGGAAGGCCATGCGCCGGGCGGCTCAGGACGCGGCGGCCCCTCCTCCCAATAACCAGGCGCCGCCGCGGGCCGGCCCTGCCGAAAACGTGACGCGCGTCTCACCGCACCAATTTCCGCCCGGGCCGCCCTCCGCTGCACCGAAACCGCGCCGATGACTGGGGCGTCACGGAAGCCCCTCTCGACCCGTCTATGTCAAAAGCTCCTGCTGCCGAGGCGACGCGCCCCGATCCGCCGCCTCGCCCAGCGAGGCCCGCCCTCTCATTGCTGATCTGGATCAGTTCGGCGCTGGTGCTGGTCGCCGCACTGTTCGCCGTGCGCGGCGAGCACGACGGCAAGGTACAGCTGCTGATTGGCGCCATCGTCGCGCTCACCATCGCCTTCGCGAGCGTGCTGCTCGTGCTCATCAACAAGCTCACGCAGAGCACGCGGGAACAGGCGACCGCGGAGTTGCGTTATCGCGAAGCGGCGCAGTTGATCGCGGACAATCAGCGGCGTATCGCGCACCTCGCCCATCACGATCCCCTCACGGCGCTGCCGAGCCGCATGCACCTGCAATCGCGACTGCCACGGCTGCTCACTCGCGCCGCAAACAAGCAACATTCGCTGGCATTGCTGTATGTAGACATCGACCATTTCAAGAACATCAACGATGCACGCGGTCATGGCACGGGCGACGTACTGCTGCGAGTGATTGCGAGCCGGCTGAAGCACGCGGTCGCCTCGCGGGACATGGTTGTACGCATGGGTGGCGACGAATTCGTCGTCATCGCATATGACGTGAGCGACCGCGCCGGAGCCGAGTCCCTCGCCCGACGCCTGCGCGAAACGCTCGCGGCACCGGTGCAGGCAAGCGATGCCCCGCTGTCCGTCACAGTAAGCATCGGCATCAGCATGTATCCGGAAGATGGGCTGGATACGGAAGTGCTGTTGAAGCACGCGGACATCGCGCTGCATCAGGCGAAAGAGCGCGGACGCAACACGCACCAGACGTTCTCACCGGACATGAATGCACGCGTGATGGAGCGTGCGGCGCTCGACCAGGCGTTGCGGCATGCCATCGGCACGGACCAGCTGTTCCTCGAATACCAGCCTGTGGTGGACATCGCTAGCGGCTGCATCGTGGCCATGGAGGCCTTGTGCCGTTGGCGACATCCGGAGCTCGGGCTCGTGCCGCCGACACGCTTCATTCCCGTGGCAGAACAGAGCGGCGCCATCGTGGAACTCGGCACGAACGTGCTGCGGCAGGTTTGCGCACAGCTCGCCGAATGGATTACCGAGGGCGTACCTGTCGTGCCGGTAAGCATCAACGTGTCTCCACAGCAGTTCGCGCACGGGCGCCTGCAGGAAGTGGTGGAAAGCGTGACGCGCGAGCACGGCGTCGACCCCGCGCTGATGTGGCTCGAAATCACCGAGAGCGCCGTAATGCGTGACATCGATCAGCATCTCGGCGCGCTGCACGCCCTGCGGCGCCTGGGCGCGAAAATCGCGGTGGACGATTTCGGCACCGGGTACTCGAGCCTTTCCTACCTCAAGCATCTGCCGATCGACGCTCTCAAGGTGGACCGCTCGTTCGTTCGCGACATGGCGACGGACATCAACGACGCCGCGATCGTCACGGCGATCGTGCGCATGGCGCGCAGTCTGGGGCTGCGCACGGTGGCCGAAGGCGTCGAGACCGTCGAGCAGCTCGAGCAGCTGCGTGCGCTCGGCTGCGACTCCGCACAGGGTTACTACTTCGGAAAGCCGATGCCCGCCTCGCGCTATCCCGCCATCCTCGGCGAGATCAAGACCGAGCCCGCGAAATCCGATACGGTCCAGCGCCGCGTCCTGCGCATGGTCGGCGGCTGACCTCATCTCAGCCCCTCAAGTCAGGCAAGGGGCGGCCGTTAAGTCATCCACACGGGCATCGACGCAGGCTGACAGCACATGAACTCACGAGGATCGACACTGAGCGCCTACCAGAGCGTAGCCGCGCACGGCGGCGTGGCGGCAGCCGATCCGCACCGTCTCATCGTGATGCTCATGGATGGCGCGCTCGAGCGCATCGCGCAGGCACGGGGCTGCATGCAACACGGCGCTGGTGGCGACAAGAACGGCCTGCTGAGCTCGGCGGTGGCCATCGTCGACGAGTTGCGCTGCAGTCTCGACCTCAAGGCTGGCGGCTCGATCGCCGCGAACCTCGACGACCTGTATGACTACATCTGTCGGCAGCTGCTCCAGGCGAACCTCAGCAACCGCGTCGCCTTGCTTGACGAAGTGACGCAGCTGCTCAACGAGATCCGCAGCGCGTGGATCACCCTCCCTAGCGAGGCTCGCGCTCTGCGACCCGGCGCACGCTGAAGTCGCGCGGAAGCTGCGCCGCGACGCGATCTGAGCCACAATCGGCATCGCGAGGGGAGCGCAGCAGTGAGTTACGACGGCTCGGACACCATAATTCTCTACGAGGAGCTCGCCTACGAGGACGTGCTCCCTGTCGCCTGGCGACCCCTGGCTGACGAGCCCGACAGCGACATGGCCGCGGCCTACACCAACAGCAACCTGCGCGTACTACAGGCCTGTGCTGCGCTGGAAGAGCACAGCACGGGTGAAAAGCCCGAGGAGAACTCGCCGCACTCGGCGGACCTCGTCCGCATCGACCTCAAGATCAATCTCCTGCTGGACCTCGTGGGCAAGATCCTCGCGTCGAGTCACCCACGGCCGAAACCCCTGCCCATCCGCTTCAACGCCTTGGGCGCCACCTTCCGGGCGCCCACGAACGCCGTACCAAAGCCCGGCTCGCAGGGGGTGCTCGAGATCTACCTGCACGACGCGCTCGCCGAGCCGGTGCGCCTGCACGGACGCGTGACGAAATCCGAGCCGAATGGCGAGGTGAACCTGAAGTTCGCCGCACCCGGTGACGCCACGGCCGATCTCATCGAGAAGCTCGCGTTCCGCCGCCACCGCCGCAAAGTAGCCGGCTCCCGACAGCCGCGCCGCGGGCACGGGCCGGGCTGACCCGGCCGGATCGCGACGAAATGTGACTGCCTTCACATGACAGGGGAAATGCCGGCGCCGAGACCGGATTCAATTCACAACATGACCCGCCGAGTTAAGTCAACAATGCGTCCCCTAGACGGCGCGAGCCGGACGGCTCGCGGAAGGATTGGCGGACCGACCTTTCATGGAGCGTAAATGGCGGCACCACAATCAACGCACGCACCAGGCGAGAATGCCTGCACTCCGCATCCCGCGATCGCGCGCAATGCCATGACGAGCGTGGAACGCTCGCGAGTCAACCTGCCTACCGGCACGTCGGCCGCCATCCGCGAAGTCATCGCGCTCATCCGCCAGGTGGCGGACTTCGATTCCACCGTGCTCGTACTCGGCGAGTCCGGTACGGACAAGGAAGTGACTGCCCATGCCATCCATGATCTCAGCCCGCGCCGGCAGCGTCCGTTCGTAGCCGTGAACTGCGGTGCGATCCCCGCAGACCTGCTGGAGAGCGAGCTCTTCGGCCACGAGAAAGGCTCGTTCACCGGCGCGGTCGCCACGCGCAAGGGCCGCTTCGAGATCGCCGAGGGAGGCACACTGTTCCTCGACGAAATCGGAGACATGAGCCCCACGATGCAGGTGAAGCTGCTCCGCGTGCTGCAGGAGCGCGTGTTCGAGCGCGTCGGCAACCACACGCCGATCCGTTGCGATGTGCGCATCGTCGCCGCCACGCATCGCAACCTCGAGGAATCGATCGCGGCAGGCACCTTCCGCGAGGATCTTTTCCACCGTCTCAACGTCTTTCCCATCGAGATGCCCGCTCTGCGCGCAAGGCTCGAAGATCTGCCGCTGCTGGTACGGGACTTCATCGCGCACAACATCGCGGAAGGTCGCGGGCAGGTACAGCTCTCGCCGCGCGTGTTCGAAGCGCTGGGCGTCTATCGCTGGCCCGGGAACGTGCGTGAGCTCGCGAACCTGATCGAGCGCCTGTCCATCGTGTGCGCCAACCGCACGGCCGGCATCGGCGAGCTGCCCGCGAAATACCGCCCCGCGGACTGGATCGGCGACTCGCCGACCTCCCGCTGGGAATTCGATCTCGAAGCGGCGCAGGCCGCGGCCCAGGCCTTCTCCGAGCCCACGGGCGTGTGGCAGACACAAGCCGACGAAGCCTCCGAGCCGCAACAGGATCTGGCGACGCCATCGGCCGCCAGCCCCTCGACGCCCCCTGCTCTCGCCGACCTGCCCGAGGAAGGCATCGATCTGCGGGCCCACCTGCTCGACATCGAGCGTCGCCTCGTCGTGCAGGCTCTCGATCGCTCCAACGGCGTCGTGGCCCATGCTGCGCGCCTGCTCAACCTGCGCCGCACCACGCTCGTCGAGAAGCTTCGCAAGCTGAGCATCGACACTGCCGCGATCGAGAACGGAAGTCTCGAAGGCGGCGGACTCGCGACGGAAGATTGACGTCGCGCGGCAGAAACCTGCCGCATCGTGTGAAGCGCCTCACGCTTTGACCGCCCGATAAACCGGGCACGCCTTTTGCAATCCAGTCCTCCGTGCCACTCCGGCACTCGGGGGCTGAATGACCGAAGCATCGATCGCAACCATCGGCACGAACGCGCCACCCTCTCGCGAGGAAGCGGAGCTCGTCGCCTGCGCCCCGAGCTCGCAGCGCCTCGCGGACCTCGCGCGGCGCGTTGCCGCAAGCGATTGCACGGTACTGATCGTCGGCGAGTCCGGCACCGGCAAGGAAGTGCTGGCCCGATACATTCATCGCCATTCCGATCGCGCCCGCGGCACGTTCGTGGCTGTCAATTGCGCGGCGATTCCCGAGTCCATGCTCGAGGCGATGCTGTTCGGCTACGAGCGCGGCGCCTTCACGGGCGCGCTCAACACGCACGCCGGAAAGTTCGAGCAGGCGCAGGGCGGCACCCTGCTCCTCGATGAGATCACGGAGATGCCGCTCAGCCTGCAGGCGAAGCTGCTGCGCGTGCTGCAGGAAAAGGAAGTGGAGCGGCTCGGTGGCCGCACACCCGTTCAGCTCGACGTGCGCGTGCTCGCCACCACCAACCGTCGCCTGCGCGAGGAAGTGGCTGCAGGCCGCTTCCGCGAAGACCTCTACTATCGGCTCAACGTATTCCCTCTCGCAATCGCGCCATTGCGCGCGCGCCGCGAAGACGTGCTGCCGCTCGCCATGCAGCTGCTCGGAGCGCGCTGCCGCACGCGCAAGCGCATTCCCGCGTTGAGCGCGGCGGCTGCCCACCTGCTGCTCACCTATCAGTGGCCGGGCAACGTGCGCGAGCTGGACAATCTCCTGCAGCGTGCGCTGATCCTCGTGAACGGAGCCGTCATCGAGCCCGAGCACATCCAGTTCGAGCTGCTGAACGAGGGCGCGGCGCCGGAGCCGGCCGAGAAAGACACCAGCGCCTCGCTCGCGGACTCGCTGGACCAGCTCGAAAAGGAACGTATTCTCGAAGCGCTGCGCGACGGCCACGCCAACCGGCGCGAGGCGGCCGAGAAGCTGGGTATCAGCCCTCGCACGTTGCGCCACAAGCTGGCACGGCTCCGCGAAGCCGGCGTCGACGTGCCCGCCGCGTGACCGCAGGAAGCAGACGATGAGCCAGATGGACATCAACAACGTGCTCGCGCAGATCCGCTCGATCTCGGCTCAAGCCAAGGTCAACGGCGGCCCCGCCGCCGCAGGCGCCCTCGGCAACGCCGCGGCGGTCGGCCCTCAGTCAATAAACAAGAGCGGCGCCAGCGAGTTCGCCAACCTGATGCGCCAGGGCATCGACCAGGTCAACCAGACCCAGCAGAGCGCGGATGCGCTCGCCACCGCCTTCCAGAAAGGCGCGCCCGGCGTCGAGCTGCCGCAGGTGATGCTCGAGATGCAGAAGGCGAGCGTGTCGTTCCGCGCCGTCACCGAAGTGCGCAACCGCCTGGTCAACGCGTACCAGGAAATCATGAACATGCCGATCTGAGCGAGACCCCAGCCGTGAACAAGAATGTCCTCCCCGCGCGCCTCGCACTTTCCATGCGCTGCGTGCAACTTCCAGCGGGCTCGCAAATCGAGCCCGGCACACGTAGCTCAGAAGCGAAGGGTTCGTCGTGAGCGCTGAAGCTGCCACCCTGCCGCGGTACTCGCCCATTCCCGCGGGACTGAAGCCACTGCTGCTCCTGATCGGCGTCGCCGCGGCCGTCGCCGCCGGCGTGATGATCGTGCTGTGGACGCGCGGGCCCACGTTCAGCCTGCTTTACGGCGACCTCTCCACCAACGACCAGGCGGCAGTTGCGCAATCGCTCGACTCCGCGGGCATTCCCTATCGACTCGAGGGCCCGAACGGAATCGCCGTGGCCCAGGAACGGCTCAACGACGCGCGCCTCAAGCTCGCCGGCGAAGGCCTGCCCGAGGGCAACGGCGGTTTCGCCGTCATGGGGAAGGATCCGGGCTTCGGCGTCAGCCAGTTCATGGAGAACGCACGCTACCAGCACGCGCTCGAAACCGAGCTCGCGCGCACCATCGCCAGCCTCCGCCCCGTCGAAGGCGCGCGCGTGCACCTCGCAGTCCCACGCGAATCCGCATTCGTGCGCGACCAGCGTCCCGCCAGCGCTTCCGTCTTCGTGCAGCTCAAGGCCGGCCGGCGGCTCGAGCAGGGGCAGGTGCAGTCCATCGTGAACCTGGTCGCCTCCAGCATCCCTCAACTCGATGCCGAGCACGTCACGGTGGTGGACCAGCAGGGGCGGCTGCTTTCGGCCCCGCAGTCCGACACCGAGGAAGCGCAGCGGCAGCAACAGTTCGAGATGGCCCAGCGCCTCGAAGAGGACTACGCGCAGCGCATCAAGAGCATTCTCACGCCCTTCGTGGGCCCCGATCGGGTGCGCGCGCAGGTCGTAGCGCAGCTGGACAACTCCGTTACCGAGGAAGCCCGCGAGCAGTATCGGCCCAACAGCCAGATCGTGCGCACGGAGCAGACTTCGGAGCAGACGAGCAAGGAAGGTTCGCTGGGCGGCGTGCCAGGCGCACTCACCAACCAGCCACCGGTGCCGGGCACTGCCCTCCCCCCGGCCGCTGCCACCGCGCCGCCGCCGCCAGCTGCAGCTCCCCCCGCCACAGCAGGCCAGGCGGCAGCCGCGCAGGCCGCTGCCACCGCAGCCGCTTCCGCCGCGGCCACCACGCCGGACAACACTTCGCGCGAGGCCTCGCGCACTTATGAGATCGACCGCACGCTGGGCTACACGCGCACGCCGTCAGGGCGCCTGCAGCGCCTCACGGTCGCGGTGCTCATCGACAACGTGCGCACCACGGACAAGGATGGCAAGGTGACGGAAACCCCGCTCACCGAAGAGCAGCTCACACGCATCACCCAGCTCGTGAAGGACGCCGTCGGCTTCAACGCCGACCGCGGTGACAGCGTCAACGTCGTGAACTCCTCGTTCCATCCGGCGGACCCGGTACCGGAAGGCGAGATCGAGTCCGTACCGCTGTGGGAGCGCCCGCTGGTGCAGGACATCGCGAAGCTCGTCGCCGGCCTCCTCGTCCTGCTGCTCCTCATCTTCATGGTGGTGCGCCCGCTGGTGAAGGGCTTGCTCGCACAGAGCCGTGAAGCCCCGGTCGCCGCGGCGCAGGCCGAAGCGATCCGCGTGCAGATGGCTCAGGCCGGGGCGAACCCGCCGCTGGCCTACGAGCAGCAGCTCGCGCAGGCACGCACGATGGTGAACCAGGATCCCAAACGGGTCGCCCAGGTCGTGAAGTCGTGGGTGGCCACGGATGAGTGAAGCTCCGGCCGAAACCCGCAACGGCACCGACAGGGCCGCGATCCTGCTGTTGACGCTGGGCGAGCAGGAAGCTGCGCAGGTGCTGAAGCACATGGCGGCGCGCGAAGTTCAGCGCATCGGCACGGCCATGGCGCGCCTCACCAACGTGACCCGTCAGGAAGTCACCTCGGTGCTCGCCGCCTTCTCCGCGGACGCCGAGACCCAGACTTCCGTCGGCGTAGGCTCCGACGAGTTCCTGCGCCGCGTGCTGGTGGAGGCGCTGGGCGCCGACAAGGCCTCGAGCGTCATCGAGCGCATCAACCTCGGCCCCTCGAGCAAGGGCCTCGAGGCGCTCAAGTGGATGGATGCCCGCTCCGTCGCGGAGCTCATCCGCCACGAGCATCCCCAGATCATCGCCATCGTGCTCGCCTATCTCGATGCGGACCAGGCGGCCGCGATCCTCGCGGAGCTGCCCTCCCTGATCCGCCCGGACGTGGTGATGCGCATCGCCATGCTGGACGGCGTGCAGCCGAGCGCCCTCTCCGAGCTCGACGACATCATGGAGAAGCAGTTCGCCGGCAAATCGAGCGGCAAGCGCTCCGCCCTCGGAGGCGCCAAGGCCGCAGCCGACATCATCAACGGGCTCGACCCGAGCGACGAGCAGCCGCTGATGGAATCCATCACGGAGGCGGACGAGGCGCTCGGCTCGCGCATCCAGGACCTCATCTTCGTGTTCGACAACCTCATGGAGGTCGACGACCGCGGCATGCAGGAGCTGCTGCGCCAGGTGCCGAGCGACAAGCTGCTCATCGCCATGAAGGGCGCGGAGGATGCCCTGAAGGCGAAGATCTTCAAGAACATGTCGCAGCGCGCGGCCGAGATGCTCAAGGACGACCTCGAGGCCAAGGGCCCCGTGAAGCTCTCGGAAGTGGAAGCGGCGCAGAAGGAAATCGTGGCGATGGCGCGCAAGCTCGCCGAGGACGGCACCATCGCGCTCGGCGGCAAGGGCGAAGAGTATGTCTGATCCGCAAAACGCCTCGCGCTGGCAGCTGCCCACGGTCGAAGGGCCGATCATCAGCCGCCGCGCGGACCAGCCTGCGAACGCAGACCCGTTCGAGCGTGCGAACCAGGCCCGCGGATACCAGGCCGGCATGGCCGCCGCGAAGGCGGAGATGCAGACGCAGATCGATCAGCTCAAGGCGCGCGTCACGCGCCTGGATGCGATCCTCAAGCTGCTCGCCAAACCGCTCGAGGAGCTCGACGCCGAGGTGGAACGCCAGCTCACCCTGCTCGCAGTGACGGTCGGCAAACAGATCCTGCGGCGCGAGCTGAAGACGGATCCTGCCCAGATCGTCGCAGTGATCCGCGAATCCGTTGCACGCCTGCCCGCTTCGGCGAGGGATATTCGCGTGCAGCTGCATCCGGAAGATGCGGCGGTCGTGCGCGAGCATCTCGCCGAGCCTACAGCGGACCGCGCATGGTCCATCGTGGAAGACCCGGCCTTGAGCCGCGGCGGGTGCCTGCTGCGCACCGAGAATTCACAGATCGATGCGCGATTCGACAGCCGCCTGAACGCCATCGTGGCCGCCGCGCTCGGAGATGAGCGCACGCCGGACCGCACGGCCAGCGAGCCGCTCAAATGAACAATGCGCAACGAAACGCGCTGTGGCGCGAGCGGCTCGCGCGACACGTACGCAATGTGGAGCGCATCGCGCCCCCGCCCGTCGAAGGTTATCTCACCCGCATGGTTGGCCTGACGCTGGAAGCGGTAGGCTGCCAGGCGGCCATCGGCGACTACTGCGACGTCATCGCGAGCAGCGGCGCGCGCGTCGAGACCGAAGTCGTCGGCTTCTCCGGCGATCGCCTCTATCTCATGCCCACTGGTGATGCGCACGGTCTCGAGCCCAGCTCGCGCGTCGTTCCGCGTCAGCGCGCGGGCGCGGTGCCGGTCGGGCCACAGATGCTCGGTCGCATCGTCGACGGCGCCGCGCAACCGCTGGACGGGCTCGGCCCGCTCGAATGCGAAGACCGCGTGCGCATCATGGGACAGCAGATCAATCCGCTCGCCCGCCAGCCCATCGCCGAGCCGCTGGACGTAGGCATCCGCTCCATCAACTCGCTGTTCACCATCGGCCGCGGCCAGCGCGTCGGGCTCTTCGCGGGCAGCGGCGTCGGCAAGAGCGTGCTGCTCGGGATGATGGCGCGCTATACCAGCGCAGAGATCATCGTGGTCGGGCTCATCGGCGAGCGCGGCCGCGAAGTGAAGGAATTCGTCGAGCGCATCCTCGGTCCGAAGGACCGCAAGCGCGCCGTGGTCGTCGCGACGCCGGCGGACAATCCGCCGCTCATGCGCCTGCACGGTGCCTGGCTCGCCACCGCCATCGCGGAGTATTTCCGGGATCGCGGCAAGAACGTCCTGCTGATCATGGACTCCCTCACGCGCTTCGCCCAGGCGCAGCGCGAGATCGGCCTCGCCATCGGCGAAGCTCCCGCCACCAAGGGCTATCCGCCCTCCGTGTTCGCCCGGCTGCCGCAACTCGTCGAGCGCGCCGGAAACGGCACCGGCAAAGGCGGCTCGGTCACGGCCTTCTACACGGTGCTCGCCGAAGGCGACGACCAGAACGATCCCATCGCCGATGCGGCGCGCGCCATCCTGGACGGACATATCGTGTTGTCCCGGCGCATCGCCGAAAGCGGCCGCTACCCTGCCGTCGACGTGGAAGCCTCCGTGAGCCGCGCGATGCACGAGATCGTGCCCGCGGCGCAGTCGGCCCTGGCGCGGCGGTTCCGCCAGACCCTGGCCACCTACGAGCATCATCGCGACCTGATCGCGATCGGTGCCTATCAGCGCGGCAGCGATCCACGCGTCGACGCCGCCATCGCGCTGTGGCCGAAGATGCAGAAATTCCTCGCCCAGGACATGCACGAGCGAGTCGATCTTGCGACGAGCCTCGCAGCGCTCAAGGACACTCTGGCTGAAGATGCCTCGGCCAGAACCGAGCTCATGGAGGCCTCATGAAGCGGGCACAGCGCCTGAAGATGGTCCAGAACGTCGTCGAGGACCAGGAGCGCCGCCGCGCCGAGCAGCTCGCCCGCACGGAGAAGCGGGTCAACGAATGCGAGACCCGCCTCACCGAGCTCGAGAGCTACCAGGCGAACTATGCCCGCGAGTTCGCCGCCCGCGCGAGCCATGGCATCGGTGCCGCCGGCCTCCGCGACTATCAGGCTTTCCTCGCCCGGCTGTCCGACGCCGTGCGCCAGCAATCACAGACGGTGTTCCGCGTCCGCGCGGAGCGCGATGCCGAGCTTCGCATCTGGCAGAGCGCCGCGCAGCGTGCCGAAGCCTTGGGACGCATCGTCAAGCGCTGGCAGGACGAGGAACAGCGGACCTACGAACGACATGAGCAGCGCGAGTCGGACGAGCGCGCCCAACGCATCTCGAATGGTGGACTCCATGCCCGTGCCCCTTAAGACCGCCGCCTCCCCTGCCACTGCGTCCATCGCGCAATCGAACGCGCCTGCGACGGCCGGCGCATCGCCGGGTGGAACCATCGATTTCACGGCGCTGCTGGCCAACATCAACGCGCTCGCCGCAGCGGTGCTGCCCTCGAAAGCCGCGCCTTCGGTCAGCACGCCCGACACTACGCAGGTCCCGGAGCTCGCGGAGCTGTTCGAGCCCACCGAAGACGGCGATTCCCAGCTCGATTCCAAGGACGACGCGACCGACGACGATGAGTTGCTCGCTGCGCTGGCCCTCGCTGGCCTGCCGATTCCCGCCCCTCAGCCTGCCGCGACGGCGCAGAGCGACAAGGAGCAGTCCGTCGGCGATACGCTCATCGAATCGCTCGGTGGCGGCAAGGCCGCAACGCCCTCACTCCCGCAGGGCGCGGCTCAATCGGACACCGCCATGGCGGACCTGGTCGCGCGCCTCGCGCCTCCAGCGTCGGCACAAAGCCTTCAGGCCGCGGACTCCCTGCTCAAGGCCGACGATGCCTCCGCATCGGCCACCAGTGCTTCCACCAATTCCACGTCCAACGCGCTGCCCACTCAACTGCACACGCTGGCGGCGCATGCGCAGACCGCTTTGGATCCGGCGCCGCGCGAGCTTCGCGCACCCGTGGGCACCCACGCCTGGACGCGGCAGCTCGGTGACGAGATCGCCTGGATGATGCAGCAGGGCCGGGACGCGGCCTCACTGAAACTCTCTCCAGAGCACCTCGGTCCGCTGGAGGTGCGCATCTCCACGGGCGATGCGGGCACGAACGTATGGTTCGGCGCCGCCCATGCCGACACCCGGGCCGCGCTCGAACAGACGTTGCCAAGGCTGCGCGAGATGTTCGCTTCGCAAGGTCTCGTATTGGCCGACGCCGGCGTGTTCAAGGAGGCGCCGCGGCAGCAAGGGCGTGCGGCAGTGCCGAACGCGCGCTCTTCGGTCATCGATTCCACGGCGGAGGCCTCCCCTGCCTCCCGCTCCACCCTGTCCGAGCTCAGGCTGCTCGATACCTACGTTTGAGGTTGCCGGCGTCGAAGCGATCCGTCTCAGGGGTTCGGTGACTGAGGTATCGGCGCGCTCGACCTCGCGCGCACCGTGTCGGCCGTGCCCTGGATGAAAGCCTTGATCTTCCCGACGTCGTCCGGCTCGAGCCGGCCGGTGAAGTCGGGCATCCCCAGGGACGTGAAGGGCCCGCCGAACAGGATCCGGTCCAGGTTCTCGATCAACGCGGCCTGCGAGTAGCCCAGATTGCGGATGGCGCCACCGCGATCGACGGCAGGCACGCCATGACACATCACGCAATGACTGACGTACAGCAGCTTGCCTGCCTGTACCTGGCCCGGGTCGTACGACACGCCCGACAGCAATGCGCCCTGTCGATACGCGATGAACCCGGGCATGGGCGCTCGCGAGCCCAGCGCGAACGTGAAGACCCTGCCCGTGCTCTCATAGTCCGTGGCGCGTCTCGCGAGGCCTTGTATGCCTCCCCAGCCTACCGCGATCGACACGTACTGCTTGCCATCGATCCGGTAAGTGGCCGGCGCGGCGATCACGCCGCTTCCGGTCGGCGATTGCCACAGCGGCTCGCCCGTCGTCGCATCGAAAGCCATGAAACGGCCGTCCGCCGTACCCTGGAACACGAGATTTCCAGCCGTCGCGAGGGTGCCGCCGTTCCATGGCGAGACATGCTCGTACCGCCATACTTCTTTCTGTCTCAACGGATCCCAGGCGATCAGGCGGCCGAACGGCAGACTGGAGGGCGGCACCTTGTTGACGAAGGCGCCCACGTTCCAGCCGAGCCCTGAATGCACCTGGCCGGGCCGATTCGAGTTGTACGACCACGAGTGGTCCACCATCAGCGTCGACGGCAGGTTCTGCGCAGGAATGTA
This sequence comes from Steroidobacteraceae bacterium, assembly GCA_044225565.1. Lineage (GTDB taxonomy): Bacteria > Pseudomonadota > Gammaproteobacteria > Steroidobacterales > Steroidobacteraceae > CAVXAE01. Next base: position 157 of record JBGAIL010000098.1, on the reverse strand, counting down.
CGCGAGGCCCGTCTGCGGACTGAACGCCATGGGGTGCCAGTTGTGCGCGCCGTTCGGGCCGGGGATGGCGTCGTAGGGACGGTCGTGCGAGCGCGCCTCGGCCCTCTCGATGGGTCGACCCTGCCGGTCGTAGGCGCTCGCCCAGTTCACTTCGACG